>JAWOCV010000220.1:0-54497 GCA_046483585.1 Marinilabilia sp.
TGAAACAGGATGAAGAAAATATCTTTGTGACCATTGCCGACAACGGCCCCGGGGTTCCGGACGATTTGGATATTCAAAAGACCTCATCGCTGGGACTAAAACTGGTCCATTCCCTTGTAAAACAGTTACACGGCGACATCAACCAGACCAACGATGACGGATGCCGTTGGGAAATTGTCTTAAAAAAAGAGTAACGATGACACAAAAGATCACCATTCTGATCGTGGAAGACGAGTTCATGATAGCCGAAGACATCGCCATGCGGTTGACCGACATGGGCTACCAGGTGGCCGGGAAGCTCGACAACGTGGACGATGCCGTCAACTGGCTCGAAAACCACCCGGTAGATGTCCTGCTCATCGACATTTCATTGCACGGGCAAAAAACCGGAATCGATCTGGCCGCGGTCATTAATGAACGTTTCCATTTGCCATTCGTATTTCTGACTTCCCTGGCCAATGAAAGCGTGGTAGAAAAGGCCCGTCAGGTGAACCCGGCCGCTTATCTGCTGAAACCTTTCAACGACCGCCAGGTGAAAGTGTCCGTTGACATGGCTCTGTATAACTTCTATGGGGATAAAAAGGAAAAGCAACCGGATCCCCATGAAGCGCAGGAAGACCATGCCACTGAGTTCCTGCTTCACATGCCCGGCTGCCTTTTCCTGCGGGGCGGGTCCCATTACCGAAAGGTCAATTTCGGGGAAATTCTATGGCTTGAGGCAGACAGCAATTACACGGTCATTCATACCCGTAATGAAAATTTTACCTATTCTTCCGTTCTCAAAAATTTTGAAGAGAAACTGCCCAAAGATGATTTTGTGCGGGTCCACCGCAGCTACATTGTCAATCTTTCCAATATCACCGGCTTTGAGGGCAACATGTTGTTAATTGGTGAAAAACAGATCCCTGTCAACAAATCGTGCCGCGACCTGGTTTTCAGTAGGTTCAACATCATCTGACATGGCTTTCTGCCTGCACATCAAAACAACTGTTTCCCAGTGAAATATGCCTAACAAAACCTGTTTCTCTGATTTTCCCGGTTTACTGAAGAGTTTGATCTCAATTTGATAACGCAACTCAACCGGTTCGGATCCCGCCTTTGGCTGTCCTTTCAACTTCAACCGGTATTGGTGCTCCGGATAACCGGCTTGCCGGTAAAGATCCTGAACACCAATAGCTGATTGACATTTTCCTTTCCCTTTATCAACCGAGGCAGAGTGCTCTCCACAATCGTCAACCCAAACACTGCAACGAAGAGCATTTTCATTCACCGGCTCTATTTTACTGATGCAAAAATCGGCACTCGTATTTGAATAAATTGGCTCTCCCCACCATTTTATTTCATCACCGGAATGGACTTTAAGAACCAAGTCTTTTGTTCCCATGCCGGATTTTGAAAATTCGTTGGGGGCCACCATGACCACATAATTCTTTTCTGAAAAATGGAGCCCCAGATCAACGAAGGGAACCTGGTCTTCTTTAAAATAATTTCCCGGAATAAAATGCAAGCCGAAATCTCTTATCAGGGCTGCTGTATCTACCAGGATCATGGTACCTATCACATTATTCATAGCGGGGACATTTTGGTCTTTGAAAACGAAATTGAGCATTTCCGTAACCAACCCACAAAAAAATGAGTGAATGTAAAAGCCTTTTATGTGAGGGAATACAATTTCTGAGTGATTGAGGCCGGGAAATCCAGTTTTCCCATAATTTGTATCTTTGAATATTACCAAAACCGACACAACGATGATCCGATTTCGCCAGATTTCTCTTTTCCCTGCTGGATTTTTCTTAATTCTCCTGTGCTTAATGCTTATCTCCTGCCAGGAAACAAAGAAAGATGGCCCCTGGAACGGGTACCATTCTGCCGTTGTCCTTACCTATGACGATGGACTGAATGAGCATCTTGACATAGTTGTGCCAACCCTTGATTCTGCTGGATTAAAAGGAAGTTTCTATATTCCCGGGAATGCCGGTACTCTTCACAACCGCCTTGATGAATGGAGGCGAATTGCAGAAAAGGGACATGAGCTGGGCAATCACACCCTTTTTCATCCTTGTGCAGGAAAGTCGGAGGGGCGCGACTGGATCACGGACGACTATGATCTGGACAACTACTCGCTTACCCGGATGCTGGATGAAATAAAAGTGGCCTCTACCCTGCTGAAAGCCATTGACGGGAAAGAAAAACGGACTTTTGCTTATACCTGTGGCGACAAAGAAGTTGAAGATTCGGTTTTTAGCCATCTCATGAATGATGATATTCTGGCTGCCCGCGACGTCATAGCCAGGATGGAAAAACCCGGCCAGGTGGACTGGGAAAGAGTGGGTGCCTTTGTAGTGGATGGTCAGTCGGGAGCAGAGTTGATCGCTCTTGCCGAAAAAGCCCGTAAAAAAGGGATGCTTCTGGTATTTCTTTTTCACGGGGTTGGTGGCGGTCATTCCATGAATGTTTCTGCAACGGCCCACAAAGAACTGGCAGAATACCTGGCGAACAAAAAGGATGAGATCTGGGTGGCCCCTTTAGTGAAAGTAGCCGCCCGCTGTAGACCAACAAAAAACCCGTAAATGCAACGCACTTACGGGTGAAAATAATCCAACAAGAATATTGCTATTCTTTATCCTTGTCTTTGTCGCAATCTTTTTTCTCTGCTTTCTTGTCGCAATCTTTTTTCTCCTTCTCTTCTTTGTCACATTTCTTCTCGCATTCCTCCTTTTCAGGTTCCTGCATCATGCTGTTTGACATAACCGGCGTTGAAAGGCCCAGAGTAAACACGAATAAAAATGACAATGCTAATTTGCGTTTCATACTGCTATTGTTTTTAGGTTAAAAATATCCGATTTTCTTATATACAAGTTTAGAACGATTCTTAATAAATGTATGTTATCGAGATGTTATTTCATGTTAATGTTTTGTTAACATAGTAGCATAACAACTTTAAATTGTTTTCAGACATCCTCGCAGCCCCCAAGAATCAGGATTCACCCCCTGGAGTTCCTTTATTACAAATGAGCCAGGACAAAAAAGGCCCAAAAATTGTAACAATCATGGAAACGTGTCCATAAAAGAGACAACAAGTCGGTTTACTGGACAAATAAATTTGTTTGTTATGATTCGTCTGTTTTGTATCATTATGGTTACAGGGACCTTATTTGCAGGTACTCCTGCCTTTGCAGGGAACGGCACAATTCCCCCGCAAAAAGCTGATACGCCATATACAGTATATGCGCCTGGAGAAGAGCTCCAGTACTCGTTAAAATATGGTTTCATCAAAGGCGGTGAAGCAAAATTGGAGGTTCGGGATACTGCTTTGTCCGGACAGGATGTTCATCATGTCATTGCCTCAGGGAAAACAGTTGGAGTAGCCGATGCCATATACAAAGTGCGCGACAAGTACGAGAGTTTTATTGATCCCGCCACTGACCTGCCGGTGAAAGCCATTCGCAACATTCGCGAAGGGAGTTACCGATACTACAATGAAGTTCTCTTCGAACACGAACATACCGATTCGGCCAAAGTCAGGAGTGAGAAATCAGGAGATCACTGGGTGCCGGAGAATATCCAGGACATACTCTCGGCGTTTTATTATGCCCGCAAATACCAATTCAACGATGATCTGGAAGAAGGCGATATGATCGAGATCATGACCTGGTTCTCTGATGAATTGTTTCCCCTGCGTATCCGTTACCGTGGAACGGAGGTGATCGATACGCCTCTTGGAAAGCTCGAATGTTATCTGTTCGTACCTGTCACCGAAGTCGGCCGGGCTTTCAAAAACGAGGACGATATGCAGGTCTGGATATCCCGGGACCGGAATAAGGTCCCCGTCCGTATCAGGTTTAAACTCCGGGTGGGGGCTTTTACCTGCAATCTGGAACGATTCAGAGGGCTTCACAATCCGTTTTCCAGTTTTGTTTCCCAATAAATCCATGAAGTTGTGGCGTTTTAATTGATTTGCACTATTTTTGCGACGCAAAAAAATTTAACACTTAAAATTTAAATATCGGGAACATGGCTACAACTTCAGATTTCAGGAATGGGATGTGCATTGATTTGAACGGGGATTTATTTTTTGTCGTCCAGTTTCAGCATGTCAAGCCCGGCAAAGGACCTGCTTTTGTCCGGACCAAACTCAAAAACGTTGCCAACGGCAAAGTGATTGATAAAACCTTCCCCGCTGGTCACAAGATCAACGAAGCCCGTGTTGAGAGAAGACCCCACCAGTTTTTATATAAAGATGACCTGGGCTATCATTTTATGAACAGCGAAAGTTTCGAACAGGTCAGCATTGGCGAAGAACTGATCGAAAGGCCCCATCTGCTGCGCGAAGGACAGGAAGTTGAAATTTTGTTTCATGCCGAATCAGAAACCCCTATGCAGGTGACTCTGCCACCCTTTATCAATTTTGAAGTGACATACACCGAACCCGGCGTTCGTGGCGACACCTCCTCCACCAATTCACTGAAACCTGCCACCGTCGACACCGGCGCCACCATCATGGTTCCCTTGTTTGTGAATACGGGTGACAAAATAAAAGTGGACACCCGGGATCAGTCTTATGTAGAGCGGGTGAAGGAATAACATAAGCAACCGAAAACCTCGGTGAATAAATGATACCCATGAGATTTACCCCCGGATTTACCCTTTGTAATGGAAATAAAGAAAAAATAAGTTTTCTCAAAAGGGGTATAATTATTTCACAGGGTGAAGCGGGCTGGTGGTAGTGAGGCAGTGGTCATTGATGAGAGGCTGTCTAAAAAGTCAAAAATTGGTGTTTTTTTGTCATTCTGAACGCAGTGAAGAATCTCATAATCAGGATTATAAAATTTTTGCACTGTTTTAGGATAATAACAGTGAATACTTTTTAGACACCCTCTTATTTTCATCCGAAACCTGATAATGCCCATCGCAAAATTCATCATTTGCAAAAACAATCACAATTTTTCGCCAGAAATGATATAAATTCGTACATTTAGGATGTTAGAATAAACGAATTTTCAGTCAAGGCCATGATCACGCAAGTGAAAAAGAAACGCCTCCGGCTTTATAAAGACCGGCTCAATATACTGTTGGACCTCGCTCAAACCATCAACGAGGACCATTCGGTTGAGGACCTTTTGTCGGAATTTGAAATATTGCTTCGTGAAGAACTGGAAGTGGGCAAAATTCTTGTTTTCACCAACTCGGACGGGGAATGGAAAAATCTTTTGATTTCAGGCGTTTCCGCTCAGGAAGTGGAAAAGGTTGACGTAGAAAGAGACCTCCTTCAGTACAAGTCCATTGAAAACATCACCCTGGCCCCGCCGGAGCCTCTTCAGGGTTTCGATGCGGTCATTCCTCTTTTTCACAGATACAGGGCCATCGGATACGTCCTCATTGGCGATGTGGAAGAAGACCACCACGGCATCAGCCCCACCATTAAACATCTGAAGCTGATCCAGATCATTTCCAATCTCATCATTGTTTTTATTGAAAACAAACGGATGCAGCAGACCATTCTGGAACAGGAGGCCCTGAAAAAAGAGATGGAAGTAGCCTCAAAAATCCAGAATCAACTGATTCCGGGACCGGAGGATCTTCCGCGCCACAAAAAGCTTTCATTGCACTCTTTCTACCACCCGCACTGGGGTGTCGGGGGTGATTATTATGACATCATTTCTCTTTCGAAAACTTCCATTGGCTTTTGTGTAGCTGACGTTTCCGGAAAGGGAATTGCTGCAGCACTCCTGATGTCCAATTTCCAGGCCGTCATCCGGACGTTGTTCACGCCGGGGATTGACCTCAAGAAACTGGTTCACCAGCTCAACAAGCGTGTCAACAGCAGTGCCAACAATGAAAAGTTCATCACTATGTTCATCGGCAAATATAATCTGCGAACCCGGCGGCTTACTTACGTCAATGCCGGCCACCTGCCTCCTCTGCTTTTCGACCCGCGTAAAACACACCTCTCCACTCTGGACAAGGGGTGTATCGGGCTGGGAATGCTCGACATCATTCCCGCCATAGAAACCGGGAAAATCACCATCCCAAAAAATGCCAAGCTGATGGCCTTTACCGACGGGCTTGTCGAACTGGAACGCGACAATGAAGTACAGTCTGGCCTCACCAACATTGAAAAGATCATCACCAACGGTCAAAATATTACAGAAAACATGGAAGAAGTCAGAAAATTGGTAGCCAAACACATAGAAGCCGGAGCCATTTTCGATGACATTTCACTGGTGGGAATGGAATTCAAATAAATCCGCGAGATTAATCATTCAACGTTTCCCAGGCTTGCACAATCTGATCCCGATAATCACACACCATCCTCAGGTTATCCTCACCCACGGCTTGTTTTAATTCCTCCTTATTTTTCCCCAGATCCTTTTTTAACATCCGGATGTTGATGCGTTTCTGATCATCTTCAATATAAGGATTTTCAGTCATCTGTTCCTCAAATGTCGAAAGCAGTTTTTCACGCTCACTGACCAGGGAATCGTAATTCAGATAAAACCATGCCTTACAGAAAATTTCGAGAGCATCCTGTCTGAGGGCATCATAACCATACTGCTCAAGAAGTACCTGTCCTTTGGCATCCAGGACGGCATCACGGGGCCAGATATAGTAGGCCTGAGACACGGTAATTCCAGCTTCCCTGAGTTGCAGTCCCATACGCGGCAACGTGCGGATGATGTGCTGAATGGCCCTGTCATTCAATTGCGATTCTGAAAGCCCTGCGCCAACAGCCGAAAATGAAAAAAGGACAAAAAGAAAAAAAACAGATAATTTGCTGAACATGATCCTTAAAGTTGGATTTCAGGACTCAATATAGCAAATTATCTCATACGATCAGCCTTATTTGCCATTTTATCAATGTCTTCTACTTTGAAGTTGCCGTAAAACGAAAGAAGAAAAAGGCTTTCATCATCTTCCGATACAATGTGACATTCTTTTATTTTTCTGCCGGAGCGGATGATGAATATTTCAGCATCATCATTTCCTTCTTCCACCAGTTCGAATGGTCTTTTTTTGAATGTTCTCAATAATGCATCGATGGAAGATGGTGCCTTTTCCTTTTTACAGCTCATTAGTTTAACCTTTTTCAGAGGACCTGTTATTTCTTTAGAGTCATCTTCATCCACTATCATGTCCACCATATTGATGATCTCTTTGGAAAGGGAAACTATGGTAATCCCTTTTACACCGTCGAGTGATGCATACAACTTTTCGGAAGGGCTGCTCTGAGCCGTCACGGAAATCACTGCGATGCAAACTGCTATGGATAAGAAACCCCTCTTGCCTGTCTTGTTCATGAAATTCCTGTTTAATGGCTATTCTGATTTGATCTCGATCAAGTGTTGAAACTCATCTGCTACCTTTAGTTGTTTATTTTCCGGAACTTCGATTGTGACATCCACTTTCTGCCCACGCATCAATCCGATGTCGGGAACGCTGAAATATCGATCAAGCCAAAGCAGCGAATCGTCCTGTAAATAAAAATATTCTATCTTATTCGCATTGTCGATCGCTTCGTCTGAACTCTTGCCCCGAGCGGTTTTCTCCACAATTATTCTGAAAGCACTTCCCCCTTTTTCAACTTCTATTTCGGGAGTCCCGACAAGAATAATATCATCATCTTGTTTTTTAATCGAAATCCCACCTTTGCTGAAAATGTGTTGTCCCTCACCCAACTTAAGTGAAGACTCCCCCGGACGAATAAAAATGGTATCAGAGGAGGGTACTTTCAGCTCTTTGCGTTCTTCTACGTCAAGCCTGTTGGCATAACTGCCGGCAACACTTACCCCGGTATAAGAGAGCATTCCTATTCCGGCCAGCCATAACACAAGAGAAGTAACCAGGAAAGGGACTCCTCCCTTCCGAAAACGAAATATAAGATGCATCCCAAGGTAAAAAAGGACCAGAAGTGGAATCCCCAGCGTCAGGGCAAATCCGATAAAACCCAATAACTGCTGTCCGGGCAGAAGGAAATAATTGCTCAACTCGGGAATCCAGGCCCCGTCATTAAACAACCTTCCAAAGATCACTTCAGAAAGGGAAAATGTCATGATCAGAGTGGCCAGTGAAATAAACGAGACCAAAACAAGAAAAACACCAGCTCCGATGGCCAATACACGCAACACCCCCTCAGAGGCATTGTTGCCAATTGGCCGTGAGATATGTTTCCTCCGCCATCGGTCACTGCCGGGAGCACCTCCCATCATCATGATACGTTGCTGAACAGTAACGGCCCGGGGAATGGCAATCCATAAAATAAGATAGACCAAAAGCGAGGTGCCGTAAAATAAGGTAGCTATGATGAACAACAGACGGAACAATACCGGATCCAAATTAAAATAATGTCCCAGTCCGCCACAAACACCGCCCAGAAAACGATTGTCGGGATCGCGGAACAATTGCTTCTCCGTCCTCGGCCATTCGGTGGTATCTTCTTCTTCAGATCCTTCACCATCAACAGGTACCTCATAATCTTCAGGGCGCCCGAGCGTAGACATAACCTCTTCAACATCCTCCATGGTAATGGGGGAAGCGGCATCTTTGTGAACACCACGGAAGAGCTCAGCGATGCGAAGATTAATGTCTTCCAGGGTCTCCTGGGCCTCATCGCTATTACCCAGACGGGCTTTCACGGCATCCAGATAGGCATCCAGACGTTCGTAAGCATCTTCTTCAATGCTGAAGGCATGTCCGGCAATATTGATATGTACAGTTTTCTTCATTTCTAAAGTTTTTTACATAAATGTGTGCATGAAATGGGGGGCGACAAACCATCCAAATAATTTGAAAAGAAACAATGCTGTCAGAACAATAACGATCAGGACAAGAAAACCTTTGAATGCCGTGCGGAAAGCCAATCCAAGAACGAGGAGGATCAGAACAAGTGGAAAAACCGGGATAAAACCGATGTGCCGAAATGGCATATCAAAATGAAAAACCGGACTCCATCCCCCATCAAAAGGAAGGTTTATAATACTGGCCAGAAAAACAATCCCAATAACAACTGCTGTCACAATCAAGGCGGTCCGGTCACGTTTCCTGAAACTTCCAAGATAATCCTCGCCTTTCCGATAGGTGGACGACTGCCGGAACCTCCGCTTCACATCATTATATTCGTTACGAATGTTTTTCTCAATATTTGAGATATTAACATCATGTCCCCGCATCTCCAGTCGCTGAGTGGAAGTAAGAGCCGGGGGAATAGCAATCCACAAAATAATGTAAATGGGGACAATCGCTCCGAAACTCAGAAAAGGCAGCAGAGCAAACAAAACGCGCACAATAACCCTGTCGATGTTAAAATAAGCGGCAATACCCGAACAAACACCACCCAAAACACGGTCCTCTATATCCCGGTACAATCTTCTGCGGGGAGGAACAGTGGTTTCAAAAGCCTGTTCCCCGGTTCTTGAGGCATCCTCTTCATCGGTTGCGTCGCCGGCAAAATCCTCAGGTTGCCCCATAGTGGTGATTACCTCATCCACCAGCTCAGGGGTAATCACGCCAGTTGTCGGATCTATCTTGTCTTCAAACAACTCCCGTATACGGCCCTCAATATCGTTGAACATTTCACGGCCGCCTTCCCTTTCCCGGGACCAGGTCTCAAGTTTCCTGAGATACTGATCAAGCCGGCCATAAGCATCTTCATCAATGTAAAAAGACCGGCCGGCTATGCTAATGGTCATTGCTTTCTTCATGTTCCTGGTTTTTTTTATGAATGAAATGAACTGAATCTACCAACTCTTTCCATGACTGGTCCAGTTCCTGTAAAAATTCACGACCGCGGTCGGTCAGTTCATAATATTTCCTTGGCGGACCCTGCGTCGACTCTTCCCACCGGTAAGTAAGAAGACCGGCATTTTTCAGACGGGTGAGCAGAGGGTACAAAGTCCCTTCCACTACTATGATGCGTGCCTCTTTCATATCACTGATGATATCGGACGCATATGCATCTCCCCTGGAAAGAATGGACAGAATACAATATTCCAGCACACCTTTCCGCATCTGGGCTTTGGCATTTTCTATTTTCATACAATTATATTTATATTTTTCTTGCATTAGCTCGTTAAGCTTTTGTATAAAAAGTTTTTCCAGATGTTTTTAGCCTCTTAAACCTAATATCAAAAACCCAACGAACAAATTAAATCGGAAATCCGATCATCGCCCCGGACACCCAACCCGATGTCGTGGTATGGTCTATCGTTCTGACGGCAGAATCTTTTTGTTCATATTCGGCCGCCGAATTTGCTCTTTCCTGTCTGTGCCCCGAATCTTCGCCGGCAACGGCACCAAAGTAAAAGAGCACCCCTGCAAGGATGAAAAGCGAGCCCCCTTTTACCTTTTTCCCGGTTTTGTTACTAAAACTCTTTTTCATATGAGGTTTTTTAATTGACTTCTACATTACAACAACAGATGGGTGAATTTTTAGCCTGCTTTATTCATAAGTTTTCGTTATGAGATGTTCAAATATCAAAAAACGCAAGCAACCGCAGACAAATTTGATGCAGGAAATAGTGAACTATTTTCAAATCAAATTTGATAAGGACGCTTGTGTTTTGCCGATAGTTGAGCATCGTAATAGATAATTTATGAATAATGCAGGTTAGATTTAAGATGGATCGTATAAGACTAATTTTCACTCTTTTGACAAAATCCTTTTAAATATAAAACGGCTGACTCAAAGGTTCTTGCAAAAGTTTAACGGACTATTGACATTAAATACCCCGGTTATTCAGAAATCCCCCACAATTTCCATTATCATTCCTCCATTTTCTGATGATTCCCAAAAACAACGGATAAAGAGTTCTTCTCACTTAAACCACTCCTTTGCTATGCAAAGCATCCTGATTGTGATTGAATGTTCAAACAATACTATATCTTACCCTGTTATATGCATTACAAATATATGATATTTTTATGGTACTATGCAATACATGGTATTAATTTTTTTGAGATTTTATCGAAGAATTTTCCTTATTCCCTGATTTTGTGTCTTTTGGAAACAAAAAAAAGAAAGAAAACTGATCGACAAAAACCAAAAAACGGCTTAAACCATTACTGCACTGAGATGGTTCGTTCCTAAATCAGGTTCTTATCCGGACATCACCGAAAACAAAATCCCTTTCCCGATCCTTTAATCATATTTAACACCGAAATATACAGGAAGCTCATTTGTTGTAATGAATAAAGCGTACTTTTGCACGCCATTTTTTAAGAAACCATTATGCATACAATCAGAAATGTAGCGATCATTGCCCATGTCGACCACGGCAAAACGACCCTTGTGGATGAAATGCTGAAAGCAGGGAAACTGTTTTCCGAACATCAGCGGCCGGGTGAACTCATCATGGACAGTAATGATCTGGAGAAGGAACGGGGCATAACCATACTTTCCAAAAATGCCTCAGTCGTCTGGAACAACCATAAGATAAACATCATAGACACTCCCGGACACTCTGACTTCGGTGGCGAAGTGGAACGCGTCCTTAACATGGCCGACGGTGTATTGTTGCTGGTCGATGCCTTCGAAGGGCCGATGCCCCAAACACGTTTTGTTCTTCAGAAAGCCCTGGCACTTGGCCTGAAGGCCATTGTTGTGATAAACAAAGTTGACAAACCCAACTGCCGCCCGGAAGAAGTACAGGAGTCGGTATTCGATCTGATGTTTAATCTGAATGCCAATGAAAACCAGCTCGATTTTCCCACCGTTTACGGCTCAGCCCGGGACGGATGGATGTCGGACGACTGGAAGAAGAAGACCGATAACATCAACACCGTCATGGAAGCTATCGTTGATCACATACCCGTCCCCGATGAGCGTAAAGGCACACCGCAGTTATTGGTTACTTCACTGGAATATTCTCCCTATGTAGGCCGCATTGCCATCGGGCGAATGTACCGGGGAACACTCAGGACCGGTCAGGAAGTGGCTGTGGTTGGCCGGAATGGTGATGTATACAAAACCCGGATTAAGGAACTGAACGTATTCGACGGTCTGGGACGAACCAAAACCGATGTTCTTCCCAATGGCGAACTCGGAGCCATTATCGGTCTGGAAAAATTCGACATCGGCGACAGCATTTGCGACCCGGAAAGTCCCGAACCGCTCGATCCCATCGCCATCGATGAGCCGACCATGAGCATGCTCTTTACCATCAATAACTCACCATTTTTCGGTAAAGAGGGCAAATATGTAACATCCCGCCACATCAGAGAACGTCTAGACAAAGAACTGGAGAAGAATCTTGCTCTTCGCGTGGAAGACACCGATGCGGCAGATGCCTGGAACGTCTACGGACGGGGCGTCATGCACCTGTCCGTTCTCATCGAAACCATGCGGCGAGAGGGATACGAGCTGCAGGTGGGACAGCCGCGGGTCATCATCAAAGAGATCGGGGGAGAAAAACACGAACCCGTAGAAGAACTTACCATCGATCTGCCGGATGAACATAGTGGACGGGCCATTGAAATGATCACCCAGCGTAAGGGAGAACTGCTTACCATGGAAAGAAAAGGGGAAAGGGTCGTTCTGGAATTCACCATCCCCTCACGCGGCATCATCGGCCTACGAAACAACCTGCTCACCGCCACAGCAGGAGAGGCTATCATGGCGCACCGGTTTGTGGAATTCCAGCCCTGGAAGGGAGTGATTGACAAGCGTCAGAACGGTTCCCTGATCGCTATGGAAAGCGGAACGGCCATTGCTTATGCTCTGGACAAGCTCCAGGACCGCGGCAGGTTTTTCGTTCACCCCCAGGAGGAAATCTATATGGGACAGGTCATCGGGGAGAACAATCGTGACGGCGATCTGAGCCTGAATGTCACCAAAGGGAAAAAACTGACCAATATGAGGGCGTCCGGATCTGACGAGAAAACCCGGCTGGCACCTCCCATCATCTTCAGCCTGGAAGAAGCACTGGAATACATACAGGGGGATGAATATGTGGAAGTCACACCGAAATCCATCCGTTTAAGAAAAATCCTCCTCCAGGAACACGAACGAAAACGCACAGCTAAAAATACCTGAGAACCAAAAGCCTCTGTCCATTGTTCTAATGTATAGAAATCCATAAAAATCAGGTATTATGAAAAAGAACGTTGGCATTTTCGACCGGACCCTGCGCATCGTCATCGCAGCCATTCTGGCCACTCTCTATTTCACCGGAGCAGTAACCGGCACAGCTGGCACTGTAATGCTGATTATTGCGGCCATTGCCTTGGTTACAGGAGTTCTCAGGCTTTGCGGGCTTTATGCTATATTCGGGATCAATTCCTGCAGAACAAAGACCGAAGATCAAAAATAGCAGTTTCTCCCGGAATTTCATCCCATCTGCACAAGTCCCATATCCCAGGTCCCGGCTAATAAAACCGGGGAAGGGAATGATGTCTTTCCTTATTTCTTTGACCAAAAGAGGGGGATTGCTTTGGTTTGTAATTGGTTAAACTTTTTGCTATCTTCAGCACCCCAATAAAAGAAATGACCATGCCATACAGACGACTTCCAAATACTGACCAGGCCCGTTTGAGGGCTCTCAAAAAGGCACGGGACAAAGGAACCGGGTTGCCTCCCAGAGAATTGCCCTTTTCCCAAAAGTTGTTATTTGATATCAAAGCTTTCGTTCCCCACTTTGAACAAGACATCCAGCAGCATCAGTTCAGCCGCGACCGGCAAGCCAAATTCGGCAAGTCACTTTCTGATAATTTCAAAACGGCAAGGATGTACATTTCCCACTTTCTCCAGGTAGTGAATATGTCCATTGCCAGGGGTGAGCTCAAACAGAACGTCAGAACCTGGTACGGACTGGATGAAGATACCAGAACCATTCCCGAGATCAACACCGAGCAACAACTCCTTGAATGGGGACGCAAAGTCATTGACGGAGAAGAAGAAAGAATGGTACAGGGAGGATCACGTGTGTTCAACCCTACCATTGCCATGGTCAGAGTTAAATTTGAGAAATTCCTTGAAACCTACGATTTTCACAAAGATCTGCTGAAAACCTCTCAAAAACTGCATGATAAGGTGGCTGAACAAAGAAAAGAAGCCGACCGTCTCATTCTGAACACCTGGAACGAAATAGAAGAACACTTCAGTGACCTGGAGCCTGAAGCAAAACGCCAAAGAGCCGGAGACTTCGGGGTTGTTTACATTCAAAGACCATCCGAAAAAGAGAAACAGGAATGATCTCTAATGCTCCGGAATAACTTCACACTCAGGAGAAGTCTCTTTAAAACCGGCGGTTCATGATCAAGAAGTAAAAAAATTTTGGAGCAATAATAAAATGAGCCATTACCGTTGACCACCATCCGAAATATTTTTCCATAATGCCAAAACGCTCCCGCAAACCAGGTAAAATGTTTTGCCTGGTAAGCCCCCCCTCCCGGAATCTGGACAAGACAATCCCTGTATTTTTAACTTCACGGGCATTTTTCAATGCATATAAACACCATTCATAATCGGCAGAAAACCGGTACCGCAGATCATATTCCTTTGTCACGCTCCTTGAAGCTATGAACGATTGATGACTCACCAGCATACCGAATCTAAAATCAAGCCATGATAAATCCTGAGGTGGTGACAATCGTCGCATACCGATCTCTGTCCCGTCCGGACCGATAATCATTGTCTCCCCATAATAAACATCAGCCCTCTTTCCCCCGGCAAACACCTTGTCAAGAACATCCGGCGAGGCTGGTTCATCTCCCGAATTGATGAACCAGAAATAATCCCCGGATGCCATGGCCATGCCTTTGTTCATAGCATCGTAAAGGCCATCGTCAGGTCCACTGGTCCATTTTGAAATATGGTCCTCATGTTGCTTTATGATTTCGGGAGTTCCATCGGTACTGCCTCCGTCCACAACAATATATTCAATCGAAGGCCAGGTCAGGGCCGCAACACTCTGAATGGTTTCACCAATGGTCCCGGCCCCGTTATAAACAACAGTAATGATACTTATCTTTGGATAATTCATCTTTGCTCAAAAAAAGTATTCACAATTTCCCATTTTCCCCGGAAAGGAGACTTTGATATATGGACTGGTAACGGGAAGCCACCTTTTCGGGTGCAAAATGCTCCAATGCAAAGTTCCGGGCATTTTCCCGGAATCCATCACCGTAATTTAAAAGAGTGCGTATCCCCGCTCCAAGTTCTCTCCATTTGCCGGGTTCGGCCAGGAATCCGGTCATTTCATGTATGACCATCTCGGGAACGCCACCAGTCCGAAAGGCCACAACCGGCGTCCCGCAAGAAAGGGATTCTACAACCGTATTGGGAAGGTTATCCTGCATGGAAGGAAGGACAAAAATATCGGCCGCCTGATAGAGTTTGGCCATTTTTTCCCCGGAGGACACCACGTGAAACGAGTGAATGGGGAATGGTACCTTGTCGCTGTATGCGTCAATATTCTTTCCAAAAGCCATGAGTTCAAGCTGACCGTTCAGTTGAGGGTGAGACAGGTGAAGATTGCGAAAGGCGCGTAACAGAAGATCCGTCCCTTTCCTTGGATCGGCCGTATTGGCTGCCCCAAAGAGAATAAGTTTCTTATTCTGTGGGAGTCCGAGTTCCCGCTTTACCCCGTCACGATCAGATGAAGGTGCAAACAAATCCATATCCACCGTATTAAACACCTTCTGCACCGAATGTTTCAGGTCTTTTCGCACCAGAGTGGACTTTTCGGCCATCTGTCTCATCCATTCACTGCAACCCACAAAACTCATGGTGGTTCTCTCGTAAATGCTCTCTTTCAGCTTGTGCTGGCGGGCCGACAAATCCTTTTCACCAGGTGATCTGAGCAGGGGGCATTGTCCGCAGGTGGCCGTAAATCCGCTGCAGGCTCCGGGGTAATGGCAGCCGCCCGTGAAAGGCCATGTATCATGTAATGTCCACACAACAGGTTTCCCTAACCGGATCAACCGGTCTAGCCCTTTAAGGGACAACAACCCCTGATTGACCCAGTGGAGATGCAGGATATCAGCATCTTTCACCAGGGGGTGACGGCTGATATCGTAACCAAATCGCCCGGAAGAAAAGGTGAAACGTTGAGAAGAATCTTTCTCGTAAGGGATATAGGAAAAAACCTCAGCGAAAAACTTCAAATTCCGAATCATTTTTTGTTTCCCCGTCCGCACCAGTCCAGTCACTGCCGGGTGCCGGCTATGAGCATTAAGTACCAGCATCCCGGCATCGGTGCCGTAAGCTCTTAGCGCATCCAGCAGGCGCATGGCAGCTAAGGCAGCTCCCCCTGCCGAATCACTCTGATTGATATGTAATACCTTCACAAGCCATCTTGTTTTGTGCGGTAAAGTTATAATTTTTGCCAGTAAATGGTGACGAATATTTGATCTGCCTTGAACGTTAAAGGGGATATCTATGTTTATGTTGTAACAAACTTTGTGAAGCCATTAAAACAGCATCTATGCACAACGAAAAAATTCAAATCCGCGAAACCACAGATGCCGATCTGAACGACATCCTTTTTGTTCAGAAGGCAGCTTTTGAAACCGATAATGAGGCACGGTTGGCCGCTGAACTATTGGAAGATCCGACTGCCAGACCGGTCATCTCTTTATTGGCACTTGAGGACGAAAACCCGGTGGGTCACATACTTTTCAGTAAAGCAAGAATCGAAGGTTACCAGGGATCTGAGCATGTTTCTTTGCTCACTCTCCTGGCAGTGGTGTCCGGAAGGCAAAGGCAAGACATCGGCGGGTTCCTTATCAAGGAAGGTTTGAGCAGACTCAAAGCCAACGGTGTTGAAATGGTTTTTGTGCTGGGTGATCCGGACTACTACCGGCAGTTTGGCTTTGTTCCTGAAGCTGAAAGTTTCGGATTTACGCCTCCCTTCCCGATCCCTGAGCGAAATGCCGAAGGCTGGATGGTTCAGGCTCTGACCATTCAGGGACTCAGCAAAAGTGTGGGGCAGTTTGTTTGTGCAGATGCCCTCAATAAACCTGAACTATGGAACATATAAGACCTCTGATCAAGGGACAGGATCATATCCGCTTCCCCCCCATGGATTGCAGGAAAGAATACGTTTTGTGGCCAGCCAGAGACCTTTAAAAGGTCCATGTTTTTTTAATGCCTGAACCGAGTAAACCGAGCAAGTGGGGGTGTAACGACAGGAAGGTCCGATCATTGGCGATATCACCCACTGATAGATCCTGACAGGGATGATCAGAATGAATACCAATACTTTCTTAAACCCTTTATATATTTTCACGGCTGTTTCCATGCTTCTCAATTTCGGCAATAAGACGTGAAATGGCCTTTTTCATGCCCTTCTCAATGGTAGAATAATCGGCTTCAAGTGGTGCGATGAAAATAAAAGCCACATTCATCTGAATGTTCCCGGATTTAAGAACATCGGTAAGAGGCCGTTTGTTTAACCGGTAAGCTTCCCGCATTCGGCGTTTGAGCAGATTTCTTGTAACAGCCTTTTTAAAACGCCTCCTGGGGACTGAGAAAAGGGCTTTGGCAGGAATGGCATCTTCGGGGTCCTGAAGCAGGAACTGCACCCTTACCGGAAAAGTTAGGAAGGCCTTTCCGCTCTTGAAAAGCCGGTCGATGGCTTTACGGCTATTAAGCCTTTCCTCCTTGGGAAATCGGAAACCGGGATGCTGCTGCATGACATCTGCATAGATAAAAAACACCCCTTCCCGGGTTTTACCAACAGAAAGGAGTGTTTCCGAACCCTCATCATCAGGAGTCCTATTTCTTATTGTGTTTTTTGATGTACATCTCAAGAGCGGCCGTCATTGACGGTGCCTGTGGCATCGGGGCCTGAATGTCGAGCCGGAGGCCCGCCTCCTTTACCGCTTTGGCAGTAGCCGGGCCAAAAGAGGCGATCAGGGTATCTTTCTGTTCAAAATCGGGGAAATTCTGCAATAATGATTTGATCCCGGAAGGGCTGAAAAACACCAAAACATCATAATCAATATCCTTCAGATCACTTAGATCGCTGCTTACCGTACGGTAAAGTATGGCTTTGGTGTACTTGATCTTTGCTTTGGTCAGGAGGCTCGGTATTTCAGGCTTATGGATGTCCGAGAGAGGAACCAGAAATTTTTCCTGTTTATGCTTCTTGATCACTTCAACCAAATCGGGAAACTTCCCCGTTGAGTGAAAGATCTTTCGTTTCCGGTAAACAATGTATTTCTGCAAGTAGAAAGCAGTCGCTTCCGAAATACAAAAATACTTCATATCGTCAGGCACAGTTACGCGCGTTTCTTCACAAATCCTGAAAAAATGGTCAATAGCCGTCCGGCTTGTGAAAATCACCGCGGTATGGTCGAGTACATTGATCTTTTGTTTCCTGAATTCCTTGGATGTCACACCTTCTACCTGAATGAACGGCCGAAAATCGATCTTCACATTATTCTTCTCTGACAGGTCAAAATAGGGAGACTTCGATGTTGACGGCTCGGGCTGCGAAACCAGGATTTTTTTGATCTTCAATTTGCTTAAGTTTTAGTTCAACAAAACCAGAAACCAATCCAGTTACCAAGTCAATTAAACAGCACCTTATAGATTATTGACAAGGGTAAAATTTCCAGGGCACAAAGGTACAAAATTATGTAATAACCTGAAAGTGTATTTCTTAAATTTGAACCTATACCCCGAAATATCTGCATTACATACAACAAAATAAAAACGGTGAACCCGACCTTGGGAATCAGATCCCGGGCCTCCGGCTCTAAAAAAGGGTACAAAACCACCAGAGGCAACAGCATCACGCCAAAAGCTTTGCTCATGACCGATGACTGATAAAGATACTCTGACGTGGCTTTTCCCACTTTAAACAACCACCCCACAAAGCGGTAAACGACGATCTTGGCAGTGAATACCACCACCAGAAAAGCAAAAAGTGCTAACAACAACCGCCAGCCTTCCAGGGAAAATAAGCTGTACTCGTAAAGCCGCATGGTTTCAAAAATCAACAATGAAAAATGGGCATAGAATAAAAAGCCCAGCCAGAATGAGGCCAAACGTTTGCCGCCTTTATACGTGGTTGTCTGCATTTTATTGGCCACATTAGAAAACACTACGGCACTGAAAACATCTGACAGATATCGATGCCATCTGAATCGTATGAATCCCGTAATCGCCACAAAAGTTACCAGCACCACCAGAAACCAGTCTTGTTGCAGCAGCTGGTTATCGAATTCCTTAGAGGTGGTTAACGAAGGATCATTAACATCAATTTCTTCAAATTGCATATTACCCCCGAAAGCAGTGTCCCGGTTTGAAAGATCATCCCCGTCGAATGAAGTTTCTTCTGCCTGGGAAGTCTTTGCCAAAGTCCCGCGTTCCGCGTTCCGGTCACGATAAGGAACAGCTTCTGAAGAAGAAAAATAATCCAGGGGTAAGTGCCAGACACTGTCTGAAGAAGCATGCCAAAACTCTGGTCCGGGACTGCTCAAATACCAGTCGGAAGAGAGGCCGGAATCTAAAGTGTCCGGAAAAAACACATCACTCGTTGGTGTATCTTCTGAAGGATCCCCTGGCACTTCACGGTCCGTGACTGCAGGGGATTGGGATGCATCAGCAGAAGGATCCTCCTGCCGGAGGGTATCTTCACCTTCAAAATCAAAGGTCTTAAGGCGGGGCCGGTCCACTTTAATAGAGACCTCGCCGGGCACCACCACCGATGAAGGATTAATTTCAACGCCCACAGAATCGGGTGTCTGCGGCAAATCAACATATGTGACCCTGGTAGTGCTGCTCATGAAAAAGAAATTAGACGGCTATTCTTATCGGACGGCTTTCGGCTTGCTACACCTCCTCCCAAATTAAGTGCAAAATTATAACAATTTGCAGATATTTGAGTCAATCAAGAGTTTTTTCGGAAAGCACTTTCATAAAGAGGGGAATAGATTGGACGATAAGGGATTAAAGAATATTGAACAATTTTACCCGAAAATAAGATAGATGCTGTCCAGTAAAACACCTTTCAAAAAATCCCAGTTTTGAAATATCAGGTAAAAGACCATGCCCCATAACAAAACTTTTAAGGCTTTCAAAAGCCGGAGTTTTCTTTCATTATTCTTCATACGGCTTTAGGGTTTGGTTTGGTGTAAAAAATATGAAGACCGGCT
Source organism: Marinilabilia sp. (assembly GCA_046483585.1). Lineage (GTDB taxonomy): Bacteria > Bacteroidota > Bacteroidia > Bacteroidales > Marinilabiliaceae > Marinilabilia. Next base: position 20,098 of record JAWOCV010000220.1, read on the forward strand.
GAATTATATCCGGAAAATCTACTGTTTCATAGAATTCGAAAAAACATATGATAAAGTCCCCGGTTTTTACACGGATTACACGGAAGCAAATTTGATGGAATCGGGGCCCCACAACCGTGTCTCCTGGAGGGCCGGAATAACCTGGTCAGGTTTGTCCACCATGGTCCACAGCTCGCTGTGGATGGGCCGCATAAATTTCTCTTCCACCATTTTACGGGCCATCTGAAGAAGCCCATCGTAATAACCATTGATGTTTAACACAACAATAGGATGCGGGTATTGTCCCAGCTTTTTCAGAGACATCACTTCAAACAATTCTTCCAGGGTGCCGATCCCGCCGGGAAGGGCAATGATGCCCGAACTCTTTCGTACCATCAACTCCTTACGCTGATGCATGGAATCTACATGGACCATATCTTCCACATCTTTATGTGCCCATTCCACATCCACCATGAAACGCGGAATGATCCCTGTAACCCTTCCGCCCCGATGAAGCGCTTCATCGGCAAGAACGCCCATCAGGCCAACCGCTCCACCACCATACACGATCCCATACCCCGCGCTGACAAGAGCAGTGGCCACCTTACGGGCGGCATCAAAATAAACTTCAGGAACCCTGGCACTGGAGGCGCAAAAAACAGCAATGTCCTTCATGGTTTGCTTGCTTTTCAAAGTAAAGAAAATTAATTATTTATTTGGCATCCTGGGACTTGCGGGGAGGTAGAGCCCTGTAAAATTGATCCTTCTCCGGAATTGAGAGATCAAACCTGCATACAGGCTCTATTCCTGGCCGACGGACAAGGTCGAACATACCTGCAGGTCTTCTAAACTGCGAAATGAAACACTGACTGGCAGGATCAATCGGACTGTCCCCAGGGAATAAAGTATTCAAGCACATAAGAGAACCCCACATTCACTTTATTATCTCCATTCCCAAAGCCCGGGATTGAGTACGGCACGAGCACTTCCTTGTTGTCCTGATACATATTAACACGCAAATTAATCGTCCAGCCCATGTAAAAATTCTTTACCAGCTCAGTGCGCGGGCCCGCCGATACCTCCAGCCAGTGGGTATTCAGAACATATTTGCCTGCCGATCCTTCAAAATCGTTCCAGTAACCATTCTCAACAATAAAATCTCTTGAGCCTTGCTCCTGTAAGGCAAATCCATAATGGAGACCTATAAAAATATTATCGTTATTGCCCTGCTCTTCGACATCAAAAAAATCATACAAAACCCCGGCTTTTAAAAACGAACCATTGCTCTCGTAGGCATAACCCCGGTCAATCCTGTTTTCAGTTGAGAACGTCAGATTCTCAAAACCGGCCTCCCCTCTGAAAAACCAATGCGGAGCAAAATTGATATGCGTGACAGCAGAAAAGGCCGACTTATCAGATTCGAAAATCTTTCCTATGGGACCTTCCAGGTTTAATCCCACCGATAGTCCCAAAGGGCCTTCCTGATCTCCCTGGGGAAGGGGAAGTTCATCCTGTGCCGGTAATGAAAAAACGGGAAGGAGCAAACTAATAAATATAAAGCTTAATATTTTCGACACTTTCTCCATATTCTATAAAAGGATGTTCAATAGCTGCTGAATCAATAAATGCATCCGTATGCATAAAGGTGTCAATCTCAAAAGAAAAGATGTACCCGCACTCCCCCGAAATAAAATCCAGTTCACTGGAATGAACGAAGGAAATCGTGTCTTTCAATGTTTGAGCAGAAAGGACAAAAGTAGTTGTATCACTCTCAAAATCAAGGGGCATGAAAAGTTCTGAAAGAGTTTGATCACTATAAACACTATCCGTACGGTCAATTCCTACCAGAGAAACATTACTCAGTGTACTGTCCCTATCGTCCTCCGACCATGCCGAATACATTTTCACCTGGGCAGAATTCTGATTGGAAAGACAAGCTTCATCGTTATCGCATCCGCTCAGAAAGAAAATAAGCCCAATGATTGCGGAACCAAGAAAATTTACAACCTTCATACCTGCAAATTTGTTTATGCAAAGGTAGAAAATTAAGTGGTTTTTCACCGCAACAGAACTGTCCGGATTCGAACGCCGATTTGTCCGTATTCGAACATTTTCCATGGAAAGATTAATAAATTGTCATTTATACACCTCTCTATTTCAATACAAAATATATTTTGGCCTGAAATTGGATGGTTAAATCGTTCTGAATTAATATTTTTATTAACCTTGACCATAAAAATCAATTACGTATGAAGAAAATGAAAAGAAGCTTTTTATCCCTGTTGACACTCTTACTAACAGGAGGCACCATGTTCGCACAGTCCGGAGAAATCGAATTTACTGAGTTCGATCTGGACAACGGGCTGCATGTTATTTTGCACGAGGATGACTCGACCCCAATTGTAGCGGTTTCTGTCATGTATCATGTGGGATCGAAAAATGAAGACCCTGATCGTACAGGGTTTGCCCATTTTTTTGAACACTTGATGTTCGAGGGAACCGAGAATATTCCACGGGGCGAATACTCAAAATTTGTGGAAAAAGCGGGCGGCACACTCAATGCCAACACATCTGCTGATCGCACTTACTATTACGAGATCATGCCTTCCAATCAGTTAGAAATGGGCCTTTGGCTCGAATCGGAACGGATGCTTCATGCCAAAGTCGACAGCCAGGGCATTCGCACCCAGAAAGATGTGGTGATCGAAGAGAAAAAACAAAATTATGACAACCGCCCTTATGGCTCTCTGCTTCAGGAAACCATGAGCCGGGCCTTCCGGGAACATCCTTACCGCTGGACCACCATCGGAGATCCTGATCACATAAGAGCCGCCAAAGATGAAGAGTTCCAGGAATTCTACAACCGGTTTTATGTGCCCAATAACGCCGTGCTTGTTATCGCCGGCGATATTGAGAAGGACTCTGCCAAAAAAATGGTTGAAAAATACTTTGCCGACATCCCTGCCGGCGAAAAAGAGATTTCCCGCCCCGACATAACCGAACCTCCTCTGGGAAAAGAAGTTCGTGATACCGTCTACGACAACATTCAGGTACCCCTGTTGATCCATGCTTACCGTACCCCTGAGATGGGTACCCAAGATTATTACGCCATTGAGATGTTGAATTTCCTCCTGACAGAAGGCGAAAGTTCACGTCTGTACCAATCCCTGGTGGATGAGCAACAAATTGCCATGCAGATTAACTCGTTTCCCCTGCCCTACAGGGAGCCCAGTGTCAATATAATCATGGCCTTCCCGAACACCGGCAATGATCTTAAGGAACTGGAAGAGGCCAAAGAGGAGGAGATAAAGAAAATTAAGAATGAGTTGATCAGTGATAAAGAGTTCCAAAAGCTCCAAAATCAAATGGAAACGGATATCGTTGACAACAACCGGAAGATTGCCGAAAAAGCCAATAATCTGGCAAGGTATTACACATATTTCGGCGACACCGATATGATCAACTCGGAACTCGAGAACTATAAGTCTGTGACGCGCGAAGACATCAAGCGGGTAGCCAATCAGTATTTCGCCAAAGATAATCGTGTCGTGCTCTATTATTTACCCGAAAGCCAAAAATAACCCTGTCAACTGATAAGCCAATTTTAGTTGATACAAAAAACGAAAACAACATGAAGCGAATTCTTTCTATAACCGTTCTTTTAGCTCTGGTCATTGGAACAAATGCTCAACTCGACCGTTCAACCCCGCCGGAAGAAGGTCCGGCTCCTGAAGTTAAAATCGGTGATTACAAAAAACACACCCTTTCCAATGACTTGACCGTCATAGTAGTAGAAGACGAAACGGTCCCCATGACATCCTATTCTCTTACACTTGATATCAATCTGCCCAGAGAAAAAGATGCTGCCGGCTACATCGACATTGCCGGTGAATTGTTACGTTCCGGAACAACCAACCGTTCCAAGTCCGAAATAGATGAAGCCATTGACCAAATTGGCGGAACACTTTCCACCCATTCCAAAGGAATGTATGGCCGATCCCTGACCAGGAACAGTGATCAATTACTGGAAATAATGTCAGATGTATTGCTGAACCCCACTTTCCCTGAAGATGAGCTTGAAAAGAACATCAAACAAACAAAGACATCCATTCAGGCCAACAAAGAAGAGCCTTCAGCCATTGCTCAGAACATAGCTAAAGCACTTATTTACGGAGACGATGATCCTTACGGGGAAATCACCTCTGAAAAGACCCTGGATAATGTGACACGGGAAAAGTGCCGCAACTATTATGAAACTTATTTCCGTCCCAATGAAGCATATCTTGTAATCGTGGGAGACATATCTCCCCGGGAAGCCAAAAAACAGGCTAAGAAATATTTCGGAGACTGGGAAGAAGGCGATGTGCCCCGGAATCTTTTCTCTTACCCCAAAACTCACGAAGAACCCAAGGTGGCCATTGGAAACAAAGAGGGAGCCAACCAGTCAACTGTGATGGTGACCCATGAAGCAGATCTGACACCAGGGGACCCCGACGCCATCCAAGCCCGTGTCACTAACCACCTGCTGGGAGGCGGTTCTTTCAACTCACGCCTGTTCCAAAATCTGCGTGAAGACAAAGGCTATACCTATGGAGCCTACTCAAGACTGGAACCGGACAAACGGGTTGGCCAGTTTCAGGCTTCAGCCCAGGTCCGCACATCTGCCACCGACAGTGCCCTTACCGAGATCATTTATGAAATGGAAGATATGCGTGAAGAGGGCGTCAGTGAGGAAAATCTTCAGCTTGCGAAAAATGTGATCTCGGGCGATTTTGGGCGGTCTCTCGAAGATCCGCGCACAGTTGCCCGTTTTGCCCTCAACATTGAGCGTTACGATCTTCCCAAAGATTATTATGAAACTTATCTCCAGAAAGTGGAAGCCACTACCCGCGAGGATGTTAAAGAAATGTCCAAAAAGTATTTCAAGCCCGATCAGGCTGTCATCCTGGCAGTAGGCAATGCCTCCGAGATAGAGGAAAAATTGAAAAAATTCAGCCCTTCACAAAAAGTTGAACAATACGACTATTACGGGAATCTTGTGGAGAAAAAAGCGCTATCGGAGGACGCCTCCCCCGAACAGGTGCTTAAGGATTACATCGAAGCCATTGGCGGAGAGGAGAAGCTGGAGTCGGTTAAGGAACTAAAAATGTCCATGAACATGGAAGTACAGGGCAGGGCCGTGGAAGTCGTTTCCTATCAGAAGAAACCCAATAAAATGTATCAGGAGACGGTCATGAACGGAGATGTGATATCGATGCAGGTCTTCGACGGTGAACAAGGTAAGATGAAATCTCCCCAGGGCGAACAAAAACTTGAAGGTGAAAGTCTGGCCCAGATAAAGGAGAGTGCTCCCATGTTCCCGGAGCTCACTTACGGAGATGACACAGAACTGGAACTTGAAGGTGTGGAAACTGTAGACGGAAAAGATGCTTACAAAATGATCGTGACCAAACCCTCCGGAACATCCACAACGTTTTATTACGGAGTAGACGACGGCCTCAAATACAAAGAAGTGACGGAAACGCCACAGGGAAGCATGTCCACTGTTTACTCGGATTATGAAAAAGTGGATGGGATCCTGTTCCCCATGCAAATGCAACAAAACATGGGTCCACAGTCCTTCGACATTGAAGTGGCTGATATAGAACTCAATTCGGGCATAGAAGAGAGCCGGTTCGAGGTAGAACAATAGCCTTCGCAAATAATCCTTTTTCAATTTCTTAATGAACGAAATGCCCGGCATCCTATCTTCCTGGACCGGGCATTTTTTTATCCCCCGGAAGTAATTTCGGGAAAGCTTTTGCACAAGTAAAAAACGGATGGAAAATATACCAGTACTATAAGAAGTTATTTCAATCATTTGCCAAATGATCCAACCCAAAATCAAAAACCATGAAAAAATATTTGAAAACAATTATCAGTCTTTTCCTTCTTTCAGGCGGACTATCACCTGCAATTGGACAGGAGCCCGATGCAGGTGCGATCGTTAGAAAGGCGGATGACCTGATGCGCGGAGAAAGCAGTTATGCTGAAATGGAAATGGAAATCACCCGTCCGTCCTGGACCAGGGATCTTCATTTTAACGCATGGGCCCTGGGCGATAAGTATTCCCTCATTTATATCACACACCCCCGCCGGGAAGAAGGACAGGTCTTCCTGAAGCGTGGCCGCGAAATGTGGAACTATGTCCCCGATATCGACAGAACCATCAAAATACCGCCCAGCATGATGATGCAATCCTGGATGGGGTCCGATCTCACCAATGATGATCTGGTCAATGCAGCCTCCATTGCTTCCGATTATGATCACTCCCTGCTCAGGGAAGAAGAAATCAGAGGCAAAAAGTGCTATGTCATAGAAATGGTTCCCCACGAAGAAGCCCCAGTGGTATGGGGAAAAGTCCTGACCTGGATAACCAAAGACGATTTCATCACCCTTCGCAATGAATTTTATGATGAAGCCGGCGAACTCGTCAATGAGGAAATCCTGGATGAGATCAGGGATGTGGGAGACCGGACCATTCCTACACGTTTCACCATGATCCCTGCCGATAAAGAAGGGCATGAAACCGTTATGAAATTCCGGAAAATTGACTTCGGTGTGGACATCAAAGAAAGTTTCTTTTCAATGCAGAATATGAAACAAATGCGCTAACCCTGATTATTCAAAAGGTTTTACAAAAACCCGAAAAACCAAAGCGATGCCTCAAAATAACCAAACCATCAGACAAGGGGAGCGCTCACAACACCCCCAGCTCATTTTCAAAGGGGCAAAGACGCTTTTTAAGATAGCGTGGCGGAATTTATGGCGAAATAAAAAACGCACCCTCATCACGGTCTCATCCATATTCTTTGGTGTCATATTCTCGGCCCTCATGGGTTCCATGCAGGAAGGTTCATACCAAAAAATGATCGAAAACGTGGTCCGTTTCTATGCAGGTCATGCACAGATACAGCATGCAAATTATCCCGAACACGAATCCATCAACAATTCATTTGCCCCATCCGATTCACTTATTAAGTATCTGGACTCTTTGGAAGGGATTAAAGATGTTGTCCCCCGTCTCGAAAGTTTTGCACTTGCATCCTCGGGCAACAGTACCGAGGGAGTGATGATCATGGGGGTGGAACCCGGGAAGGAAGACCGGATGAGCGAACTGTCGACCAAGCTGGAAGCAGGCAAATATTTTGAGACCGAGGGGGCCCTCGTAGGCAAAGAACTGGCCCGGAATATCGGACTTACAGCAGGTGATACACTGATCATGATCAGTCAGGGTTATCATGGGGTCAGTGCTTTCGGCAAGTATCCGGTTTCGGGAATCGTCAGTCATCCCAATCCTGAGTTGAACCGCCGTCTGGTCTATTTGCCCCTCAGCGAGGCACAGGAATTCTTCCAGGCCTTTGGGCATGTCACTTCCCTGGCTCTTGTGGGCGAGTCCCAGAAAGCCATGGATCAATTGCTTCCGCAAATCGCAAACCATTTGGGGGAAAACCGCGTGCTGCGAACCTGGCAGGAGATGTTCCCGGCTGTCCTCCAGCAAATCGAAAGCGACAGGGCCACAGCCCTCATCATGAAACTCATCCTTTATCTGGTCATAGGTTTTGGCATCCTGGGTACCGTGGTTATGATGATGGCTGAGCGGCATAAAGAGTTCAGTGTTATGGTCGCTGTGGGCATGTACCGGTCAAAACTGGCCGCCATGTTGTTGATAGAGGTTCTCTGGATGGGTATTTTGGGTGTTGTCTCAGGATTTCTGGGAACCATGCCAATCATCAGCTGGTTTGTAAACCATCCCATCCCCATCACCGGTCAGGCAGGCGAATGGATGGAAAACATCGGTTTTGAACCTTATATGTTCTTTGCATGGGATGTGGGCGTTTTTCTCCAACAAGTGTTGGTCGTATTTATCCTGACCATTCTTGTGTCATTCTGGCCCTTCATTAAGGCCTTTAAGGTGAACCCGGCCACAGGACTGAAAAATTGATCAGCCTCCTGAAACGCTCGAAAAATGCCATTATGAGAAAAAATATTAACCCATTTTTACAAACCGCTCCCTTGAGGTCTTTCTGAGACCATGGGGAAATGACCTGATTGATATGCTCTTAAGAATAGCGTGGCGAAACATATGGCGCAGCCCGGTGCGAAGCTGGATCATCATTGCTTCACTGACCATCGGGATGTTTGCGGGCGTGTTCTCATCCACCTTCATAAATGGTTGGATGCAACAACGACTGCGCGATGGTGTCGAGACCGAAACCGGGCACTTGCAGGTATTCCGCGAGGGATATCCCAACCAGCGGGATGTTTCTCTCTTCTTTGCAGAAGATGAGATCCCGCCCCTTGAAAACATGGCAGCCGTTAAGGCCACCTCCCGGCGCCTGATGGTACAAGCCATGGCGGCATCAGCCGAAACCGCCCGGGGGGTTACGGTATTCGGGATCAACCCGTTAGCCGAATCTCAGGTGCTGAACCTGCATGAAAAAGTCGTTGAAGGAAGCTGGTTCGACTCTCCCTATTCAAGAGAGGTGGTCATCGGAGAAAAACTGGCAGATCAGCTGCAGATCGGTCTTAAGTCACGCCTTGTTCTGCGCTTTCAGGACATAGAGGGGAACCTAACCGGTGGTGCTTTCCGGGTGGCGGGCCTGTTCCGAACCAGCAATACGGCTTTCGACGGGGCCCACGTATGGGTAACCACCGGGAATCTTGCAGAATTAACGGGAAATTCTCCGGGCGATTGCCATTCTGTCGTGGCACGGTTGGATAAGGCCGACCATGCAGGGGAAACAGCTGCAACCATTGAAACAAAAACAAATAACGCCGAAGCTCTGCCCTGGAAAGAACTCAGTCCTGAGCTGGGGTACCTGACCGAACTGGGCAATACCTATCTGTATGTTTTCGTGATCATCATCCTCCTGGCTTTGGGATTCGGCATCATCAACACCATGTTGATGGTGGTGCTGGAGCGTGTCCGGGAAATAGGGATGCTCATGTCGGTGGGAATGGCCCGTTGGCGCATATTCCTAATGATCGTACTGGAAACAGTGATGCTCTCCTCCACCGGGGGGCTGCTCGGAATAATCCTCGGAATGCTTCTGGTATGGCGCCTGAGCGTGACCGGCATAGACCTCTCAATTTGGAGTACCGGCCTCACCGAAATGGGGTTCAGCCCCATTGTCTATCCAGAATGGAATGTCACACTGGTGGTAAACATTGCATTACTGGTCTTCCTTACCGGCGTACTGGCCTCCCTTTATCCGGCCTGGAAGGCTCTGAAACTGAATCCGGCACAAACAATGTGAAGAGACACGATGCTCTACAATCAAAAAAGAACAAAGAATAAACCCCTTTTACGAAATAAATAGTCCGTTAAAGTTTTTTAAATGTCTGTTATTCAATTGTTTAAATTTAAGAGAGTGTTTGTATTAAAACACACACTATCAGCAATATACGAAGCATCTGAGATCTTAAATCTAAAAATCTAACGATCTATTGAAAATAATATAAACCCAAAAATCCACAACCATGTCCGTTATTACGATCAACAATCTCCACAAAACCTATAACAGCAGTCAGGTCCCTGTTCATGCCCTCAACGGCATTGATCTTACAGTGGAAAAGGGGGAATTCGCAGCTGTCGTCGGTCCTTCAGGTTCGGGGAAAACCACATTTCTGAATATTGTAGGCGGCCTCGATGATCCTGATAAGGGAACGGTTGTCATCGACGGGACTGAGATCAATCATCTGTCCCGCTCTGAAAAGATCGACTTCCGGTTGTATAACATCGGTTTTATATTCCAGGCCTACAATCTGATCCCCGTACTGACCGCCCGGGAAAATATTGAGTTCATAATGGAACTGCAAGGGACCCCAAAAGCAGAGCGCCGCAAGAGGAGTTCTGAGCTTCTGGAAGCAGTAGGCATCCCGGAAAAAGCCGACATCCGCCCCCGGCAACTTTCGGGTGGACAACAGCAGCGGGTTGCGGTAGCCCGTGCACTGGCATCGAACCCCCGCTTCATCCTGGCCGATGAACCAACGGCCAATCTCGATTCAGCTTCAGCCCAAAACCTCCTTTCGATCATGGAAGAGCTCAACCGGAAAGAGGAAACTACTTTCATCTTTTCCACACATGACCAACGGGTCATGAATATGGCACGAAGAGTGGTCCTCCTGGAAGATGGAAAAATCAAATCAGACCGGACCATTGAAAACCCAAAAAAGAACCTCTAAAAGAGCAAAATCATGAGATACCTAATCCTGATCGCCATTTTGATGACTTCCATCCAATTGAAAGGCCAGATCAAGGCCGACGGTTATGTAAGCAATATGCCAGGCTGGTATTATATGGATCAGATGGACGAAAGTTTTTGGGACAATACACTTCATCACAGGCTCAATATGAGCTACGACTTCTCTTCGTCGCTCATTGGGGTGATGCAATTGCGAAACCGGTTGATATGGGGCGAAACGGTTGAGCAAATTCCCGGTTACGCTGCTATCATAGACAAGGATGAGGGATGGCTGGACATGTCCTTCAACATCGGCTCAGGTCGTTCGTATGTTTTAAATGCAACCATAGACCGGCTTTGGCTGGATTGGAATACCGGCAGATTTCAGTTAAGAACCGGCCGGCAACGCATCAACTGGGGGCAAGCTGCGGTTTGGAATCCCAACGACATCTTCAACGCTTACTCATTCTTCGATTTCGATTATCCTGAAAGACCAGGAGTTGACGGGATCCGGCTCCAGTATTATGCCGGCATGGCATCCAGGGCCGAGGCAGTGATAAGCATCGATCGCAAAAACCGGAAAACCATGGCCCTGTATTACCGTTTCAATACGGGAGGGTACGACTGGCAAATCCTGGGCGGACTGCTCAACGACCAGGACCGGACGGCTGGCCTGGGATGGTCGGGACATATCGGAGATGCAGGGTTCTACGGGGAAAGCACTTTGCTGGTTCCTAAAGCGGAAGACAGCGAAAAAACCCTCATCACTTCAGTCGGGGCCAACTACACATTCAACAATTCTCTCCTTCTCAGGGGAGAATTGCTCTACAGCAGTAACCTGCCACGGGAAGTGGGGAGCTTCACAAACTTCCTCGTGGGACAGGCCTCTGTTCGGGATCTGAGTGTGGCCCGCTATTCTTGCTTTGCATCGGTTCAGTATCCTTTCTCACCTTTATTCACAGGGACAGTCTCAGCAATGGCATTTCCCGGCTCGGGTGCGTGGTATGTGGGGCCGTCATGGGAGTATTCCCTTAACTCCAACCTCTACCTCTCCATGTTCCTGAACCTTTTCCGCAACAACAACCCCGAAACAGGAAAGACAACAGATCTCCAGGGCTCCCTGAGGTTGAAGTGGTACTTTTGATCTCCGGAACATTCTTCTTCACCCCGACTCATGGAACAATAAAAGATCACTCAAAAGTGGTGGAATTATAACACTTTCAAGTTAAAAGCAGTCAGATATATCATTTATATGCACAACTTATCATTTCAAAACCACCGGGCTGCTTCTTAATACCAACTATTTTCAGAATGTTGCAATCTCCGTTTAACACAACAACTGTTGACATAAAGGATCATTTGCTTTAATTTCATGAAGAATTGTGCGACAAAGAGATATGCTTTTGCCAGGCCCAACGTCTTAAGGGAATTTTAGCCTGAACTATTCATAAATTATTTCCCTTATGAATAAAGTTCAGGTTAACCCCGACTTAGATGAAGTTAAACTTTTGAAAAAAGTTTTTACTGAATCTTAGTCGCTGTCGGAGACAGGGATTATTTGTGAAACGAAGTTCGACGAAGTCAATAATCCGGGTTAGAACCGGCATTAACAAGATTAATTGGGATTCGGAGTAATTCTCCCAAAAAGATTCGCAGGATTGGACTCATAAACCACTTGGTTCTGATAACATACAAAAACTTTCCAAAATGAAAACCATCCGCTTCTTATCCACAACCATTGCCTTCATGCTGTTAGCAGGAATTTCAGCAGAAGAAACATTGTCCCCTGACGTGGAACCCACCAAAACTGAAAAAATGGCACCAGAGGAAGAAAAGATCAAACTTCCCGAACCGGAAAAAGAGAGCAGCACCTCAATTGAAGAGTCGTTGCTCCAAAGAAGATCGGTACGCCAATACAAAGACGAACCGCTAAAACTTACAGATGTCTCCCAACTTTTATGGGCGGCCCAGGGAATCACTGACAGCAACAGGGGCTTCAGAACGGCTCCTTCAGCCGGAGCTCTTTACCCCCTGGAAGTCTATATCCTTATTGACGATGCAGTTGATTTGGAAAAAGGGGTCTACAAATACTACCCCGGGGACCACATGCTCAAAATGGTCAAAGAGGGCCGTTTAAACCAGCCATTGCAGGAGGCAGCTCTTGGTCAGTCACCCATAAGTGATGCGGCGGCAGTTTTGGTTTTTTCAGCTGTTTATGAAAGAACGACCGGCAAATACCACGACAGAGGCATCAGATACGTACATATGGAAGCCGGACATGCGGCCCAGAACGTCTATCTGCAAGCTGTCTCGCTCGATCTGGGAATGGTGGTGATCGGAGCATTTGATGACAACTCGGTAAGAAATGTTATGAACATGCCGGAGGAGGAAGATCCCCTTTACATCATACCGGTGGGGCAGAAATAAGCAGGACCCTCAGACCCTGTTTTCGGCAGCCAGTTGCCGTGCCACGTAGCGCATATTTTCCATATCAAATCCGCAATCATGAGCGAGTTCGGTTTGGGTTCCCTGATCAATGAACTTGTCGGGGATACCCAGTTTTTTTATTGTGGCCCGGTAGCCGTGTTCCGACATGAATTCAAGAACAGCGGTTCCAAGTCCTCCCACAATGGTTCCGTCTTCAATGGTAATGATCCTTGAGTGGTTTTGGAATACTTCATGAAGTATGCTTTCATCCAGGGGCTTTACAAACCGCATGTCGTAATGGGCAGCCGAAATATTCTCCTGCCTCAGGCTGTCTACCACCCGCTGTACTTTCACTCCAACCGGACCGATGGTCAAAAACGCCAGGTCATTTCCGGAGGCAAGTTTACGGGCTGTCCCCGGTTCGATCTTTTCAAAGGGTGTCTGCCAGTCAACCAGACTGCCGTTGCCTCTGGGGTAGCGGATCGCAAACGGTCCCATGTCCGGAAGTTGTGCCGTATACATGAGATTCCGTAATTCAGCCTCATCCATGGGGGACGATACGATCATGTTGGGAATGCAGCGAAAATAGGCAAGATCGTAAGCCCCGTGGTGGGTCGGTCCGTCGGGGCCTACCAGTCCGCCGCGGTCGAGGCAGAAAACCACATTCAGTTTCTGCAGTGCCACGTCATGGATAACCTGATCGTAAGCCCTTTGCATAAACGAAGAATAAATATTGCAAAAAGGAACCATCCCGGAGGCGGCCATACCAGCCGAAAACGTTACTGCGTGTTGCTCGGCAATGCCGACATCGAAGGCACGGTCGGGCATCTGCTCCATCATCAGGTTCAGGCTGCAGCCGGTGGGCATGGCAGGTGTTATCCCCACAATCTTTTCGTTCTCCCTGGCCAGCTCAATGATGGTGTGACCAAAGACATCCTGGAATTTGGGCGGTTTCGGAACATTAGAAGCGGTGTCAAGAAAACGTCCCGTATGCTTGTCGAAACGCCCTGCTGTAGCATGCCACGCCGTTTGGTTTTCTTCGGCCAACCTGAATCCTTTCCCTTTCCGGGTAATGATATGCAACACCTTGGGGCCCTGAATCTCTTTCAGATCGTTGAGAACATCGGCAAGGCGGTCCACGTCATGGCCATCCACAGGGCCAAAATACCTGATGTTGAGCCCTTCGAAAATATTGGTTTGCCTGGTGAGTAAGGTTTTTATGCTGTTGTTGATCTTCACGATCATTTCTCGTGAACGGGGTCCACCAATATTAAACTTCTGGAGAGCTTTGAAAACTTCCTTCCTCAGCTTATTATAGGTGTGGCTGGTGGCTATATCCACCAGATATTCACTGAATCCTCCCACGTTGGGATCAATGGCCATGTTGTTGTCATTGAGTACGACCAGTACATTGGCCTTACTGGTGGCCAGATTGTTAAGTCCCTCAAAAGCCAGGCCCGCTGTCATGGCACCGTCACCAATAACCGCTACAGTCTGACGGTCGGTTTCCCCCTTCTGACGCGCTGCAATGGCCATTCCCAAAGCAGCAGAAATGGAAGTTGACGAATGACCAACGCCAAATGCATCGTATTCACTCTCAAAAATGTTTGGGAAACCACTGATCCCCTGATATTTTCGGTTGGTATGAAAACAATCTCTCCGTCCGGTCAGGATCTTATGACCGTAAGCCTGGTGCCCGACGTCCCACACAATTTTATCGTATGGCGTGTTAAAGACATAATGAAGGGCCACCGTCAGCTCCACAACCCCGAGACTGGCACCAAAATGTCCCGGATTACAGGACACCGCATCTATGATGTAATCACGAAGTTCACTGCTAACTTGCATCAGCGCGTCCTTTGGCAGTTGACGCAGGTCATCCGGACCATTGATCTGTTTCAGAAATTCTTTCCCGGACTTTTCCATTCCCTTTTTATACTTTAAACCTGTTTGTTCCGTTCAATAAGTGTGCAAAGATAAAAGAATGTCAACATTTTGGATATGATGAAACAGCATGAAAGAACTTTTTTTTTATTGTTGTTTCCCCTCTTAAATTCCGCTCAGTGCCCCGATAATTGACCGGCACAAGCTGTTATGCCATTGCCGGCTGTTGTTTGAGGCACGGAGCAAACCCATATTTTCCTGAGCAATAAGTTTTGTTCTGATGTAGCCAATCGAAACCGAGAGGCTAGCTGAGGAAAAATTTATGCCAGGAAATCCCATTCCTTTTACTCATATTCAAGAAGAACCATATCTTTGTATTCGAAGAATCTGCTGAATGGGGAAGATTCCCCGGCAACCATTCTTCGGACAATCACAATCTAGCCGGAACCAACTTTTTGTCAACCGTCAGTTATCCGAATAATGAATGATTTTCAACAAAAAGTGAAGCAATTTCGATCCTCAACCTCAAATCATGAGATATGAAACGAGAATGGCAAATATTTTCATAAAGGAGAATGTATAAATCATATATGTGACCTTGCTTGCCCGGATTAGTGAAAGGCAAATACTGATTTTCAAGGCATATTTTTTTGAAAAAACAGAAGCTTTTCTAACCCGGATTATTGACTTCGTCGAACTTCGTTTCACAAATTATCCCTGTCTCCGACAGCGACTAAGATTCAGTAAAAAAATCAGGCAGGTCCATTCGACCAATAACTTAAAAAATTTATAAAAATGAAACCCTTGAAGTATTTCGGATCAGCCATTATTCTGACCGCCTTTTTGTTTGGCTGTGTTCCTCTGAAGCAATATCAGGACCTGGAAGAAGACAACGACGAACTTTCTGAAAAAGTGGATGATCTCAGCAGCTCCAAAGAACTCCTTGAAGGGCGCAATGAGGAACTGAAAGATCTCTCTGATAAACTGAAAAAACAAGTCACGGAACTGACCGCAGACACCCTCAGAAAAGGCCGTAACATGAGGGATTGCCGGGAGGACCTCCGGGATTTGCGAAACGAATATAATGACTTACTTGTCCAGTTGCGGAACGAAGCAGGTGTAGAAGATTCCGAAGAATTGCTGAATTACCTTCAGGAACTTCAGGAAGACCTGCAGGAACGGGAAGATGCCCTGATAGAGACAGAACGGAATCTGGAAGCCCGCGAACTGGAACTGGAGGAAGCAGAAAATGAGCTGGAAAAGGCTCAGGAAGAACTGGAAAAACAAAACGAGCGACTGATCGAACTTGAAGACGCCCTGGCCCAGAAAGACAGTGCAAGCAATGCTCTGAGAAAAGCTGTATCTGACGCTCTTATGGGTTTTGACCAGGATCAGTTGCAGGTTCACATCAAAAACGGAAAAGTTTATGTCTCCATGGAAGAGAAACTTCTTTTCGGCTCCGGTAGTTACCAGGTCAGCAACGAAGGGGCCTCAGCCATAAAACAAGTGGGCCATGTTCTGGCCGACGATGAAGACATCAACATCATGATCGAAGGCCATACTGACCCGGTCCCCTACAGCAGCGGACCCTTGCTCGACAACTGGGATCTTAGCGTTAAACGGGCCACATCGGTTACCCGGATTTTGCTCGAAAATTCAGAAATCGAACCTTCCCGCGTAATCGCGGCCGGCCGCGGACCTCACGTTCCCGTCACTTCCAATGACGACGAGGCCGGACGACGAAAAAACCGACGGACCGAGATCATTCTGACACCGAAGCTCGACCAGGTACTCGACATCCTTGACACCCATTAAGTCATGCAAACACAGCAGGAACGGCTCTCTTCTTTGAGAGAGGGCCGTTTCCTCCGTCTGCCGCACAACTCCCTGAAACGATATGGTATGTGGTTTTCTTTACGGGCTTTTTTAACCAATTTTGAGCAATACAGAAACGCTTGTTCCGGGAGTCGCATCCACAACATCCTAAAACTGATGACGAGCTACCTGCTTTCCCGGATATACGGAAAACCAATCATGACGGCCCATCCATTTGCCCTTTCGGTGGAACCTTCAGGAATGTGTCAACTAAAATGTCCCGAATGCCCTACGGGAGCGGGAGTGCTGAACCGGCCAAAAGGCCTTTTGACCCTTGAAAATTTCTCCAAAATAATAAATGAATCGGAATCTTACCTGTTTTACTTAAACCTTTACTTCCAGGGTGAGCCTTTGCTGCATCCACATATTGCAGAGATTGTAAGAACCGCTGCCAAAAAACATATTTATACCACTATCAGCACAAATGCACAAAGGCTTGATGAAAAAATGTGCCAGAAGCTTGTGGAGGCAGGTCTTTCCAGGATAGTAATTTCACTCGACGGTTTTACCCAGCCTGTATACGAGACATACCGGAGGGGAGGAGATGTGGAAATAGTCAAAAAAGGCATCCTTCAGCTGTTGGAAACAAGGGCAAACGCCAAACAAGATCATCCTCTTGTGGTGGTCCAGTTCCTGGCCTTCAGGCATAACATTCACGAGTTGCCGGAAATAAAAAAATGGTGCAGGCGGACCGGTGTCGACAAAATGGAGATCAAACCGGCCCAATTAAACGCATTCGGCGACAGAAAAATCAGCCCTCCTAAAGAAAAATCCCGCTATACAACAGGGGAAAACGGAATACATCAGATAAAAGGGCATCCCTACAATCACTGCTGGCGGCAATGGAGCAGCGCGGTGATCACATGGAACGGAACCGTTGGCCCCTGTTGTTACGATAAAGATCTTGAATGGCCTTATGGAAACATTCATGATCAATCCTTAGATGAAATATGGAAAAGTATGTACGCCAATTCTTTAAGAGGTCACATTTTAAGTGACCGTTCAGGAATAAATATATGCCGGAATTGCCCGGAAGGGAGAAATTATCTTTTCTAACCTGAAAAAAAGAGGGTTGTTTGGAACTTACATTCGGAAATCAATGATCTTTTGAGAAAATGCATTTGTCAAAAAACCAAACAGACTATCTGTGGTTTCATCTTGGACACCACTGGAAGCCCAATCCTGCGCTCATGAAAGCCATAACTGTGGCCGGCTCACCTGATGAGGTGCCTCCCGGAACGCGGAACCGCATCATTTTTGTTTTGACATCCGCCAATGAGCCCACCCCGGTCCATATTCGTTTTGATGGAGAAAATCTGCCCATTCTGTTTTCAAATGATCCCCATTCTGCTGAGTTGTTCCGGATGGACGAGAACAAGAACCTCTGGTTTTCTCACGACCTGCTCTCCTCCGCTTTTTATGTTCTCTCGGGCCAACAGGAGACGATGACCCGGATCCGCGACCGATACGATCGTTTCCCCTATGCCGCTTCTTTCCAGAAAGAACTCCATTGTATTTCACTGCCGGTAGTCAATTACTACTTTGAGATCATCCTTCGTGGTCTGGAACACTACGCCGGAATGCAAGGTCTGAAAATGGAACGAAAACCGCTGTTCGAGACATTCGGCTTTATTCTCGGTCACGATGTAGACAGAATTGCCTATCATCATATATTTGAAGTTTTGCATAAGGTAAAACAATTTTTAGGCTTATCACCCAAACATTACAGCCGTAAAATGTTATTCAACCTTATTCTCAGAGGCGTTTTTTTTCACCTCAATCCATTCAGAAAAAACGATCCGTGGTGGAATTTCGACAGGATAATGGAAGCAGAAAAACAACTGGGCATAAAATCCGCCTATTATTTCCTCAAAAATGAGGACCGGAAAAAAGATTCCCGTTACAGCTTCAATAAAAAAAGGATAAGAGACTTGATTTCAAAATTAAAAGAAAATGATTTTGAAGTTGCACTTCATGGTACCTTCCAATCCTATACTAACCAGCAGAGCCTGCACTTTCAGAAGGAAGAACTGAGCGCAATAACGGGTGAAGCTCCGGCAGGCATACGTCAGCATTTTCTGCGTTTCAGCATTCCCGAAACTTTCAGGATACAAGCGGCGGAGGGATTTCTTTACGATGCCTCCCTTGGTTTTGCCGAGCATGAAGGTTACCGTAACGGGTATTGCCATCCCTTCCGTCCGTTTGACCATGAGCGGAACGAAATGATCAATATATGGGAAATACCTCTGATAATGATGGAGATGTCTGTTTTAGACTATAGAAAGACTTCATATGAAGAATTAAAAACCTCTGCCTACAAGCTTATTAAACAATCTAAAAAATTTGGGGGAATATTCTCCATGCTATGGCACAATTGCAGAATAAATGAAGTTGAAACACCTGGGATAACAGAATTTTACAATACATTACTTGAATCTATAATTGAAGAAAATCCATCACTGATACGACCCGATCAATTGGCCGGGACAATGGAACAAAAATCCGCTGAAAACAAAGATCTCTGAAACAGGATTCGTGAAGCGCAATCAGGGTTTGTTGAGAAATCCCTATTAGCCCTCATGATCACCAATGGGTCCCTTATCAATAACCCAATCTGATCATGTCGGGATAATCGCTGTTGTAGTGAAGGCCGCGGCTTTCTTTACGCTGACGGGCCATTTTTATGATCAAATATCCCACCTGTATGGTGTTCCTCAGTTCACACAGTCGTTGAGAGACGGTTGAACGCTGGTAAAGATCCTCTGTCTCGTGATAAATGATTTCGAGCCGGTCGAGGGCCCGTTTCAGACGAAGATTGGAACGAACGATGCCCACATAATAGCTCATGATCTGCTCGATCTCTTTCTGGCTTTGAGTGATCAGCACCATCTCTTCAGGATGAGACGTCCCCTCATCATTCCACTCGGGGATCTCCTTACAA
This sequence comes from Marinilabilia sp., assembly GCA_046483585.1. Taxonomy (GTDB): domain Bacteria; phylum Bacteroidota; class Bacteroidia; order Bacteroidales; family Marinilabiliaceae; genus Marinilabilia. Next base: position 39,430 of record JAWOCV010000220.1, read on the forward strand.
AAAGAATATAATCCGACGCTTTCCGACGCGTGCCGGGCCGCTGCATCGGCATAGACGACAGCCTCGAGCAGGGAGTTGGATGCCAGGCGATTGGCACCGTGTAAACCAGTACAGCTGCATTCACCGGCTGCATACAAACGCTTGATCGAGGTCCGGGCATCCATATCTACTTTAATGCCCCCACAAGCATAATGAGCAGCCGGTACCACCGGAATGTAATCGGTGGTGATGTCTATTCCGAGAGAATAACATTTTTCGTATATGCCCGGGAAATGGTCCTTTATCTCATCAGCTGGTTTATGCGTCACATCCAGAAAGACAAAATCATCGCCGGTATTCTTCATTTCATGGTCTATGGCGCGGGCAACCACATCCCGTGGAGCAAGGCTTTCGCGCTCATCGTACTTGTGCATGAACTTTTTCCCGTCCCGCCGCTTAATAATGCCTCCGAATCCCCGCAATGCCTCAGAAATAAGAAACGAAGGGCGTTCCTTGGGATTGTAAAGCGACGTCGGATGAAACTGGATGAACTCCATATTTTCAACGATCCCTTTGGCCCGGTAAACCATGGCAATGCCGTCACCGGTGGCAATAGAAGGATTGGTGGTGGTCTGGTAAACACTTCCGACCCCGCCGGTGGCCATCATGGTTACTTTTGAAAGAATGGTTTCCACAGAATTGGTCCGGCGGTTCAGAACGTAAGCACCATAACACTCTATGTCGCGCCGCCAGCGATGAACCAGTTCTCCCAGATGGTGCTGGGTTATAACCTCAACGGCAAAATGATTTTCATGAACTTCAATATTCGGGTGTTTTCGCACGGCATTTACCAGACTTTGTTCTATTTCGTAACCGGTTTGATCTTTGTGATGTAAAACCCGGTTTTCGGAGTGACCACCTTCGCGATGCAAGTCGAAACGACCTTCGGGATCCTTGTCAAACTGAACCCCCCATTTCAGCAATTCTTCGATCTGAGCCGGGGCTTCCTCAACCACTTTCCTGACCACTTCTTTGTCACAGATCCCCGCCCCTGCAGTAAGGGTATCTTCAATATGTTTTTCAAAATTATCGGGTGCATATGTCACCGATGATATCCCCCCCTGGGCGTAGGACGTATTGGATTCGTCGAGCCGGTCTTTGCTGATGATGCATACCTTCCCCTTCTCCGCTACTTTAAGAGCAAAGCTCAGACCGGCAATGCCGGAACCGATGACGAGAAAATCAACTTTTTTGCGTCGTGAAGTGTCCGTTTTTCTCATAAGTCCTTTTTTATTTCTCATCCAGTGTCTTCAGCAGCTCTTTCAGACTCACTTTCCTGGTGATAATATTGTAAAGATCAGAAATACCGACTCTTTCCTGCTCCATACTATCGCGGTAACGGATGGTTACCGTATGGTCCTCCATGGTCTGATGGTCCACTGTAATACAGAAAGGGGTGCCAATGGCATCCTGCCGGCGGTAACGTTTACCGATGGAATCTTTTTCCTCATACCGGCAGTTGAAATCGAACTTAAACTGGTCAAGGATTTCCAGCGCTTTTTCGGGAAGGCCGTCTTTGCGGACCAATGGAAGTACGGCCAGTTTGACAGGAGCCAGAACAGGCGGCAGTTTCAATACGACACGTGAATCCCCGGGCTGCCCGTCTTTCCCGGGCACCTCTTCCTCGGTATAAGCGCCTGCCAGAATGCTCAAAAACATCCGGTCAACGCCGATGGAGGTCTCAATCACATAGGGGACATAACTCTCATTAAGTTCGGGATCGTAATACTGAATCTTCTTCCCCGAGTATTCCTGGTGTTGTGACAAGTCGAAATCGGTACGGGAGTGAATGCCTTCCACCTCTTTGAACCCGAATGGCATCTCAAATTCCACATCGGTGGCGGCGTTGGCATAGTGGGCCAGCTTGTCATGATCGTGAAAACGGTATTTCTCATCACCCATGCCAAGCGACTGGTGCCATTTCATCCGAAGATTTTTCCAGTATTCAAACCATTTCTTCTCCTCTCCGGGGCGAACGAAAAACTGCATCTCCATCTGTTCAAACTCGCGCATGCGGAAAATGAACTGACGGGCTACGATCTCGTTCCGGAAGGCTTTTCCGATCTGGGCAATCCCGAAAGGAAGTTTCATTCGTCCGGTTTTCTGAACATTCAGGAAATTCACAAAGATCCCCTGAGCGGTTTCAGGGCGCAGATATATTTTAGAAGCCCCCTCTGAAGTTGAACCCATTTCGGTTGAGAACATGAGGTTGAATTGCCTGACCTCGGTCCAGTTTTTGGTCCCCGATAGCGGACAGGCCACTTCATAATCGATGATGATCTGGCGCAACTCGTCAAGGTCGTTATCGTTGAGAGCTTTCAAAAACCGCTGGTGAACCTCATCCAGTTTGGCCTGATTGGCCTTCACCCGTGGATTGGTCTCACGGAATTTGGCTTCATCAAAATCCTCTCCGAATTTTTTGCGGGCTTTTTCAATCTCTTTATCGATCTTGCCCTCAAATTTGGCCATCAGGTCTTCAATAAGTACATCGGCACGGTAGCGTTTTTTGCTGTCTTTATTATCGATGAGCGGATCGTTGAAAGCTTCCAGATGTCCGGAAGCTTTCCAGGTTGTAGGATGCATAAAAATGGCCGAATCCAGTCCTACAACTTCTTCATGCAGAAGGACCATTGAATCCCACCAATATTTTTTGAGATTGTTTTTCAGCTCCACACCGTTTTGTCCGTAGTCGTAGACAGCCGAAAGGCCGTCATAAATTTCACTCGACTGGAACACAAATCCATATTCCTTACAATGGGCAACCAACTTCTTGAAAACATCTTCCTGGGCCATACAAATATTTATTTCCGGATTAAAAATTCAAAACACTGGTAACTCCAAAGAATGCCACAACCCATAGCAGGGTTCAACGACTCTTCCGCACGGGAGAACCACCTGTAAAGTGCACAAAAATAAGGGAAAAATGATTAATCTGTATCAGTAATTTCTTTTGAAGAATAAATTTTCTTTCACTGGTGTCCGGTTCAACAACCAGAGATTGCTTCACGGCCTGCATAAGTGCTTTCTGCCTTATACCTCTTCGACGGAAATACTTACATCTGACATCCAATAAACTAACGATCTATTGTTTAATAAGGACTATACCTGCATTCCTCAGGTGACACCATAGGTTCGTTACGGAAACCGTGACGTCCGAAAATAAAATTCAACCCGAATCGCAGATTCAGATCTTTCTGCCGGTAAGGAACAGAGACAGCATTCCCGTCGTCGATGGTAACATCCGCAAAGCGCATGGGAATATAATCGGCCGCCGCAAAAATTTGCAGGGGGCCAAGCAGCAACGAAACCGCTGATCCTAAACCATTGCCCCCGTTGATGCGTTTGCTGTAATTCATATTAAGTGCCAAAAAACTGTATGGCTGAAAGTTGGCCGAAAGATTAAAGGCCTGGTTGAAGTTATGTTTCTGAAACGTGCTCTGCGAAAGCAACCCAAAGGAAACCGACGGTCGCCATTGGTAGGAGGCTCCTGCATAAAGAGAGGGGGACAGGGGGACACTGAATTTATCGTGATCGACATCATAATCAATGACCGTTTCCATGGAATCCACCACATCATCAAATGCCTGTTCAAATTCTTCATCACTGGTACCATCCACACTTATGCCCTCGAAGGAATAAGACCCATTGAAAGAAAGGCTGTTCAGATCATTTTTGAATCCCACATAACCAAGATTCGACAAAGCTGCGGAAAATGTCCAGTCATCACTGTAGTCATAAACAACCCCAAAATCAGCTGCGAGACCCCCATTCTGAAGAGATGTGAAATAACCGGAAACCTCATCATCTTCCAGGTCCCGGCCTTCAATGGATTCGGGAAATTCTCCCGGAGCACCTTCTGTTACCTCCAAAGGAGCCGAAGTATGGAGTGTGCCGTCGACGGTCATGTTCCAACGGGTACGGGATGTGCTCAGATGAAACTGATCAATCTTCGAAGTGCCCCCCATAATACCAAATAATGGTTTCACTCTTATCCCGAATGTGAGATAATCATTCCATTCCCGACTGTAACCAAAAGCCAGCTCATGATAAGCTGCATGCTTCATACGCATGGAAGAAAAATCGAAGTTCTGACCGTCCGGGAACCCTTCTTCCGTGATCTTGAAAAGATCTGAAGCAATGCCCATTTGCATTTCGTTCTTCACCGACACGGTAAGTGAAAAATAATCACGTCCGGAGCGAAATCCAAAACCCATCACATCAGCTGTCATATTTTTGTTCAACCCGGCAGTTTTGCCGATCGTGCTGTAAAGATCATCATAATTGAACCGGCGGCTGAGAGGTGTGACCCATTCTCCATTGCTTTGTTCCTGAAAAGCATCCCGGAATCCAATGTCACTCTGTATACCCATCCCAACCGAAGGGAGGGCAAAAAAACCATTGGCCCTGGGCTGCATGGCCGGATTGAGTTGGGAAGACTGGGGAATGGTCTCCATAAAATAAAGTCCCATAGGGTTCTGGCTTTTGACCGGCAAAGTCCCCAATAAAACCGGAAAAGCAAGAAGCAATATATATTTTTTAATCCTCATAGGTGTCATTTGCTTTTAGTTAAATTACACGGTGACCATTTATTGTACTTCTCCGGACATTTCAAACGAAGCAACAGCCCTGAAAAACATATCTTCATAAACTTTAATAAAATCATCACCGGCCGTTCCTATATCCATTTCAAGTATAATGTTCATGGCATTTTCATCAAGGTATTGGTTGATCTGATTACTGGTGAGGGAGACTTCAAGCTCAGTGTGTTCTTCTTCAGATACATACCCTGAATCATCAGGCTTACCGGCACTGACCACATCCCCGTCAAACAAGACATCGAGCTCATTGCCACCGGCATCGATCACCTTTGCGGTAACAGAAATGCCAACAGGTAACTTATTGTAAAAATCGAAATATGCTTTAAACATTTCAACATCCCGTGCGTCCTCGTCACTGTCGCCCAGCATATCATTAAAATCAAAATCAATGGTATCCTGACGGCTGTAATTGCTGGTCCTGAACCAGGCCGGGATCGAGATATTCATATTCCCGATCAGTTCATTGCCGGGACCCATAAAATTTTGATCACCGGTATCGCCCTCCGGGTTGGAAAATGATGTGACATCAAAAACCATTTTGGCCGGGTAGCTGTTGCCCAGATCCACGATGTTGGAATTGTCACGGTTGATGCGAAATCCTTCGGTAACTTCTTCTATGGAATCGCCATAAGTGGCGGAGGGCAGGCTCATATTCACATAATTGTTGCCGTCGACAACCAACTCTCCGGCAGATTCACCATTTTCATGATAAAATTCTATGTTCTCGGTTTGCACCTCAAAAGGCACGCCGATGGTACTGGTGATATCAATGTTAACATCAAAATCGGCAAACTCAATCCCGTCCAGGATATCGAGTTCTTCAAAAACATCAAATGAAAGTTCCTCCTGTTCACGCGAAGCTTCCTGCTGACCGAAATAACCAAATGTTAATCCGGGTTGCATATCGGTTAATGAAAAATCCACAACCACATCTCCGATCCCAACATTATCAACTTCAAAGGTTATATCCACCGTCACATAACTTGAATCTTCTCCCTGGCTGAATTCCACAAATTTGCTCTCCAGGTCTTCATTGATTTGGAAAACCCGGTTGAATTCATCGGCATTAAAGTGATACTGGAGAGGTTCTCCTTCTTCCGTAACTTCGGGAATGGTGAACGTGACATCACCAGTGGTTCCCTCCGGAATGCTGATCTCGGCTTCCAGTGTTCCTCCGTTCATGGTAAGACTGTCGTACCTGACATCATCGCGATGATTCAATTTGACTTTTTCGGTATATTCAAATGTTTCCGTTGCCTTCAATTGAGAAGAACTCATCAGGTCGTAGGGAGAAAAATACCACGTTTCCGAAATATCCCTGAGCAGGACCAGGGTTTCCCAATCGATATCCACTTCCTGATCATAACTGGCAGTGATCAGGCCATCTTCCCTTACAAGGATATATTCGCTGTCGATCTCTTCGATCAGGTCGGACATTTCATAAGTGATCTCTCCCGCAGGTCCTGCCAATTCAAGCTGGCGACCATCATTTTCGGCATCGGTGGTCACCGCAATATCATCATCCTGGCAACCCGAAAAGGCAACCACCACGGCAAACAACATCATTAGTTTTGCAAACGCTCCTATTCTCATAACTCTTCTTTTATCATGGTCTTACATTGTACTTATTCTATCACTTCAATTTCCACCCTCCGGTTTTTGGCTCTGCCTTCGGAAGTATCATTGGTGGCAATGGGCCGGTCAAAACCGTAACCTTCATACTCTATCCGGTCGGGATCAATTCCCTCCGACTCAAGATACCGCTTTACACTCAAAGCTCTTTCTTTTGACAAACGCTTATTAAGAGAAGCAGAGCCCGTATTATCGGTATGTCCCGAAACTTCTATTCTCACTGAAGGATTCTCTTTAAGGAGCCTTACCAGCTGGTCGAGTTCCTGGTATGATTCGGACCTCAGGGTGGCCTTCCCGGTCGTAAACAAAATGTTTTCGGCCACAATGCTGGCTCCTTCTGTCATTGGCCGCATTTCCACATTTTCAACTTTCATGGTGTTTCCGGGGTCGAACTCCAGAGAAAAATTGGTGAAAAAATATCCGTCGGCATTGACCTCAACCAGAAAGGGCCCCCTGTCATAAACATTAATGGAATATCTCCCGCTGACCGAATCGGCATAGATCACTTTGGCTGATTCCTCTTCGGCAGCACCGAAAACAGCAATTTCAGCAGGAACGGGATCATTGGTCTCTTCTTCCACAACTTTCCCCGAAAGGGTATATTCTGTAAGGCTTTTTTCAAGTTCAATGTTCATCTCTTCCTGATCACCATGAGTATTGGCCAGCATAAGTTCTTCCGTATGCTCATGATAATTTTTGGCCTGCACCGTCATCTCCATATTCGATTTATCCTGAAAGGTAATGCTGTATGAACCGTCCTCCCTGTCGGAAAAGATGCGGTGCGCAATGGAATCCTTATCCGCAGGTTTAAAACAGATCTCTGCCCTGATGGGTTCACCCGAATCTTCATCGAAAATATTTCCGAAAAGTTTATAGGGATTTTTCAGCTTTTCGAGGGCAAAATCGTGCGTAAGCACAGCATTTCTCTCAGCAGGGATGCCCGCATCAACCGTTTTCATTTTGTAATCATCCGCTTTGGCCTGAAGGATGTAGCTTCCGGTATCTTCCAGGGCGATCAGGTACTCACCAGATACGGAATCGGCATAAGCGGAGGCCACTTCTTCTTTTTGAAGGATATCAATAAGGGAGACTTTGGCATGCAAAGCATCACCGGTGTTTTGATCGGTTACACGTCCTGAAACAGAAAAGGGAATACGTAGATCGTCCCGAATCCGATACAGATCAAGGCCCCCATGTCCTCCGGGGCGGGACGAGGCGATAAAAGCCTCTGTGGTATCAGAAGCAGGGAAATAAAAGAGATCATCCTGAGGGCTGTTCACCGGTTGTCCCATGTTTTCGGGAGCTCCCCATGCCCCGTCCTCGCTTCTTTCAACTTTATAAATATCGTATCCGCCAAATCCGGGGTGCCCGTTTGAAGAAAAATAGAGGGTTTGCCCATCACGTGTCACATAAACAGCCTCTTCATCAAGGGGAGTATTAATGTCGGCCCCAAGATTGCGGGGTCGTGTAAACCGACCTCTGCTTTTGTGATCGGCCGTCCAAATGTCCTTTCCGCCTTCTCCTTTCCGGCGGTCAGAGATGAAGAACACCTCTCCTTCCGCCGTTTCGGTAAGTGATGTCTCCTGAGAGATTTTTTTGTCAATACGACGGTCGATGCGTCTGGGTTTCTCCACCTTTTTGCCGGAAATATTGGATACTCTCACCTGCCCGTTTCTTTCCTTTCCGTGATAAGTGTACAGAATATCCTCATCGGGAGATATCCCTGAAACAGCTGAATGCGGCCCCCTGTTCAGACGAGAAACTTCTTCACCTTCAGAAGCTTCCCCTTTTTCGTAGGCAGCCAAAAAGATCCGCTCTTCAAATTCCGCCCTTCCTTCACGTTGTTCCGACAAATTTTCAGGACGGCGTGTTGTGTAAAATATGCGTTCATGCCTGCTGTTCTCCACAGCGCCATATTCATGGTAATAACTGTTCACTCCCCGGCCCAGGTTTTCGACAAACGCAGGGACCGAATCGTTGGCATGCGCTTCTCCAAATTCACATTCCTCCAATAACTGCTCGTAACGAACTCTGAATCGCTTCTGCATCAAGTCTGAAAGACTGTCGAAATATTTTTTGAAAGCATCTTTTGCCCGGCTATATTCAAAAACCGCCTGAAAGGCATACCCAAGTTGCAAATAATAATCATCAGTCACTCCCGGCACACTTTCCGAAAGAAATCCGGCCGCCTCCGAAGCATTATCTCCGTAAAGTGCACTGATCCCAAGTTTGTAGTTCAAAGCCGGCACTTCATCATTGATTTTGTAAAGATCATGATAAGACCTGAAGCTGCCTTCATAAAATCCCCGTTTGTAACGATCTTCAGCTTTCTTTAGTTTACTTTTAACAGATTTCTGGTCAGCTCCGGTATCCTTACCTGTAAACACATCCGGATCGATCCCGGGATTTCCCTGAGACATAAGTGGAGGGCACCACACAGTTATCAACAACAACATTGTAAATAATGACTTCATATTCAGCATTTTTTGGAGGACACCTCAGAACATTTTTGATAAAAACATTTACGTGAGATTACAAAAAAGGTTCGTTCTCTCTCCATGAAAACAAAAAAGCGAGCCATTTTTTTCATAAATGCCTCGCTTTTCTATTTTCACCGGTTTTATGGTCAATTGACCAGGTTATACCTCATCTCTGTTGGTCACCTTTCGCCGGTCACCGGCATGACTATCAACGGAGCCGTCCAAAATCCCTTCATATTCGGATTCATCGTTGAGCACTTCAAGAGCTTTATCAAGAACTTTGTCATTTTTCATTCCATGCTGAAGAGCTCCCTCCCTGTAATAGTAACGCTTCAACAGCTCATTGGCCAAAAGTCGCTCCACCTCTTCACGAAACGCCTCCAGGTCATGGGAAACATCCACATCCAGAGTCTCCTGCATTTCTTCAAACTTTTCGGCATTGAGGTCATAATATCCCTCTTCCCGGGCAGCTTCCTCCAATTTTTTAAAACGTTCTTTGCTTTCCGATGTATATCTGAAGTCATCCAATGAGGAAACATAGGATACAAAATCTTCATATATCTCTTCAGTGATGGAAAATTCCGATGGTTCCGGAATTGATTCATGCTCCGCCTGAAAACGGTTGGCATACCCGAATACGGTTTGCTGAGAAGCCAGTGCATACACAATGTTGCTGTACTTATCATTGGAGACGATCACATCCGGGGAAATGCCTCCACCGTCATAAACTGTCCGCCCGTTGGCCGTTTCGTATTCTGTAATCAGGGAATCGGGAACATATCCCACACTGCCATCTTCATTCCGGTGGGAATAATCTAAGGCCTGAATACAACGTCCGCTGGGAATGTAATACTTGGCCGTCGTTACCTTCAATTTAGTATTGTAGGGAAGGCTCCGGGTTGTTTGTACAAGACCTTTCCCGAATGACCGGTTTCCCAGAATCACGCCACGGTCGTGATCCTGAATAGCACCCGCAACAATTTCAGAGGCAGACGCGGAACTCCGGTCGATAAATACTGCCAATGGTGTGACTGTGTCCACCGGGGCCTTAGTGGCCTTGTATTCCTTATCCCACTTCTCAACTCTGCCTTTCGTGCTCACGACTTCAGAACCTCTTGGGAGAAACAGATTGGCAAGTTTCACGGATTCTTCCATAAGGCCGCCGGGATTGCCCCGCAAGTCGAGGATGATCTTTTCAGCCCCTTCCTCTTCTTTAAGTTCTTTAAGAGCTTTTTCGACCTCCCGGGTACAATCCTGGGTAAAGTTATTCAACACAATAATGCCTGTTTTTTCATCGGCCATGCCGTAATACGGAACAGGATTTATCTGGATATTCTTTCTTTCAATGGCTTTTTCCAGAGGTTCCTCCTCCCCGTATCGTTCAACGGTAACCTTTACTTCCGATTGGGCCGGTCCTTTCAAATGATTGCTCACTTCTTCCGTGCTTCGGCCTTCCATCTCTTTCCCGTCAATGGTCAGTATTTTGTCCCCGGCTTTCAGACCAGCTTCATCGGCAGGAAAATCCTTATAGGGTTCGGAAATATAAACAAAATCTCCCTTCCTGGTGATCATCGCTCCGATTCCCGCATATTCACCAGTGGTCATAAAATTGAAATCATCCATCTCCGATTCGGATATATAATCGGTATAGGGATCCAATGATTCGAGTATCGCCTCCACCCCTGTTTCAACCAATTCTTCAGGATCTGTCTCATCGACATAATAAGTATTGAGTTCCCGGAACAGCGAATAAAAGATGTCCAGGTTTTTGATCACTGAAAAATTTTCTTCCTCTTCCTTATTGTTACTGTTCTGCGCTGATGCCGGTCCAAGCGAAGTGATAATCCCTATCAACAGGGCACTGCTCAGGATTCTCCATTGTTTTCCTCTAAATTGCTTCATTATATCAGTATTTGTTTTTCCCAAAAGATATTTAATTTTCCTATCTAACCCTACAGATCGTTAGATTTGTAGATTTAAGATCTAAGACGATTCATATGTTTCTGATATTCTGTGTTTTAATAAAATTGTTTCTTCAAATTTAACCAATTGAACAACAAATACCTGCAAAGGTTTTACTTAATCGTAGTCGCTGCCCGCGACAGGGAATATTTATGAATAATCCGGGTTAGTGCAATAGTCAATTAAACTTTTGTCTACTTCCCGAAGGAAACCTTAAGAAGAGCAATTTCTCCTTCCAGTTTCGGGCTTCGACCATTCTGCTACCACTTCCTATTGCCGGCGGGTACCTTAAATCAATTAATCTAACGATCGTTGTATATGAACCCTTTTCAGTTTAATTAATTGCATGGTAAGCCGGGGACACCTGTTTGAAATTCCCACGGGAGATAATAAAATCTCATAAAGGCTACCACTTTCAAGAGGATACAAAAACATTTCCAGGTTCATTTTTACACAAACCATGCCAACATACAAATACCTTCATATGTCCCAACATTCAATTGCCGCTTTGGGGTTGACTGTTGCCGAAAAACTTCCGGCGGTTTCGCCAAACCAGAAAAACCGCAAACAAAACGATCAGAATTCCGCCAATTATGGCAATCACATTGGCCTTCTTAACCGAAGCGGGTTCAAAACGGAATTCCACCTCATGTTCGCCTTCGGGAATCATCACTCCTCTCAGGAGATAATTGACCCTTTTCAGACCGGCTTCCTCGCCGTCAATGTAAACTTTCCATCCGGCCGGATAATATATTTCACTAAAAACGGCTATTTTATCGGAAGGTGTTTGAACATTATAAGTCAATCTGTCGGGTTCATAGGCACTCAGTGTTATCGATCCGCCACTGTCATCATTCTGGTATGACGCCCATTCTCCGGCCACATCTTCCCGCATAACAGCCGTTTGCTCCAGATCGGCATCTCTCAGGCTTGAGATCTCTTCTTCCGCAGAAGGGACGGTCCGGACTTTATCCACAAACCAGGCGTTGCCCATGCGATGGGGATTCTCAATAGGTTCCTGACCGGGATCATAGATGATATATTTGGCGTTAAGCATGTTGACTACCGGCATATCGGCAAGCATCTCCCTGGCCTCAGAAACATCACCATTGTTTTGAAAATGCCCGTTCAGGGTCTGCCAGTTATTCTTCAGATAATAATCGATCACATCCTGATAAACACGTAATTTGGCACCGTGATATCCGCCGAGGGATTTGTGAAAATATGACGTTTGCACCTCAGTAAAGGGATCCTGATAAACAGAAAACACCCTGAAGTAAGGATCATCATCGTTCAATATAAATTCATCGGCCCGGGATTTATCAAACTGTTGTTCCATCTGACGGGGTGGCACAAAATCATCATTGCTCAGATAACGCCTGTCAACCCCCCACAAATCAACAAGAACCAGAAGAACCAGTCCGGGGAGTACATATTTTTTGGATATACGATTGGTCGCATAGAGCCATAAGGACCCACTGCCCAGCAGTATGAAGAAGAAAGTGCGGACGGCATCTGACTTCAGCAAACCGATCCGGGCCTGTTTCATGGTTTGGATGACCTGGTCAATGGCACCTGCCTGATCAGGCATATTCTGTTTCTGTTGAGCAAGGGCCGAAGCTTCTCTTTCACTGATAAAATCGAAAAAGAATTCGGGGAACAAATACAACAACATGGCCACACCTCCGGTAAGCCCGAATGCCGCCAGAAATTTATTGCTTTGCTCACGAATAAGAGCCGGGTTGTCCATCACTTTTTTCAATCCCAGCATTCCGAGCAGGGGAATGGTGACGGTAGCTATGACCAGTGTCATCTCCACAGTCCGGAATTTGTTGTAGAGGGGAAAAGCATCAAACAAAAAATAATTGAACCACTCCAGGTTTTCCCCCCAGGCAAGAAGAATAGAGAGGATGGTTCCAGCCACCAACCACCATTTTTCACGTCCTTTATAGAAAAACAATCCCAAAACGAAAAAGAAACATACCAGAGCCCCCACATATACAGGACCCGAAGTAAATGGCTTGCTGCCCCAATATTGTGACTGCCCTCCGACGATCTGTCGCATTTGCGGACCTACCTCTTCCATGGCCCTGGGACTTTCGGAGATAGGCTCTGATGCTCCGCCCATAACATTAGGGATCAATAAAGTAAGGGTTTCAGCCTTCCCGTAACTCCAGGCAAAAGCATAATCACGGTCAAGTCCGGCATCCTGCTGGCCCTCGCCTCTCGAAGACTCAAGTTCCGAAGGTCCGCGTATACTGAATTGTCCGTATTCGTATGTAGGCCAGAGATTCGGAAGATTAGGAAGTAACGCAATAATAGCAGCTCCCACCAATATGGCTCCCCTTTTTGAAAAATCGGTCAATTGTCCGTCTCTCCAGGCATAGATCAGTCGGCTGATCATTAATATCAAAACCATCAGTGCCAGATAATAGGTGATCTGCACATGATTATAAGCAATCTGAATCCCAAGGGCAACGGTGGTAAATAATGCCCCGATCCAGCGGTCACGGTTCAGTGTATAGAGAATGCCGGCCAGGACAGGGCCCATCAGAGCAATGGCATAAGCCTTGGTAATGTGCCCGGCCATAATGATGATGATGTTATATGATCCAAACCCAAAAGCTACAGCCCCCAGCAGCGAAAGCCACCGGTTGATCTTCATACTCCTGAGCAAAACAAAGAATCCCAGAAGATAGAGAAACAGGATCGCCGCTGAGTGATATGGAAGTCCTACCCGCAAAACCTTGTTGATGTAAGAGAAGATATTCGCCGACGAATCACCCCTGATCTGAAAGGCGGGCATACCGCCAAACATGGAGTTGGTCCAGTGAACCCTCTCGCCTGTTTCTTCCTCATGTTCAACAAGCTCCTGTGCCATGCCGGTGGCATGCGTCTGGTCCATCTGTGGCAATCCGAACCCTTTGAGCACAGGACTAAAATACAACAGGGATAATGCCACAAAAAGAGCCATTATCCCCCCAAAGATCAATACTGGTTTAAGCTTTTGGATATTCATTGCTGCAACACTTTTAAAATTTTGCGCTGAAAGATACATAAAAGTTTACGAGATGGTATTTTTTCAGTTTGAAACTTTGCCACCACCCTAGCGTATAACCTCCACATCCGGAATTTTATCAGAACCTGCAGGCCGGGTTTGTATTGCATTGCCGGCACAAAAAATATGCCCGCTGAAAACCGGACCACAACAAATGCACTAACAACAGGATATAAAAATCCACCTGTTTAAATATATACACAAAATATTACTATATACCATGTACATTATCCTGATCCAATACAAAACCCCCGATAACCAGGTCCAGAAGGAAAAAAAAGTACACGATGACTTCATAAAGGAGCAAATTGAAAAGGGAAATTTCATCACGGCCGGCCAACGAAACCCAAACACAGGTGAAGTCATCCTTTCATGTCTCCAGGACATTGAAGTCCTGCACGATATCATCTGCCGGGACCCCTATTTTAAAACCCGGAAAAGTCACTTCGAGATCATTGAGTTTTCGCCGCAACGAAGTTGTTCGGAACTTGAAGAATTTTTCCAATTCCAGGAAGACAATCACTGATCGCTTCAATAATCATTGCCATGTTTTATGCGAAACCGCGTATAACCATAAGGCGGTACATCCTCAATGCGGAAACTGTCAACCCTTGCCTGGGGCGGACCCTGACGGCATTCGTGAAGGAACCGTTCCAGTTGTTCCCGTTCTCCTTCGGCATCGACCTCAACACTACCGCCGGGCATGTTTCTGACATAACCTTTGATTTCATAGCGCTGAGCCGTATCCAGCACAAAATACCGGAATCCGACACCCTGAACTCTGCCGCCGATAATCACTCTGGTGCGTTTCATATTCTTCCTTTTTTAAAGACCATTTTATGAGGCATCAATTAATGATCGTTCCAATGAAACGAGCATGACAAGGTTTGTTACAACTTGTCCCGACCATTCGGGGAAAGTACATATATAAAACTCAATCATACGAGCCTGCCTGGCGGGTTATGAAACAGAAACATTCTGGATTTTTGATGTTAAAACATTAAAATTAATGGTTCCATATACATAAAACGGCAGACAGGCCTGCCTGGCGGGTTATGAAACAGATACATTCTGGATTTTTGATGTTAAAACATTAAAATTGATGGTTCCATATACACAAAACAAAGATCCTGATTTCTGAGGAAAATTCTTTGGAACACATGGATTCTTTATCAGAAAACGTCAGGCAGGTTCCATCAGACCAATAACTTAGACAAAATTTAGGCTGTAGTTTAAAATGGCGATTTTTTTTGTAAAGCCCTGGCAAGGGCGGCCGTATGGTAATATCGACACTTATGA
>JAWOCV010000233.1:0-44045 GCA_046483585.1 Marinilabilia sp.
GTCAATCTTCCCGATAGTGTGATTTTTAAGACAAAAGAGAGAGGGCGCAATGTTTATGGAGGGGGAGGTATTGTCCCTGATGTTTTCCTCCCCGTTGATACGTCGCATTATACCGATTATTACCGTGATTTGGTGGCGTCGGGCTCGGTCAACCGGTATGTGATCGACAAGCTGGCCGATCGCAGGGATGAATGGCAGGAGCAATATGACTCTTTTTCTGACTTTCAGGATAATTTTGAGATCCCCGATCTTTTTATAGAAGAACTTGTTGAAGAGGGAGAAGAAAATGATATTGCCCTGGAGGAGGATGAACTTGAGACTTCGGAGTCATGGCTCAAATTACAGATGAAAGCTCTTATAGCCCGGAATATTTGGAGTACAAGTGAATACTATCAAACGCTTAATCCTGCTCTCCCGTTTTTCGACCAGGTGCTTAACCTGATCGAGGATAAGGATTTATATTCAGAGACTTTTGGAGCCGATGAATGAATGGATTCAGTCCCATTGGCTTGAGGTCGTCGGGACTTTATTTGCCCTGATTTATCTTTATTTATCTGTTCGTGAGAATATATGGCTTTGGGTAACGGGATTTATTTCTTCATTTTTGTACCTGGTGGTCTTTTATCGGGGGCAGTTGTATGCAGATATGGGACTCCAGGTATATTATCTGGTGATCAGTGTATATGGCTGGATGGTCTGGAAATGGGGACGAAAGGAAAGTGGACGTCCGAAAATGCCCATCTCCAGGATTGGTGCTAAAACAGGTGTGAAGGTTGTTATTGCCGGTCTGCTCGTTTATTTGATCATTCTGTGGGCATTGATTAAATTACCTGCCATATTTGAAGTTCCGGAGTCGGATCTTCCCTTCTGGGATGCTTTTACCACAGCGGGAGGAGTGATTGGGACCTGGATGCTTGCCAGGAAGATGATTGAGCATTGGCTGGTCTGGATTGTTGTTGATCTTGTGAGCAGTGGCATGTATCTCTACAAAGGGCTGGAGGTTACCGTTGGTTTGTATCTTGTTTATACCGCAGTGGCAGTCATAGGTTTCCGGGAGTGGATGCGGAAAATGAAGCATCGCGACCAGGCTGTTTGATAATGAACCAGGTCACTTCCTGAAGTGGAGTATTTTGATCCAAATAAAATCACCATTTTATGATGTCTATTGTCATTACCGGTCCGGAAGCTTCCGGAAAAACTCAACTCTCCCGTGCGTTGAGCAAACATTTTAACGGTTTTGTGGTTGAAGAATATGCAAGGGATTATGTAGAGAAACTGACCACACCCTATACTTTTGAAGATGTTGAGATCATAGGGCGGCAGCAGATAGCGGATTACAACCGTGCCCGTAGCAAGTCAGAAAAAGAGACACCGGTCTTTTTTGATACTTTTTTGATCGTAACAAAAGTCTGGTTTGAAGAAGTGTTCAATTGTTGTCCCTGGTGGATACATCGGGCCATAAAGACCTATAAAACAAATTATGCACTTTTATGTGCTCCTGATTTGCCCTGGCAGGCCGACGGGGTACGTGAAAATCCTCATCTCCGCGATTATCTCTTTGAAAGGTATGCCCGTGAACTCGATTATTATGGGATATCCTATGGCATAGTAAAAGGAGAAGGTGAAGAACGACTGCTCAGTGCCATAGAAATAGTTGAAAAACATTTCAATTTGGTCTCAGCGGATCAGTAAATCAAAATATTTTTGACATGCGCTATCTTGAATACCCTCAAAAGCTGAAAGATATCATTGAAACTTTATCGAAAGAAGAGTCCTATCAGGCTGTTTGTCACCGTCATTATCCTGATCAGCCCATGCCTTCGTCGAAAGTTCTCAGCGAGATCGTAGATCTTTTGAGGGAGATCCTGTTTCCCGGATATTTTGGTGACTCACCTACAAGGCCTGCCAGTATTCGTTATTATCTCGGAGTCAATGTAGAACGGTTATACGATCTTCTTCGTCAGCAGGTCTATGCCGGCCTATGTTTCGATTGCCATCATGTCAACCGTGAAGATCTTCTGATGCGAAAAGATAAGGCAGCCCAGATCACGCTCGAGTTTATAGAGAAACTTCCCGTTATCAGGCACTTGTTGGCCACCGATGTGGAGGCCGCCTATGTCGGCGATCCGGCAGCCCAGAGCAATGCCGAAGTGATCTTTTGTTATCCGGCTATCCGGGCTATTACCAATTACCGAATTGCCCACGAACTTCTGAACCTTAACGTTCCCCTTATTCCCCGAACCATCTCTGAAATGGCCCATTCGGAAACAGGCATTGACATCCATCCAAGGGCCAGGATTGGACACCATTTTACCATTGATCACGGAACAGGTGTAGTCATCGGTGCGACATCCATAATTGGAAATTATGTTAAAATATATCAGGGGGTTACATTGGGAGCAAAAAGCTTTCCCCTTGATGACAAAGGCAATCCCATTAAAGGGATCGCCCGGCATCCTATTGTGGAAGACAACGTCATTATTTATGCCCAGGCGACCATTCTTGGACGTATTACGGTGGGAGCCAATTCCGTCATCGGCGGTAATGTCTGGCTCACCTCTTCGGTGCCCGCAGGTAGTAAAATATTGCAGGAAAAATACCGTCACTCAGGATTTGTTGGAGGCGATGGAATTTGATTTGTCATTGTATTTTAAAACTTGGCCATCGTTTTTCTTATATTTACCAAAAAACCCCACTTGTTATTAGGATTTTGAGCAGAATAATTTAATCTTCGGGAGCATAAATATTTAAAATAAAGGTGCCAAATCTTATCCCCCCCAGATTCAATAAAACATGTAAATTTCTGACTTCATGTTATTTGCGTCTTTGAATCAGATGGAGGTTTTGTCATGGAAAGGGTCGGGTAAAAGGTTTTTTGCGGGATGGGTGGAATTTTTATTTTTTTATCTTTGTAATAGAACCAATGTTAGACATCAGGATGGGGTTTAATCTCGAAGAGTGGTATGCTCATAAATTGGAAGGGGAAATTATCCTTAAATATGCCGGGAGTATTTCACCTGAGATGATAACCCGTGCACTTGAGTCTGTGGAAGACAATCCGCAACTGAGGATGGAAAGGCTTCAGACAAGGAAAAAAGTATACAACGTATTTGTTGAATGCCTGCAAAACCTTTATCATCACGTGGATAACCCGCCATCAGGATTGTCTGTAAGTGGCTCACCAAATTATGGCATCGTAATTCTGGTGCATGATGGTTCTTTTTACCGGATTACGACCGGTAATTTTATTTTACGTTCAAAGGTGACATTTATCAAAGACCGTATTGAGCAGTTAAATTCGCTTTCAGATGAAGAGGTAAAAATGCTCTATCGCGATATTCTGGGAAATGAATCCATTTCGGAAAAAGGAGGTGGAGGCCTTGGGATGCTTGATATTGTAAGAAAAACAGGCAATAAACTGGAATATTTTTTGTATCCTTACGATGAGGAACATGTATTTTTTTCACTTGACGTGTATATTAGTTAAAAGATATAATTGCCATTATGGAAACAATTATCCGTGAGGACACCCCCAAAACACCGTATGTAAAATTTGACGGAGAACAGGGTGTCGTTGAGATCAAGGGCCGTTCAATTCCTGAAAATTCTGTGGAATTCTATAAGCCTCTTATTGATTGGATTGATGAATATGCCGTTAAACCTAAAGAAACGACGGCTATTAATGTCCAGCTCGAATACTTCAACACCAGTTCATCCAAATGCATTCTGGATATTTTCAAAAAACTGGAATTGTTGTTTAAGAAGGGATATGAGGTGCAGGTCAACTGGTATTATGAGGAAGATGATGAGGATATGTTTGAAGCCGGAGAAGATTACCAGTCCATCATTAATCTGCCCTTTAAGATGATCGAAATGGAAGAGTGATCTTCATCTTTGTTGTGACTTAGATAAAAGCCGGGGACTTACTGTCTCCGGCTTTTTTGTTTTCTGCCCCGACATGAAATTCCTGAAGTCTTTTTATTGTCAAAATGATTGATTGTCTGAAGGCTGTTTTTCTGTTTATTGAGGGGCCTGACCTCTCTTTGTAAACCCCTTGGGGAGCTCCAGTTTTTTAAAGACTTCGCTGTAAAGAAGAATGAAAAGAAGAATGTTGAACAACCATATTACGACAAGGTTCATTGTTAAAGTATTGACTTTGAGGTCGCCTGCTTTTTTGTGCGGGGCCAGAAAATGTGCTTTGATGTATGAGGGTCCGGGGTCCTTGTAGATGGCATCGAATTTCTGGATGAACTGTCCGTCATGCTTGATGATTCGCTTTGAAAAGAAGTCATCAGTCCCTCTGACAAAACGTTCAAGACCTTCGTTGTGATGCCGGTTGCGCAATGTGGTCAGGTAGTTTTCCCCCTCTTTTTGATTTTTTCTGATCAGTTCTTTTCGGCGGGTGTCGATCCTTTGGTCGGCTTCGTTGTAAAGATTAATGTAATACTCCCGGATGTCATCCAAAAGTGTCCTGGTTTTTTTCAGGGTCTCTTCACCAGTATTGCTTTCTTCTTTCTGTAAATCCGGTTTTTTAAATCCTGCTCTGGATGGGAGCTTTTCCAGGGCGTCCTCAATTTCTCTGTTTAAGAGCCGGCTGATTTGTTTTTTCTCCCCGTGATCATCAGTTTTAGCCAGTTTCGACAGTTCACTTTCCATGGACGGAACCCAGAAGTCTTTGCGATAAGTCGCATGGCTTTTGAGTTTATTATAGGTGAAGAACTCTTTTTGATATTCGTTTTCCCGGAATTGGTGGACGGTCATGGCTTCGAATGCCCAGCGGGCTGTGATGAGTTCTCCATACCACGGAATGTCTGAAACCGACGAAAAATTCGGGTTCAGTCGGTCATAAGAGACAAAAACACCGCTCAGGATCAACTGCGGGATGATGAGGAAAGGGATCAGAATGTAAATATTGACGGTCTTTTTCAGATTGTCGGAAATGATGAGCCCCAGAAGGTTGGCAAAGAGAGCTGAACTGAAGAGCACCATCCAGTAGGGCAGGAACATCCCTTTTATTTGCAGAATATTGTTTCCGATCCCCACAAACAGGGCTGTTTGAATCAATGATATAATGGCCAGAATACCCACTTTCGACAACAAATAGCTCAGACGGCTGAGGTTTAGAAAAGCTTCTCTTCTTAGTATCTTTTTGTCGTTAATGATCTCTTCGGCGCTCACAGTCAGACCCACAAACAAGGATATGATGACTGAAATGATCAGGTATATGATCAGGTTTGGATTTTGGTACAGGAAATATTGTCCTGGTGCGTTTTCGCCCGGCTGGAAATAAAACAACAATCCTGCCAATAGAACAGCCAGAACAGGCATCTCCAGAAGATTGATGAAAATGTATTGTAAATTGGCCAGCTTAGCCTTAACATCCCGCAGAAAAAAAATATTGAACTGTCCTTTTTGTCCCGGGGTCCGGAAATTTATCTCCGGCAGGGGCAGACGCTTTTCTTCGCGTTTTATTGTTGAAGGATAGTGATTTTTAAATGTCCTGAACCATTCGTTCGGAGCGATGCGCCTGGCTTTGGTGGGGTTCCCGTATTCATCCAGTATGTGTGCCCCCACAATGCTTAATATCTGTTCGGGATTCACATTGCCGCATACAGGGCATTCGTTTTCGTCACGGTTGGCGTGATTGATGCAGGATTTGAAATAATTTATGGCGCCAACAGGATCCCCATTGTATATGAGATAGCCTCCGTTGTCGAGAACCAGCAGTTGGTCAAACATCTTGAAGATTTCAGATGATGGCTGATGGATCACCACATATACAAGTTTGCCTTTGACGGCCAGGTCTTTCAACAGGTCCATGATGTTTTCCGAATCACGGGAGGAAAGACCGGAGGTCGGTTCATCCAGAAAGAGGACGGCAGGTTCACGAACAAGTTCAAGGGCAATATTGAGCCTTTTGCGTTGTCCGCCACTGATCTGTTTGTTCATGGGCGAACCGACCTTCATGTTTTGTATCTCATGAAGGCCCAGTGATTTGAGCAGGCCGTTGACATTTTCAGTGATGGCTTCATTGCTTAGATGATCAAAACATAGTTTGGTGTTGTAATATAAATTCTGAAATACTGTAAGATCTTCGATCAGAAGGTCATCCTGGGCTACATAACCGATCAGGCCTTTGATCTTTTCGGGGAAAAGGTGTAAGTCTATGCCATTGAGCAATATCTCTCCCGAGGAAGGAAGATAAATACCTGTCAGAACGTTGATCAGAGTGCTTTTGCCGGCTCCTGAATCCCCCATGATCCCTACCAGCTGGCCCGAATGGCTGGTAAAACTCATGGGATGCAGGCCAGCTTCTTTCTTGTTCTTGAAACTGAATGAAATATCTCTGACATCAAAAACAATGGGGGATTTGTGGGCGCTATAGTTGAAATGAGCAGCAATATCGCTGAAGGTGATCGGAGGTCCGAGTTTGTAACGGATTGAACCACCTGGCCTGAGAAATTGCATCTGGTGGGGAATCAGTACCTGTCCGTTGATGGTAAGTTCGGTGGTGGTGTGTGTTTTTATCAAAAAAAGTGAGACCGATCTGATATTAAGTGCATAGACTTCGGTTTTGATGAAATCCCGGAAGATATACCGCTCTTCATCTTTTCGGTCCCGGTCGCCCCCGATGATGAGTATGTTGCTGTCGTTTTGCCGGGAGGGGGTTTGACTGGTGATGAAATTCTTGATGGAAACGTAGATTTGCCGGTCCAGGTTGAATGTTTCAGCCACGGTTTGCCCAAATTCCTCTTCGGTCGGGGTAATCGGCCTGTTACCAGAGTTTAAGAATTCCAGAAGTTGAACAACGACAATGGTCTTCTGATAGTGGGTGAGTTCTTCGTTTATGGCCGTGGCAATGCGGAGGATCTTAACCGAACTGGCGGCATATAGTTTGGGGACGCGGTCTTTTTCTTTGAGTTTTTCCCGATAGATTTGTTGATGTTCATCAAATAACTTCAGGTATTCTTCAATGAGTTGACTGTTGAGATGTAGCGAAAGGTAATTTTGTACAACTTTTCGGCGTGGCTCTGCTTCCTGGTCTGGTGCAGCTACCAGTGCAAAAAGTTGCATCAATGCTTTTAGGATACCTTCACTCATATCACAGGGGGGGCATTATGTTGGGTGGTTGGATAATTAGTGTCTGGCTATTTCGGCGTTTTTAAAACCGATCAAGATAAGTGCCATGCCCGAATCGCTGCTTTCTGAAAGCAGTCCGGCTTCAATCACACACTCCATATTCCCTTCCATTTTGAAGTCCCATGTGTTGGAATGATCGTGTTGAGCACTTGAAAATATAAGGTTATCGTTTGTGTCATAAACCGAGAACCAAATGTCCTCGTCGCCGGGGGTGCATGCGGTTATTCTGTATGTGTTGCCCTCGAACATGGTGGTCCTGAATTCGGCTACTTCAGCACCGGTAAGAAGGGCCCGCATGGGTTGTCCGTTTTGAATAAACTCCTCGCTGATCTGTTGCCGGCAGGTTTCGTAAACTTTATCGGTTTGCCGGGGATTGTTGCTTGCTGTTGTAAAAAGAAAAACCACTGCTGCAAAAAGCAAAGGTTTGGATATGAACAGTTTCATATAAGAATGGGTTTTTATTGACACTAAAATAAGAAAAATTACTTATTTATGCACACCGACAATTGCGGTGCCTCTTAGTTGGCTCAATAATTCACTTGTCATTGATTCAATAGATCGTCAGATTTTTAGATTTAAACCTGAATCTCAGGTGTGTGAAATCCTGTTTAAAAACCTCTTTAAGACCCAGCTTTTAGTTGTTTAGGGGCAATCCTTGCAAATGGTACTTTTTGGTCAGACATATCTTTTAAACGATGTATATGTTTTAAACGATGTATACGCGAGATTTGTTATTTGGTTTACGATAATTTTTTTCCCGGTATCTTTTTTTCTAAAAATACACAGGTGAACCGGGTGGGGAGGGGACAAAATCCCTGAATTTCCTGGGTGATTCTCCTGTTATTCGGAGGCTTATGGGAAATTCTCCGGATGGAACGCGGGGCATTATGGCAAGCCTGATCTGTAAGGTATTGAATACCAAATTGTCATTTCTTATTCTTAATCCACCTCCGAAACTGAAGTAGGGTGCTTGTCTGAAAAGGCTTTTGTCTTTGTTTTCACGCAGCAGAGCGGTATCGAAGAAGGAAAAGACAGCAAATTTAAATCCGAGTGGTTCGGCACGGGTAAAAAGCACCTGTTCTGTTTTGAGTACGATCTTTTCTGATCCTTTTATGGTCTCGGAGTAATCGAAGCTATGGAGGCCGTTGGCATTTTCATCAATAAAAAGGTATTCTCCCGAAAAACGGTTGAGGCCGTTCGCATATTCAAGCTCAAGAAAATTTCTTAATTTGCTTTGACCGAGGGGTATAAGTGGTGTGATGTATTCACTGCTTAATTTAAGGTGCCCCTGCTCCGGGCTGCCGGTATTGAAAAACGATCCTATATCGCTGCTGAAGAAAAAGAATCCCCTGGAGGGAATGAGCGCTTTACCAAAAGAATAATGGAGGCCAAGGAAATGCCGGGTGAGTTGCCGGTCTTTATGAACACCATAAGAGATCTGTCCAAGAGAGCCATGCGGCACATCTTCGGTCCGACCGAATGAGTGGATCAAATTATTTTTGTAATAGCCCCTTCTGGAAAAAGCCAGTCCTCCGTAATAAAATTCACCCTCGGGAATGAAACCGGACGCTTCATTCTTATTGAACAGATCCAGATCCAGGTATCTCGAGGTAATGTAAAAGTTTGATCGGAGAGGAGATTCTGAAGTTCCGATCTGAAAGGAGCGTCCCAGCCAGAGATTTTGACGCCGAAAATCAAGTGGTGGTTCCCACTCAATGGGAGGATAATCGTTGATGCGGGAATTGGTGAACGATCGATTCAATTGTAATCCTCCGGCATATTTGATCTCTGGAAGGACAAATTCCTTTTCCATTTTCCCGGCAATGAGATGCAGGTTCCTGGTTTTGGAATAGTCTATTTCCAGATCGATGTATTGTCCCAGAAAATTTTCAGCACCCAGGATTTCCCGAAATCCCCACTCTTTGAAGTCGGGTGACGGGACGACAAGGGTATGAGACAGGGAAAGACCTCTTCCCAGAAGGTTCTTGTTGATCAAACTCAGGCTTGGTTGTTCGTTATTCATGCCAGCAGAGACGGCATGGGGGTAGCGATCCTGCACATAAATACTGATGTTTACCCTTTCGCCATCGGCGGAAGCCGGCCATACCCTGATGCGGGCATCATTGATAAAAGTGAGGGCTCGTAAAAGTCTTTCACTGTCGTAAATATCGGTTGGGCTGACCTGATTGTGTTCCTGGAATGTGATGGTTTTCCGAATAATGTCCGGTGCTGTTTCAAACCTTAGGCGGTTTCCCATGCGTCCCAGCCAGGAGTCTGTGACAACCATGGTGTCCTCTACCGAGCCTCCAAAAGGGGGGATATGGCGAATGTCAATGTTGACTATGCGTTTACCTCTATGTTCTGCCAGGTTTTCGGTAAGATTTTCCGGAGGCGTTGGCTCGTTATCCATACTGCTTTTTACCAGCCACTCGTGCAGTTTGCGTGAAAAAAAACTGCGTTCTGAGTTATCCTCCAGGATTTCCTCTATTTTTTTCCCGTTCAGTTCTTTGGTGGAAGTGCCCGGCCTTACCAGTTTAATGATGGTGTCGTTTCGCTGGATCACTATGGTGTCGGGTTGCTGAGAAAAAGCGGGGTTGAGAACGGTCATAAAAAAAACAAGAATGCAAGTGCCCGCCTTTTTGTGCATGTGCCCATTGAATTTATTGAGATGGCTGGTTATGCCCATGATTTAAAGATACAATAAAAGAAAAATAAGGGGAATAATGATCCCCGCCGCTGCAATTCTGACTCCACGACCTTTTATTCCGTTTTTACCCTCCAAAATGAAAAGTCCGCTGATGGCCAAAATGATCAATCCCACGGCAAACGCGTCGGAGAACCAGGCCCAAAGTGCTCCGGGGTTATAGTGCAAAAAATTAACCTCGTAGAATACCGGCCGTCTGCGAACCCTTTCTACGGTGGCCTCTCCTGTATCCATATCAATCACAACCGAACTGCCTCTCTCCAGAAAGATTTTGAGGGTCTCGTCATCGGGCATGTAGTGGTTTTGATATCCGGCTCTGACTTCAGTTTGTGCCAGAATTTTGTCTACAGCAGCCTTTTCATCATCATCAAATCCGGAGGGTATTTCCAGGGTTGTTTCGCTGGTGTCTACCTTGTAACTGGGATCCCAGTCGTCCAGGTGATTTAGAGCAATCCCCGACAGTGCATAAATTATGACCATGCCTGTGAAAAAATAGCCAAGATCACGATGGATGGCCCGGTTGATCTTTCGCCAGTTAATATGCATATCTCCAGATTCCTCAGGTTCTGTAATTGTTTTCCACTAAAATAACCAAATTTTTTGTAGTAACGGAGCATCTGCTCTGATTTTTGTATCTTGGGTCAGGCATGATTTGAAGAGGCATTCAGTTCATTGGGACGTTTTTATCGGAAATATTGGCCAGCTGATGAACACAAAGCTGCAAGAATGGCATGTATCCAGGGAGGCAACCAGACAAATTAACAGTCATCTTTCTCTGGCAGGGTACTTGAAGTAAAGCTTTAAAAAAATCAAAGAAATATGAAGCTAGACCAATTTACAATAAAAGCCCAAGAAGCCATTCAACAAGCTTTTCAGATTGCCGAAGGCCATCAGCACCAGGCCATTGAAAACGGCCATCTGCTCAAGGGTGTGTTTGAAACTGAGGAAAATGTGACCCGCTTTCTTTTGAATAAGATGGGAGCAGGGCAGGTCATGCCCGTCCTGGATAAGATGATCGAATCATATCCGAAGGTAAGTGGTGGCGAACCGTATCTGAGCCGTGGGGCTAATGATACTCTTCAAAAGGCCATTGGTTTTGCCAAAGAGATGGGAGACCAGTTTACCAGTATCGAGCATTTGCTGATGGGTATTTTGAAAAGCGGGGACGATACGTCCAAGATGCTCAAGGATGCAGGGGTCACTGAGAAAGGTTTGAAGGACGCGATCCGCGATTTGCGCCAGGGCAGTAAGGTCAACAGCCAGTCGGCTGAGGAGACTTACAATGCGCTGGACCGTTTTGCCATTAACCTTAATGAACGTGCCCGAACCGGGAATCTGGATCCTGTTATCGGACGGGATGAAGAGATTAGGCGCGTCCTTCAGATTCTAACCCGGCGAACCAAAAACAATCCCATTTTGATTGGTGATGCCGGTGTGGGTAAAACGGCGATTGCCGAGGGACTAGCCCACCGGATCGTCAGTGGAGATGTCCCCGAAAATCTGAAGAGCAAACGCATTTATTCGCTCGATATGGGGTCGCTGATCGCCGGCGCCAAGTACAAGGGAGAGTTTGAAGAGAGGTTGAAAGCCGTGGTGAAGGAAGTGACCAACAGTGAAGGCGACATTGTTTTGTTCATTGACGAAATTCACACCCTCGTGGGTGCAGGAAAGAGTGAAGGGGCTATGGATGCGGCCAATATTTTGAAACCTGCATTGGCGAGGGGTGAATTGCGGGCCATCGGGGCCACAACCATGGGCGAATTCCAGAAATATTTTGAACAGGATAAGGCCCTCGAGCGCAGGTTCCAGACTGTGACCATTGATGAGCCTGATGTGGCTTCGGCCATTTCAATTCTTCGTGGTTTGAAGGAGCGTTATGAAACCCACCATAAGGTACGTATCAGGGATGAGGCCATCATTGCATCTGTTGAGCTCTCGAAACGTTACATCACTGAACGGTTCCTTCCCGACAAGGCCATTGACCTGATTGATGAGGCTGCGTCAAAGTTGAGGCTTGAAATGAATTCCGTGCCGGAAGAGATTGATGAGATTGAACGCCGCATCAAGCAACTGGAGATTGAACGGGAAGCCATTCGGCGCGAAGGGCATGACCAAAAGGTCGATGAGCTTAGTGAATATATTTCCAATCTGAAAAACGAACGGGATTCTTTAAGAGCTCGCTGGAAAGAAGAACGCAATATCATTGACAAAATTCAGAAATATAAGGAGGATATTGAGCATTACAAGTTTGAAGCTGAACGTGCCGAGCGGGAAGGTCTTTACGATAAAGTGGCTGAACTGCGATATGGTCGCATCAAAGAAGCTGATGAGGCCATAGAAAACTTGCAGAAAGAATTGGCTGAACGACAGACAGAAGGCGCCATGATCAAAGAAGAGGTGGACGCCGAAGATGTGGCACAGGTGGTCAGCCGCTGGACGGGCATTCCCGTGACAAGGATGCTCCAGAGCGAGCGCCAGAAGCTGCTGCAACTTGAAGATCAGTTGCACAAGCGGGTAATCGGTCAGGATGAAGCCATCGCGGCTGTGTCTGATGCCGTACGGCGCAGCCGGGCCGGGCTTCAGGATGCAAAACGTCCTGTTGGGTCTTTCATATTCCTGGGCATGACAGGTGTGGGAAAAACCGAACTTGCCCGAGCTTTGGCCGAGTTCATGTTTGACGACGAGGAACTGATGACGCGCATCGATATGTCGGAGTATCAGGAGCGTCATTCCGTCTCGCGCCTGATCGGAGCACCCCCGGGATATGTAGGCTATGATGAGGGCGGCCAGTTGACAGAAGCTGTCAGAAGGAAACCTTATTCTGTCATCTTGTTGGACGAGATCGAAAAAGCCCATTCCGATGTGTTTAATATCCTGCTTCAGGTGCTTGATGATGGCCGGTTGACCGACAACAAAGGCCGGCATGCCGATTTTAAAAACACCATCATCATCATGACATCCAATGTGGGATCGCAACTGATCCAGCAGAATTTTGAAGGCGCCGGGGAACAAGGCTTTACAGATGAAACGGCCGATAAGACCCGGAAACAGGTTATGGATTTGCTTAAGCAGAGCATCCGGCCAGAATTCCTGAACCGGATTGACGACATCATCATGTTTAAGCCGCTGACACAGGATGAGATCAGAGAGATTGTTAAGTTGCAGTTTGAAGGAGTGGCCAAAATGCTTAAAGATCAGGGTGCAGAGATCAGTATAAGTGAAGAAGCCGTGGATTACCTGGCCAAAGTCGGATTTGATCCGTTGTTTGGTGCAAGACCGATTAAGCGGGCCATGCAAAGGTACATACTTAACGATCTTTCCAAAAAATTACTGGCCGATGAGGTCAATAAGGAGAAGCCCATACATGTGGACTTTGACGGAGAAAAATTGGTCTTCAGGAATTAAGTTCACTTTTGTTTTGTGTGATAAAAACCCGTATACGGAATTTCCGTGTACGGGTTTTTTAAATTTAGGTGTGGTATGTTATTCCTTTCAAACACCGATCTGAATGTCCTTTATTGAACAAGTTAAGATGCCATTGAATTTTCCAAAAACTCCGATGCATTCCGGCATTCCGGCATTCCGAACGAAGTGAAGGAATCTCTATTTTTTACCGGACACCAGTGTTTTCCTAAAAACTTACTTCTATAGATTGTTTTTCCTATACTTTCGTGGCGTACAACCATTTATTTTCATAAATGCTGCATTAAAGCGGCTTATGGTATTAAAACCACATTCAAAGGCAATTTCGGTGATGCTTTTTTCAGTGGATAAAAGTTTCCTTTGGGCATGC
Organism: Marinilabilia sp.; assembly: GCA_046483585.1. Classification (GTDB taxonomy): domain Bacteria; phylum Bacteroidota; class Bacteroidia; order Bacteroidales; family Marinilabiliaceae; genus Marinilabilia. The sequence goes on from JAWOCV010000233.1 coordinate 13,638, forward strand.
AAAATTCTTTCTTCTGTAATATGTTCCGTCAAAGTTCTGCCAAACGCTTTCTTAAATATGGCATTGGCATAATCGGGATGAAGCCCGACAGCTTTTCCTATATCCGACACCTTAATGTGATTGCGATAATTGCGGGCAATATAAATGGCAATGCTTTCTACCTGACTAATCTCCTTTTGTGGTATAGGCGTGTACTTATTCTCAGTCTTTGGTAAAATGTTTTGTGCCATACGGATTAAACGGGCATGCATTTCCAATAATATTGCTTCATGAAAACTGGTGTCGTGGACGTTCTTAATCCAATGATTTAATAAAAACTCATCAAATAGTGAGAATTCATCAGATGATTCGCACAACACTTCGCCCTTTAAAATTCTTTCAACAAAAGAAGCCTGCAACCCCCATTCTATAAAGACAGAAAAAGGGATTGTGCAAACAAAATATGGGGCCGTTCCTTCATAATGAACAATTTGGTGAGAAGTAAGCCCCCAGAATATTGAAAGTCTTTTTGAGGGAATCGGGATCCTTTCATCCTGGATAAGGTAGGTCATAGAGCCTTGCGGGAAATAGTTGATTTCGATTTCATTGTGCCGGTCAGGCCGGGACATAACGCTGGGTGTCCATAGCTCACAAGTTAAACCATAAGGCTGAAACTCAGGGCGTCTTTCATCAAAAGAATATAGTATCTCGGAATTCATTAAATTTAATTCGAAAATTGGTTTGTTTTAACTCAAAGTCGAGGGTAAATTTACAATATGAAAAACAGGAATAAAAAACAAACAAAAAATAAATACCTATGAAGTCTTATTTGCTATCTGCAATGCTACTAGTACTTTTTCTGCCAGTGAATCTTTTGGCTTCCACTCCGGCAGATTCCCTTAAGCCACGCATCATTGTTTTGACCGACATCTCACCCAATCACGTTGAACCTGATGACATGGAATCTCTGATCCGGCTGTTGGTCCATGCCGATTTGTTTGAGATCGAAGGATTGGTAGCTACTACCGGTTGGAGCAGCAGCGGTGATAATGCAGACTGGGAACGCCTGATTCACGAGGCCATTGATGCTTATGAAGAAGACCTGCCTAATTTGCGCAAACGGTCCGGGCAGAATGATTTTAATAAGGATGAATCTCAACAGAAAATCGGCTATTGGCCCAGTCCCGACTATCTGCGTGCCCGCACTGTTGTTGGCAGTCAGGTTCGTGGAATCGAACACATCGGCGAAGACAATAACAGTCCCGGGAGCAATTTGATTATCGAAATGGCCGATCAGGAGGATGATCGACCGGTTTGGGTGCTTGCATGGGGAGGTGGGAACACCCTGGCTCAGGCTATCTGGCAGGTGCAGCAGGAACGGTCGGATAAGCAATTCAACGCTTTCCTGGATAAACTTCGTGCCTATACCATTACCGATCAGGACCGTAGTTATAAAGATGGCACCCCCTACGATATAAGCTCCCATCAGTGGATGCGAAGGAAGTTTAAAAAAGATCTGTTTTTCATTTGGGATGAATGCGCATGGAAATTTCAAAACGGGACCGGAAAGGAGAATTGGGACCAATATGCTACCCATATTCAAGGTCATGGCACGCTTGGTTCTATGTATCCCAAGTACAAATACGGGGTTGAAGGCGACACACCTTCTTTCTTATATGTACTGCCAAATGGTCTTAACTATCCCGAAAACCCCGGGTGGGGGAGCTGGGGCGGTTACTTTGAATGGGCTGTTGGCCCCGACCAGGAGACCTATGCCTATACCAACCATGGCGATATGGAGGCTTATTCCACCTGCAGGAATCAGCTTGAACATTTTTACCCCGCCACATTCAATAATTTTGCAGCCCGGATGGACTGGGCAGATCAAGGCAAGGGAAATCGCAATCCCGTTGTAGTTGTTAATGACAATCAAGGCCTTGATATAATCAATATGGAACCCGGGCAAGGCAAAACAGTTACTCTTGATGCTTCGAAGTCGTTTGACCCCGATGATGACCAATTAACCTATAAGTGGTGGGTGTTGTCGGAAGCAGGAACATATTCCGAAAAAGTAAACATTTCGGGAAGCAACACAAAACATGCCCGGATAGATATCCCATCCGATTCAGCGGGAGAAACCATCCATGTTATCTGTGAAGTTGAAGATAAAAGTACACATAACCTGACCAGCTATCGAAGGATAATAATTAAGCCAAAAAAATAACTGACAAGTTGATGGATTTCTGTTTAATCCTGGAAATCAAAAACCTGATCAAGCTTCATAAGCGAAAGAAGATCCATAACCTCATGATTGACATTTGACAGCAGGAGAGTTCCGTTGTGCTGGCGTGCTGTTTTAAGAGCCGAGATCAACACGCCGATGCCAGTGCTGTCGATGAATTTGATGTTCTGAAGATCGAGTACAAATCTCACCTTAGACTGATTGAGATTTTTGTTCAACTGTTCTTTAATGTCCGGTGCCACAGCGGCGTTGAGACGATCTGTGTTTTCCAGTGTTCCGACCAGACTTTTATCTTGCGAAGTAACTTTGAGTAGTGTTGTATCCATTATTTCTCTATTTCTGATTTGAGTTCTGATTCTGCCTGTTTACAAGCGTTTTTGAATTTTTCGATGATACCGGAAACCGTATCTGGCGAAGCATTTTCTTTGATCCAGATCTGCCGTTCCTTGTCATATCCTTCAAGATTTTTGGCCAGTTGCCCGGCTTCGCGCTCTTCAGTAGGGTCGGGTTTCTTTTTATCTTTTATTGCTTTAACGTAAAGCTCTTTAGCTATTAGTTCCAGGTTTTTCAGATCCCGATTGCCGAGATCTTCCATCCCCATGGATATGACAGAAGATTTTGCTTTATGGGCTACGGCAGCAACATCAAGCCAACGCTTTTCGGCAAAACCTTGTTCAAGACCGTCAACAAATTCGGGGATTTGTTCAAGGAAAATGTTGATAAGGTCATTCATGATGCTTTTATCACCTTCAGCAATGCTTTCAAGATAACTGAGATCAATGCATTCGTGTTGATTTGACATAAGACTAACAGTTTTTTCTACGGCCTTGTTTAAACAACAAATTTAAAAAAATTGAAACAGAAACGAAATCCGGAATCGATGGAACCTGAATTCGTTGGAATTCTTTGGGTGTTTTGGTATTTAAGTTTGGTTACAACAGCTTGTTAATTTCTTAAAAAACCTCCTGTTTTTTCAACAGATGCATAGCGGCTCATCTTTTTTCTGATTTGCAGGGGCCACTAAATTAAAACCGATTAACTGATTTCTTTACAATAACGTGAATTTACGAATAATTATCATTTTTTGGCACCTTTTTTTTGACGTACATTTGTATTAATGTGACTGATGTCGGCATGAGTTCCGGGAGATGCTCCGGTTATTTTTTGTTTTTCGGGATTCCCGAATAACTTTGCACAAAATTTTTCTGTGATGCAAAAAACTGTTTTATACAATATCCATGAACAATTGGGGGCAAGAATGGTCCCGTTTGCCGGCTTTGAGATGCCGGTTGAATATTCAGGGATAAACAATGAACACATGGCTGTTCGGAAGAATGCCGGCTTGTTTGACATCTCCCATATGGGGGAATTCTGGGTAAAGGGGGCCAGTGCTTTTGATTTTTTACAGCGCATTACCACCAACGATATTTCGGCATTATTTCCGGGAAGGGCCCAATATTCATGCATGCCCAATGATAAGGGGGGCATTGTGGATGATCTCATCATTTATCAGTATGAGGAGGAGAAATACATGCTTGTTGTCAATGCAGCCAATATTGAAAAAGACTGGGCCTGGATTAACAAGCAAAATACTTTTGGGGCCGATATCGAGGATGCCAGTCAAGAGATATCTCTTTTGGCTGTGCAGGGTCCGCGAGCTTCAGAAATACTTCAGCCTTTGACTTCCGTCAACCTGGAAGAGATTCCTTTTTATCATTTTGTGGTAGGTGATTTTGCGGGTGCCGGGAATGTAATCATCTCCAATACCGGATATACCGGTTCAGGTGGTTTTGAACTGTATCTTTTCAATGAGGATGCGATAGCTGCCTGGGAGGCCATTATGAAGGCTGGGGAGGCCAAAGGACTTTTAGCCGCCGGTCTTGGTGCACGTGATACGCTCAGACTTGAAGCGGGCCTTGCCCTTTACGGGAACGACCTGGACGATAATACTTCTCCCCTTGAAGCCGGCTTGGGCTGGATCACGAAACTCGTTGACGGAAATCATTTTATCTCACGTGAAATCATTGAAAAGCAAAAACTTGAAGGTGTTGGTTATCGTTTGAGAGGATTGTTGCTTGAGGACAAGGGAATTCCCCGTCAGGGATATGATATTATGGATGCTGAGGGTAATGTCATTGGTTATGTTACCTCGGGAACTATGTCGCCAGTATTGAAGCAGGGAATTGGTATGGGTTATCTGAAACGGGGTTACTGGAAACTTGATACCGAGGTTTTTATCAGGATCAGAAAAAGGGATTTGAAGGCGAGGATTGTCAAGCCCCCCTTCGTTGAACTCAAGTAGTAAGAGCATGAAGCATAATCTGGAAGTTTGTTTTTCCCCGGCTCTGTATGATCTCTATCATAATCCGGAGGCTGTGGTGGTGGTTGTAGACATACTGAGAGCTACTACTGCCATTTGTGCAGCGTTTATGAACGGTGCCCGCTATATCATTCCCGTTGGTACGCTGGAAGAGGCCAGGGACCTGAAAAGAGAGGGCCATCTGGTGGCAGCTGAGCGGGATGGTATTGTATTGGATTTTGCCGATTTTGGAAATTCCCCGTTCAATTTTACCCCGGAACGGGTCAGCCGGCATGATATTGTTTACAGTACCACCAACGGTACCAATGCCATCCATAAAGCTGCAGGAGCCCATGCCGTGGCAGTTGGATCATATTTGAATCTGTCAGCTCTTACCGAATGGCTGAGGGTGCTTGACAGGGATGTCGTGATATTATGTGCTGCGTGGAAAGACAAGTTCAGTCTTGAGGATTCGGTTTTTGCCGGCGCCTTGTCGCGAGAACTAATGTTGTCTGGTCATTTTTCAACCATCTGCGACTCGGTTAATGCCTCTCTTGACCTATGGGAGACAGCCCGTACCGATCTGAATGCATACATCCTCAAAGCTGCTCAGAAGCAGCGGCTGGCCAGAAACGGACTCGACGATGTGATCGATTTTTGCCATACTCCGGATCAGACCAATGTCGTTCCTGTCCTGAAGGGAGACCGACTGGAGGGTGAACGTGTGAATTTGTCTTCGGCCCGGACGAGCTGACCGGGTCAGGGGCAATCGATTTCCCGGTCTGGTCCTCCGGATGAAAAAAGATGCAATAAATTAAAGAAATTTTTCTTGATTTATTTGGATGTTTGAGGTATTCTTCTTATAATACCCCCGAATGATTTTGTATTTTCTGACAATCATCAATTTCCCCATAAGAAAGGGAGATGGTGTTTTGTAAAGAATATTTCAAACCATTTCCCTCCAGGAAGTGAGATTTTTCACTTTTGGGGGAAATACATCAAGACAAAAATTATTTGTCTGATATAGAGAAAGTTGGGAGTTATGTGTAAGGTAGATTAATGCTTAGGGGACATTTTTCATAAGATGAAATAGGGTTTTACAAATAAAAGGCTTTTGAGCAAAGGAATAGACAAGGAAGAGGAGTCCGTAAAACCCAAAAAATGTATAAGAAGCTTATGAATAAAGAATCATTTCATTAACTTTGAAGCGCGAGAATTATGGGTTCAATTTCGAAATTATACACAGCAGAGGCTTTTGACTTATTATTTGTTATTTCTGATATACTATTTCTTAAAATCCAATAGATCGTTAGATTTTTAGATTTTAGATTTTAGATTTAAGATTTAAGATGAATCATATGTTGTTGATAATCCGTATTTTAACATAAAGAATGCATCAATTTTAAACAATTGAATAACAAGAAATTACATAAGCTTAACGGACTATTGTAATATTTATACAAAAAGGTTATCAAATAAAGGATTTTCTCAAATTAAAATTTAAATAGTGATGAAAAAACACAATTTTTACGCAGGACCTTCCATTTTACCTGAGTACACCATCAAAAATACGGCCGATGCCGTACGTGATTTTGCTGGTACCGGACTTTCGGTAATGGAAGTATCGCACCGCAGTAAAGAATTTGTGGCCGTGATGGACGAAGCCAGGGCTCTTTTTAAAGAGCTTCTGAATGTACCCGGGGATTATGAGGTTATATTCCTTGGAGGGGGTGCCAGTACACAATTCTGTATGGTGCCTTTCAATTTGATGAACAAAAAAGCGGCTTACCTTAACACCGGGTCGTGGGCTTCCAAGGCGCAGAAAGAGGCCGGTTTCTTTGGCGAAGTAGTTGAAGTGGCTTCGTCAAAAGACACCAATTACAATTATATTCCTAAAAATTACAAGGTGCCGGCCGATGCTGACTATTTCCACATTACTACCAACAACACCATTTATGGTACCGAGATCAAAAAGGATCTTGATGTGAATGTACCGTTGGTAGCTGATATGTCATCGGATATATTTTCACGACCGGTGGATGTTTCCAAATACGCCATCATTTATGGTGGAGCCCAGAAAAATCTGGCACCTGCGGGCGTAACCTTCGTGGTTGTCAAAAAGGACATTCTGGGGAAAGTGGATCGGAACATTCCCACGATGCTGGATTACCGCACCCATATTGATAAGGAATCTATGTTCAACACCCCGCCTGTTTTGCCCGTTTATTCAGCTCTCCAGACATTGAAGTGGCTGAAAGACCAGGGTGGTGTTGCAGCCATGCAAAAGAAGAACCAGGAAAAGGCCGACTTGTTGTACAACGAGATTGACCGGAATAAGTTGTTTAAAGCAACTGTAACCGAAGAAGAAGATCGTTCACTGATGAACATCTGTTTCATCATGAACGATGAATATGCCGATCTGGAAAAAGATTTTCTGGATTTTGCCACTAATAAAGGGATGGTTGGCATAAAAGGCCACCGGAGCGTTGGCGGATTCAGGGCTTCTACCTACAATGCGCTTCCGCTTGAAAGCGTGAAGGCTCTGGTCGACGCTATGCAGGAATTTGAAAAGAAACACTAAAGTGTAACATAGCGACCAAAGGGCCTGCACAGGCCCTTTGGTCGTTTTAAAAAATGAGGACTTGATTTATGAAGAAAGTACTTGTTGCCACCGAAAAACCGTTTGCTCCTGCTGCTGTTGAGCAGATGAAGGAGATTTTTGGGGATGCCGGACTTGAAATGTCACTGCTCGAAAAATATTCAACCCCTGATGAACTGAAGTCGGCGGTTGCCGATGCAGATGCTCTCATCGTTCGTTCTGACAAGGTGACGGCTGATGTAGTGGATGCTGCAAAGAATCTGTCAATAGTTGTTCGTGGCGGGGCCGGTTATGATAATCTTGACCTGGAGGCTTGCTCGGCAAAGAATATCGTGGCTATGAATACCCCTGGTCAGAATTCCAATGCTGTGGCTGAGCTGGCTCTTGGCATGATGGTTTATCAGGCACGAAACCACTTTAACGGCACGGCCGGCACCGAACTTCGGGGGAAAAAGCTGGGCATCCATGCCTATGGAAATGTTGGAATTTATGTGGCGCAGATCGCAAAAGGCTTTGGCATGGAAGTTTATGCCTTCGATCCTTTTGTTGACGACAGCAAGATCAAAGCCGACGGGGTAAAACCACTGGGCTCCGTGGAGGAGCTATACAGCACCTGTCAGTATGTTTCGTTGCATATTCCGGCCAATGACAAGACCATCAAATCGATCAACCGCGAGTTGCTGAGCAAAATGCCCGCTAATGCCGTGCTGGTTAATACCGCCCGCAAGGAAGTGATCGATGAAGAAGGTATGGCCAAGCTCATGGAAGAGCGTAAGGACTTTTCTTATATCTCCGATATTGCGCCCGATAACAAATCGGTCTTTGAAGAAAAATTCCAGGGTCGTTTCTTCTTTACACCGAAGAAGATGGGCGCTCAGACAGCAGAGGCCAACATCAATGCAGGTGTGGCTGCTGCCCGGCAGATCGTCAAATTCTTCAAAGAGGGAGACGAAACATTCAGAGTTAATAAATAAAAGTTACAATATGGCAAAAGTAAAACCGTTTAAGGGGTTACGGCCACCCAGGGATATTGCAGCAGAACTGTCATGTCTTCCCTACGACGTAATGAACAGTGAAGAAGCTGCAAAAATGGCCGGAGGGAAAGAACATTCTTTATTGCATATTACCAGGGCCGAAATTGATTTTGGGCCGGATGTGGACCCGCATTCCGGAGAGGTCTACAAAAAGTCGTTTGAAAATTTTAATAAATTTCGTGATAAGGGCTGGCTTGTCAGGGATGAAGAACCCCGATACTACATTTATGCCCAGACCATGAATGGCCATACCCAGTATGGTATTGTGGCTTCTGCTGCCTGTACCGATTATGAAGAGGGGATAATTAAGAAGCATGAGCTGACACGTCCCGATAAAGAGGAAGACCGGATGGTTCACATCAGAACCAACAATGCCAATCTTGAGCCGGTTTTTTTCAGTTACAAGGCTGTTCCCGAGATCGATGAGATCGTAAAAAATGTCGTTGAGAGCCAGGAGCCCGAATATGATTTTACCGCTGAAGATGGCTTTGGCCACCACTTCTGGGTGGTGTGGGACCGTAATACCAACAAGCGTCTAGAAGAACTCTTCGAAACGAAAGTACCGTGTACTTATGTGGCCGACGGACACCACCGTACGGCTGCTGCTGCCCGTGTGGGGCTGGAGCGTAAAGCCAACAATCCAAACCATACAGGTGATGAGGCGTACAATTATTTCATGGCTGTCCATTTTCCCGATGACCAACTGAACATTATCGATTACAACCGTGTTGTAAAGGATCTGAACGGCTTGTCAGAAAAAGAATTTCTCAACAAATTGTCGAAAAACTTTGAGGTGACAGAGATGGGGACGGAAACATATAAGCCTTCCAAACTCCATGAGTTCAGCATGTATCTCGACGGGAAATGGTATAAACTGAACGCCAAAGAGGGGACTTATGATGATAATGATCCCATTGGTGTGCTGGATGTGACTGTCCTTTCCAATCATGTACTGGATAAATTGCTGGACATAAAGGATCTGAGGACTTCAAAACGCATCGACTTTGTTGGTGGCATTCGTGGTCTCGGGGAATTGAAACGTCGTGTGGACTCCGGTGAGATGAAGGTGGCTTTTGCCCTTTATCCCGTTTCTATGCAGCAATTGATTGATATTGCCGACACCGGTAATATCATGCCTCCCAAAACCACATGGTTTGAACCTAAACTGAGATCCGGGCTGGTTATTCACGAAATTTAACCGGCCGGGTCCTTACTGGTCTGAAGTGAGCATTTTTGCTTACTTTGGAAAAGTGCTTGATATTTTTATTTCAGAGTCGCATGCCGAATATGCGGCTCTGTTTATTTCGGGAAATACAGGAAGTTTTTACCGGCTTACGTCTCAATTTTTGAAAAAATCAGTGTCATGACATCAGTCAGCAACAACCTGAAGAAACTGAAGGAACAATTGCCCGAAGGGGTTACGCTGGTGGCGGTCTCCAAAACCAAACCCCCGGAATTGATCATGGAGGCATACAACACCGGTCACAGGATATTTGGGGAGAATAAAGTCCAGGAACTGGCGGACAAGTATGAAGTCTTACCCCGGGATATTGAATGGCATATGATCGGCCATCTGCAAAGAAACAAGGTGAAATACATTGCACCTTTTGTCTCACTGATCCACGGTGTGGACAGTCTCAGACTTTTACGGACCATCGACAAGGAGGGAGGCAAAAACAACCGCATCATTCCCTGTCTACTGCAAATGCATATTGCGTCGGAGGAGACGAAATTCGGACTTGATAAAAGCGAACTTTTTGAACTTTTGGAAAGTGAAGAACTTCAGAATTTATCCAATGTTCGCATCAAAGGGCTTATGGGAATGGCCACTTATTCGGATGATGAAACCCTGGTTACTTCCGAATTTCGTTACTTAAAACAGATGTTTGAGGCGGTCAGGGAAAAATATTTTCCACATGAGGAAGCCTTCAGCATTCTCAGCATTGGGATGTCGGGCGATTATCATCTGGCCCTGAAGGAAGGCAGTAATATGGTACGCATTGGAAGTGTTATATTCGGCGAGCGTCAATATCATTGATTACCGCTTAGAGTTGGGACATTCACGGTTTTGTTTATATTTGTTATGCAAAAGAAGTTTGTTCTTGAAAGAAAAATAATTTTACTAAAATATTCAGGGAAATGGCAAATCTTGAGACCACCTATCTCGGACTGAAACTGAAGAATCCGGTTGTTATCAGTAGTTCAGGCCTTACCAACAGTGTTGAAAAGATCAAAAAACTTGAAAGTGCCGGTGCAGGAGCAGTTGTTCTGAAATCGCTCTTCGAAGAACAGATCAATCACGAGATCCAAAACGAAATGACGGGGGGACATGGGTTCGACTATCCCGAGGCTTTTGATTATGTGCGTGAGTATACCCGCGAAAATTCTGTCTCAGCTTATTTAAAACTGATTGAAGACGCCAAATCTGCTGTCGATATACCGGTCATTGCCAGCATCAACTGTTACTCGGTTGATGAATGGGTTAATTTCGGACAGGAGATCCAGAAGGCTGGTGCCGATGCCATTGAATTGAACGTTTTCAGGGTAAATACCGATAAGAACAGTGTTGCCGCCGATTATGAACAACTCTATTACGAGGTGGCCCAAATGGTAAGCGACGTGGTAAACATTCCGGTGTCAATGAAGCTGGGTCCTTATTTTTCGAATCTGGTGCATGTCACCGACCGCTTATCGATTTCCGGTGCCAGGGGAGTCGTCCTTTTTAACCGTTTTTATGAACCCGATATTGATATTCATAGTCTGAATATTTCCACCGCCGAAGTGTTCAGTTCTCCGGCCGATATTCGTCAGTCGCTTCGCTGGGTGGCTATTACCAGCTCAAAAGTAAATAATATTGACATTGCTGCATCTACTGGGGTGCACGATGGTTCAGCCGTCGTCAAACAACTTTTAGCCGGGGCCAAGGCCGTGCAGGTGTGTTCAACCGTGTACATGAACGGGCCTTCTGTCGTAACCCGTATGATAAGATTTCTGGAAGAATGGATGGACGAGCAGAAATTTGAAACACTGGATGATTTCAGAGGGAAAATGGGGTATGGTAAGATCAAAAACCCCGTGCTCTATGAAAGGGCCCAGTTTATGAAATACTTCTCCAGTTTTGAATAGTTGTAGCAGCTGAAGAAAATGGGACAGATCGTGGTTGAGGCCATGAACCAAATCGAATGAGTATTTAGGCGCTTAGCGCACAAAACTAACCAACATGTTGTTTAAGTTGATCAAATCCCACGGAGTGGCTTTTTTTCAGGCTTGCCCTGAAAAATCGTAGTGCCTTTCTATGAATAAAGCAAAGTTTGTTTTTATAATAGTCCGTTAATCTTTTGCAAAAGATTGATTTTTAGTTGTTTGAAAAATATGCGATATTTTTACTAAGATGCAGATTATTAATATTATAAGATTAATCTTAAATCTAAAATCTAAAAATCTAACGGTCTATTGTTTTTAGTCATGTGTCCGGTCAGCAAGTAGTACTTTATGAACAGACGCTTTTGTGATCAGATGATTTCTGACCATAAAAGTCATCAAATTTTTGAGGATCACCATGATCTTTTTGATGGGATTTTTTGAAATTCAGTGATTTTTACAATAAATTGGTTTGCTAAAATAATTTGGACTTTGACCTGTAACCAAATCAATAATATACCCATGAAGTATTTCTACAAAAAATTTTCTTGCCATTTTCTCATGCTTTTGTTCATGATGGCCGGATTCCTGTCAGCCTGCAGTTCCGGCAGTGAAAAAAAGGATTCTGAAGAGGAATCGGAAGAAGAGATTATGGAATCTGTTCCGGTTGAGGAACAATTGGTTGATGACTTCAACAAATCCAAACTTATTTTCTATTCACTTCCTTCCCCACTGGAAACGGCCATGCTTATAAAAAGAGCCGGAGCTACTTTTGAGTCGGATATTCTGAATCCGCTCGATAATATTTCCCGGTACAATACCAATCGTGAGATGGCACTAAATCTCGGCATTTATAGTGCCGACATGAGTTATGCCAGTTTATTTGACCAGACCCAGACAACCATTGAATATATGGGAAATGCCCAGAAACTGGCTGATGAACTCGGAATTATGGGAGCCATCGATGAGGAGACCATTAAGAGTCTGGAAGAGAATATGAACAACCGGGAAGTTGTTATGGACATCATCTCGGAAACCTTCATGAACTCCAATGCATATCTTTCCGAAAACAACCGGGCGGCCATTTCTGTGATGGTTCTGGCAGGCGGTTGGCTCGAGGGGCTGTATCTGGCTACATCTCTTACCAACGGAGAGGTGGAGGCGAATAAGAAACTGGTGGATCGTATTCTTTATCAGAAGCTTTCTCTTGTCACACTCCTCAACATGATGGAAAACTACCGTGATAATCCTGATATTGAGGAGCTGATTACCGATTTTAAAGAACTTGAGTCTATATTTGAGCGGATTACACTTGTAACGACATCCGATGTTGAAACCGAGATCGATACCTCGGAACGAATGACCACCATCCGGGCCAACAGTGAAATCGACATTTCTGTTGAGGACTTTACGACTTTATGCGCCAAGATCGAAGAACTAAGGTCTGATTTTATTTCCTGAACCAAACAACCATGGGCATGATGCTAAGAAAGGCCGGGAATGACCGGAAAATCGGGTTCAGAGGTTGGATTTTGTTGCTTCTGTTCCTGGTTATGTTTTTGCCGGCTTATCTTTCTGTGGGTGCCCAATGTGCGGGATTTGCGAAGGCCGTTGTAAAACCTGAGTTGTCTCCTTTTGTCCACGACGGGAACTTTAATGCCACTATTCTGGGAGAAGGGGAGAGGATTGTTCTCCGTAAAACAGTATTTGATGATATAAAGTACCGGCTGGTGGTAAAGGGGGTGCCTGAATTGCCACAAGTCAGGTTTAAACTGATTGATGACGGAGGGGATATACTGTTTGACAATGCCGATCATGATTTTACATCCAAATGGGACTTTGATGTTCAGACCACCCGCTCCCTTTCGGTAGAGATCACCGTCCCTGAAGACGATGATGAATCATCGGATAAAGGGGGGTGTGTGGCGATTCTCTTTGGCATCGAGCGCGAATGAATCATTCGCCGAACCGATCGTTTCTTTCAGCATTTAATCTCTCATGCATTTGTTTGGCTGACGGGACTTTTCTTAAGATACGGGTAAAGGTACTTGCTCGTGTAGCCTTTCCCCGAGGCGATAAGATCCTCAGGTGTGCCGGCAAAAACCAGCTGTCCCCCTTCATTTCCGCCTTCAGGGCCCAGATCGGTTATCCAGTCGGCCGACTTGATGATCTCCATATTGTGTTCCACAACTAAAACGGTGTGACCTTTCCCGATAAGGGCTTCAAATGCCTTTAGCAACTTCCGGATGTCATGAAAATGAAGTCCGGTGGTGGGTTCATCAAAGATAAAAAGGGTTGGAGAGGTCTTATCCAGTCCAAGAAAAGAGGCCAGTTTAATACGTTGGCTTTCCCCTCCGCTGAGGGTACTGGACGACTGTCCCAACCGGACATATCCAAGCCCTACATCGGCCAGGGGTTTGAGTTTGTTGACAATTTTTTTCTCAGTGTTCCCTTCTGCGGCTCCAAAGAAGTCAATGCTTTGGTTTACCGTCATCTCCAGAATATCGTGAATGTTTTTGTTCCGGTAAGTAATGTCCAGAACCTCGGGTTTGAAACGTTTTCCCTGGCAACTTTCGCACGTAAGCACGATGTCGGCCATAAACTGCATCTCGATCTTGATGGTTCCTTCACCCTGGCATTCTTCACACCGGCCACCATCCACGTTAAATGAGAAATGGGCGGGTTTGAAATTGTTGATTTTAGCTGGTTTCAGATCCGCCATTAGCTTTCTGATCTCATCATACGCCTTGAGGTAGGTGGCTGGATTAGACCTTGATGATTTGCCGATGGGGTTCTGGTCGATGAATTCAACATCCGACAAAGCATTCGTGTCGCCTTTTAAAAGATCAAAGTCACCGGTTCTTCCGGCATGTCCGCCCATGAATTTTTTCAGGGCGGGAAAGAGGATCGTTTGTACCAGCGATGATTTGCCCGAACCACTGACACCGGTGATCACATGAATGACGTTGAGAGGAATCTTCACGTTTAAATTTTTCAGGTTGTTTTCCCGGGCTCCGATGATCTCCACGGCATTGTTCCATGGGCGGCGGTTTGAGGGCAGCTCTATGCGTTTTGAGCCATTGAGGTACTGTGTGGTCAGACTGTCCGGGGTGGATTCCAGTTCCCTGAAATTGCCCTGGAAAACAATCTCTCCACCATGTTGGCCGGCACCCGGCCCGATGTCGATGATCTCATCTGCGGCCCGGATAATCTCTTCATCGTGTTCTACAACGATAACTGTATTCCCGATTTTTTTCAGATGATGAAGGACATCGATCAAAAGATGGGTGTCGCGTGGGTGCAGGCCAATGCTGGGTTCATCGAGAATATAGACAGAGCCCACGAGGCTGCTGCCAAGTGAGGTGGCCAGATTGATGCGCTGGCTTTCACCTCCCGAAAGGGTCGCCGACAGGCGGTTGAGGGTAAGGTATCCGAGTCCAACATTGTTGAGAAATTTTAGTCGTGCGGAGATCTCGATCAGGATGCGGCTGGCCACATTTTTTTCGTATTCGTTGAGACTGAGCTCTCTGAAGAATGTTGAAAGTTCTGAAACGGGCATCAAAACCAGTTCGTGAATGCTTTTCCCGGCCACTTTCACGTACATGGCCTCTTTTTTAAGCCGGGTTCCTTCACATTCGGGACAAACCGTCTTTCCACGGTATCGTGAAAGCATGACCCGGTACTGGATCTTGTATTGCTTGGCCTCGAGGTGTTTGAAAAAATTATTGAGACCCTGAAAATAGCTGTTGCCCTTCCAGAGCAATCTTCTTTGTTCGGGTGTAAGCTCGTAATAAGGTTTATGTACGGGAAAATCAAATTTATGGGCATTGCGAATGAGCAGGTTTTTCCACTCACCCATCTTTTCTCCCCGCCAGCAGGCAATGGCTCCGTCGTATATCGAGAGATTTTTGTCGGGCACCACCAGGTCTTCATCGATGCCGATGACGTTGCCGAATCCTTCGCATGTGGGGCAGGCCCCCAGGGGGTTATTGAAGGAGAACATGTGTTCGGTGGGCTCCTCAAAGGTGATTCCGTCGGCCTCGAACCGGTTCGAGAAAAAGAATTTCTGAGGCCCCTGCTCTTCAAAAACTTTCACCAGACATTCGCCCAGTCCTTCATAAAAGGCCGTTTGTATGGAATCGGCCAGTCGCGACTGGGTGTCTTCGTCTGTTTTTTTAACGCTTACCCGGTCCACCACCAGGTTGAGTTCGTTACATTGTTCCAGTTTATCCGGATCGTGAAGCAGTTCCTCAATTCGCAGGAAAGAACCTTCGGTTTCCACCCGGCTGAATCCCTGTTGCGAAAGGATGGAGAGATGATCGGCGCACGTTCGGTTTTCCGGAGGCTGCACACGTGCCAGAATGGCCATTTTGGTGCCGTCTTCGTATTGGTTGATGAAATCGATGATGTCCTTTGCATGATGCTTTTGCACTTCTTTCCCCGAGACAGGGGAAAATGTACGACCGATCCGGGCGAAAAGCAGTTTTAGGTAATCATAGATTTCGGTGGACGTCCCAACAGTTGAGCGGGTATTTCTGGTGTTGACTTTCTGTTCAATGGCAATGGCGGGGGGTATGCCCTTGATGTAGTCCACTTCGGGCTTGTCGATCCTTCCCAGAAATTGACGGGCATAGGCACTCAGACTTTCCACGTAGCGACGCTGTCCTTCGGCATAAAGCGTGTCAAAGGCCAGCGAGCTTTTTCCAGACCCGGAGACACCGGTAATGACGATGAATTTGTCGCGGGGAATGTCCAGATCGATGTTCTTCAGGTTGTGGACACGTGCCCCTTTTATGCTGATATAATTGGTTTTGGATGTTTTTGTCTCTGCCATTGTCGAATTAAAATTAACCCGCAAAGATACCAAAGATGAAGAGAATATGCTACTCTTCCGGTCGTCGAATGATCTTTCCTGTTTCGGTTCTTGGAAGAGATTCTTTTACAATGATCTGTTTGGGTGCATGATAGGGGGGGACTATTTTTTTAATTTTTTCGAGGAGCTCTTTTTCCCCGGTTGGGAATTCTTCGGTGATCAGCACCAGTTCCCGTCCCAGGACAGGGTGAGGGAGGGAAGAAACAAAAAAGGGTTTTTTGAAAAAATGGGATATCTGTCTTTCGATCTCTTCGGGAACAACTTTTATTCCCCCTGTATTGATGATGTTGTCGCTTCTTCCTTTGATCCGGAACCTTCCGTCTTCATTTAGTTCGGCGATGTCGTTGGTTACCACCGGCCCCCGGGTGACGCCCGGGAGATCAACGACCAGGCAGCCGCGCTCATCGGTGGAGAGCCTGACGTCTTTAAGCGGTTTGAAATATGGTGAGGCGGAAGGTCCGTTTATTCTGCGCAAAGCTATATGTGAGAGGGTTTCGGTCATGCCGTAAGTTTCCCAGGCTGCGAAAGGTTGATCCTGAAGGGCTGAGGAGAGTTCAGGGCCGGTGGGACTACCGCCCAGTATGACGTTCTTCAGGAATTGTAAATGATCGCTTTGTTGTTGGAGTTCCTGACTCATCTGAAGGGGGGTGAGTGCGGCAAAATCCACCGGCCGGGTGAGGTTTTTCAACGGGCGACCGCTGACGGGCACTGTCACGAGATCAAGATTCCCGGCGAAGGCCCTTACCACCATCATCTTTCCGGCAATATACTCACAAGACAGGCATAAGAGGGCATGTTTCCCGGGTGAAAGTCCGAAAAAATCAAGTGTATTGAAAGCAGACTTCAGCATAGCTGATTTGGAGATCTCAATGGTTTTGGGCCGGCCGGTGGAACCGGATGTGGTGACCTTAAGGTATTCCGATGGATGGAGCCATTCCCTGATGAATCCGAAAAGTGCTGATTCCCATTTGGGGGGGTCGGGGTGTTCTTTAACGGAACCAGCCATCTGAAGCAGTTGCTCGCGCTCCATGGGAGTACCGTTGAGGGTCAGCCGGCTGTATTTGGTGTGTGAAAGAGGCATTTTCTCTGAGTTTTGTTTCAAAAAATCAATGCACTCCCGGTTTTATTCTGGGAGCGGACACATCCATAGTTCGCCATTTCTGATCATCAGGCCGGTGTCGATGTTGTTGGTGAAAACCTGACCTGTTCCGAGTCCCTGAGGCATGGGATTGTTCAGCGTATAAGTCCACTGGGCAATGGCGTTCAGTCCGATATTGCTTTCCAGAGCTGAGGTGATCCACCAGCCCGTGTTGTATTTTTCCGCCGTATCGATCCATTGCCGGGAGGCCCTGAAACCGCCTGTCAGACTTGGCTTCAGTATGATGTATTGCGGCCGGACAGCGGCGATCAACTCTTCTTTCTCTTCCGGCTGATTGATGCCGATCAGTTCTTCGTCGAGGGCCACCGGAATTGGTGTGGACCGGCAGAGTGTTGCCATCTCCTTCCACTGCCCGGCTTTGATGGGTTGTTCTATGGAGTGGATGTCCAGATCAGCCAGTTTCTGCAATATTTTTGGGGCATCGCCGGGTGAAAAGGCCCCGTTGGCATCCACTCTTAATTCCAGCTCCTCTTTGGAAAACCGCTTACGCAATTGCTCAAGTATTTTATGCTCTTCTTCGAAACCGATGGCCCCTATTTTCATCTTGAGGCAGCTGAACCCGGCGTCGAGTTTTTCCGCAATCCGGCGGATCATCTCTTCCGGCCGTCCCATCCAGATGAGGCCGTTGATGGGGATGCCGGTTTCACCCCGTGTAAAGGAGGAGGGGAAAAGATGTTGAGTGCCTCCCTGTTCCAGATCCAGAAGGGCGGTTTCAACAGCAAAGCGAACAGCGGGCCATTCCTTTAATAACTGGTGATAATGGTCTTTCAGAGTGTCGATGCTGTCACATACCTCTCTGATCTTTTCTTCCAGTCCGGGCCGGTCGTCCGGACTCAGACCAGGCAGGACGGAGCATTCACCTGTCCCCGCAGCCCCCGGTTTTTCATCATTCCATATGCGGATGAAGAAACTTCTCTTCTCTGTCAGGACGCCCCTTGAAGTACCGCCCGGTGTTTTGAAATGAAGCAGGTATGGTTGAAATGAAGCTTTGAGCATAACACGATAGATCGTTAGATTTTTAGATTTAAGATTTAAGATGAATCATATAATGCTGAAAATCTGCGTCTTGATAAAAAGAACTATTGAAATATAAACAATTGAATCAAAGGTTCTTGAAAAAGTTTAACGGACTATTATTATTGATAACATTTTAAAAGATAAAAAATTCAGCCCCGTAAAGCAATACCAGCAGGAGGGTCCCGAGAGAAAGATTGCGCAGCTCGGGATCGAGGCGGGAGGGAGGTCGATTAAACTGAAAAGCCGCCACTCCGTTTTTGATAAACAAAGGTAAAGCGATGAGGGTTCCCCATCCGTTGTGATCGGGAGCCAAAAAAATAAGCCAGACCAGCATCAATAGCCATCCGCAGGTCAGGAGAGTGAAGTGATAGAAGGCTGCTTTCTTTCGGCCCATCAATACAGGCAGAGTTCTTTTCCCTATCTTCCGGTCGCTTTCGATGTCCCGGATGTTGTTGAGGTTCAATACTCCTGTGCTGAAAAGCCCGATGGCAGCCGATGGCAGCAGTATCGGCCACTGCCAGGTGCCCGTATGAAGGAAGAACGTACCACCTACCCCTAAAAGGCCAAAAAAGATAAATACATACAGATCGCCCCACCCACGGTATCCATAGGGATTCTTTCCTGCGGTATAGCGAATGGCTGCTGCAATGGCGCTGATTCCCATAATAAAAAAGATGAAAGCCAGCAGGTGGTCTTCTTTCAACGATGTAAGGATGAGTATCGACCCCGTCACCAGTGCCAGGGCTGAAGTGATGACAATGGCGGTTTTCATTTGTTTCAGGGATATTTGTCCGCTCTGGATCATGCGCCTGGGGCCCTGCCGCTCATCGTTGTCGGCTCCTGACCTGGCATCTCCGTAATCGTTGGCCAGATTAGAGAGAATTTGCAGGAAAAGGGTCGTGAGGGAAGCCCAGATCAGTACGGGAAGATTGAAATGCCCTGTGCCTGCAGCCAGTATTGATCCCATGAAAATGGTTGACAAGGCCAGGGGAAGTGTTCTCAAACGTAGTGATACGATCCATGCTTTTATTTGCGACATATCTGTTGGTCAATGAATGATTTCGGGAGAAGAACCTCTCTTTTAAATTGCTCAATTCTGACCAAAAATAGCTATTTTGGGGAATGTTAGATATAATAGATCGTTAGATTTTTAGATTTTAGATTTAAGATGATTCATATATTGTTGATAATCTGTGTTTTAACACAATCAATTTTTAAATATTAAACAACTGATTAACAAATACTTGAAAAAGTTTAACGGAGTACAATAAAAAACAGATCTGAAGTAAGGGTTTTTGTTCACTGTGTTGTCCTATAAGTACCAATAATCAGATTTTTGGAAAGCAGAATTATGCAATTATCGCGACCGGAGAAAGAAATGATAAGGCTGATAGCCCGGGGAGATGAGCAGGCTTTTGAAGAATTGTTCCGGTCGTGGTATGCCCGTCTGGCAACCTATGCGTATCGCTTTGTTCAGGACAGGCAGGAGGCGGAGAATATTGTTCAGATGGTATTTGTCAAGTATTGGGAGAAACGCAGAGAGTTGAAGATCAAATCTCTGAGCAATTACCTGACTGTGGCTGTACGCAACGGTTGTGTCAATGTGTTGAAACGCCACAAGCAGCATTATTCCCTGGATGACCAGTTTAATGTTTCCCTGCCTGAGGAAGAGAATGATCTGCCCGATGAAGATTTATTGGAGCGGATCACCGCGGCCATTGATGAAATGCCTCCTCAGCGTCAGAAGATTTTTCGGATGGGGCGTTTTGAAGGATTGAAATACAAAGAGATTGCCTCTGCTCTAGGCATTTCCCCCAAAACGGTGGAAGTGCAAATGGGAAAAGCTCTGAAAAACCTGCGCGAAAGGTTTCGGCCTGGTGATCGGAGTCATACGAGAGATAAAAAGTCTTTTAATTAAAAAAACCATAATCATATAAGAATGTCTGAGAATAATCAAAACATTGACTGGGAACTGGCTGCCCGCGTATTGAGCGGAGAGGGTGATGAGATCGACCATGGTCTGCTGGAGCAGTGGTTAAGTGCCGATCCGGCCAATCGTGAGGAGTGGAAGGAGATCAAAGAAGCCTGGGCAGGGGGAAAAGAAGGTTTGTTTTTTGGCAACATCAATACCTCTGGTGCCTGGGAGCGGGTAAGGCAGTTTACCGTAGATGATACGGTTACCTCCCCACGCAGGCGGGTTTTGGGACGTGCCGGCCGGATTGCTGCCATTGCTGCTTCAGTGGTATTGATCGCCGGTGCCGTTTGGTTGTTGTTTTCTCCTTTTTCGTCAGAAAATTCGTCTCTGATTGTATCCAGCTCCGACCGTGAAGAAGTTGAGCTGAGCGATGGCAGCACCATTACGCTCAATTCCGGTTCCAGGTTTACCTGCCGGCAGCCTTTTGATGAAAAAGAAAGAGTGGTTGACCTGGATGGTGAGGGATATTTCCGGGTTGAAGGGAACAGCGAACGCCCATTTGTTGTGCATGCCGGTGATGTTACCATCAGGGTGACCGGTACACGGTTCAATGTTCGGGCCTATCCAAACCTGGAAATTACTGAGGTGGGAGTCATTGAGGGAAGTGTGGAAATTTTCCCGCCCTCCGGAGAAGAAAAGACAAGGCTCGAAGGTGGTCAGACAGCATTATTCGATAAAACTGCGGGTCAAATGACTGTGAAAGATTCTACAGACCCCAATTTGCTGGCCTGGATCACCCGGAAGATGAAGTTTAATGAAACACCTCTGAAAGAAGTGACAAGGACACTTGAGCGTGTTTATGATGTGGATATTCAACTAACTGGTGAGGACTTGCCGGAACAGAAGCTGACGGCCAGTTTCAGCGACAATTCTCTTGATTTTGTACTTCAGGTGGTTTGTGTTACCTTTAATTTGGAGGAGCAGCGTGAGGGGGAGACCATTATTTTAACCAGGTCATCTGAACGGGAATGATTTTTGATTGTTTTTATTAGTAATGGATATTGTTCCCAACCATATAACGAAAGGGTTTTTTATGCGTGCCTATAGAGGTTTAATGCTTTTATTTCTTTTTTTATTGGTGAGTTCGGGCATTCAATCACAGGATAAGAAACTGGAGAAGGAATATTCTTTTTCTTATGATTATCTGGAATTATCCGAGCTGTTTGATACTTTAACCGCCGATTATGGCATTTCCTTTTCATATGATGCATCCCTTGTGCCGGGCGACAGTCTGGTTTATGCCAATGCCGATTCGGTCAGGCTTGACCAATGGTTACTGAAAGTTTTGGAGGATAAAGCGTTGGCCGTTCATAAGATGGATGACCAGATCATTATTTCTGAAGAACCTGCTAAGATGCAAAGAAATGCCGTTCATATCGAAGGGATGGTTGTAGACTCTCTGGATCGTGACCCTATGAGCATGGTCAATATCGGGGTGAAAGAAAAAACCATGGGAACTGCAACAAACCGGGAGGGGAAATTCAGTTTGTATCTGCCTCCGGAATATATAGGAGAAGAGCTGGTCTTTTCGAGTCTGGGATATGGCCGTGAACAATTGACCATTCCTCCCAACGATACCACCGTGTCGGTTGTTTTGGCCGAAACCTCCGTTGAGTTGCCCGAAGTTCTGGTTAAACATGTGGAACCCGAGCGCATTATGATGGGTGTGGTTCGGAACAAGAACCAAAATTATGCTTCTGATCCCCTGATCCTGACGGCTTTTTTTCGTGAAACCATTGAGCAGGATGATGAATATGTGGATATTTCCGAAGCTGTGATAGAGATATTTAAACCCCCATATTCAAAAGAGTTTGCCCAGGAACGGGTGCGATTTGTGAAAGGCCGTAAAGGGGAAGCCGGAGAAGATATGGAGATGATCGATTTCAAACTTCAGGGCGGACCGTTGCTTTTCAGCCGTGTGGATGTTGTGCGCCAGGGTGGTTTTCTGCCTGATGAACAGGGACGCTCGCGATACAAGTATACGTATGAAGGAATGAATTTTGAACATGGACGTCGTGTTTTTGTGGTCGGTTTTGAACCCCATAACGATAATGGCGAACTCCTCTACGAAGGTGAAATGCGTATTGATGAAGAGAGTTTTGCAGTGGTGGGGGCCAATTTTGAAATGACCCGGAAAACCATCAAACAGAGCAGGGAATATCTTATCAGACGGGACAGCCGCCGGTTTAAGACCAGACCTTTTTTTGCCCGTTATCAGATCGATTACCGGCCCTGGAACGGGAAATGGGTGCTTAACAGTGTACGGGGAGAAGTGAAAATGCGGATCGTGGATCGTGAAAAGCGCATCCGTACGGTTTTTAATACCGTTTCTGAAATGGTTGTTTCTGATCTACGGCACGGTGACCGGAAAGAGTTCCGGTGGTCCGACAGGTTCAGGGAAAATTATATTCTCTCGGATGAAATTGAATCTTATGATCCTGAATTTTGGTCAAGATTTAATATCATCAGCCCCGATGAATCCATAGAAAAGGTATTCAGCAATGATGGTTCTGAAGGCGATGAATAGAATGACAATAGGGTTTTTGCTGACTTTTTCAGCAGAGCCGACTTAAAGACTTTTGCAAAAGCTTAACGGACTATTGGAAAATAGTGGCGACAAGAAAAAAGCCGGCTACATCAGATGTTGAGTAGTACCGGCAAATGTTGTTTTAAAACCCGGGGTGAACCAATTTATGCACAATGCTGTTGCAGGTAATTCAGTGTAGAGCCGACAGAATTCAGGTTCGGCAGTTCATCATTTTTCACTTCCACTTTGAAACGTGTTTCAAGATAAAAGAGAAAACAAGCCATATCAACATCGTCCATAAACAAATCATCGGTCAATGAGGCCCTTTCATCAATCACACTGCGCGGAATCCCGGTCTGTCTAAAAACCTTGTACAGGTTACGTCGAATCGATCTTGCATCCATAAGGCAACACTCTTTTGATTTGATTGTTTATATCAAGACAATCGAAAGGGAGGTTGCACGTACTTAAAGGATCAAATTTTTTCATCAAATAGTCAGTGACATTTTCTGCTCTTCCATCATTTTCCGTAAATTGATCAGGGCATAACGCATCCTGCCCAGGGCTGTGTTAATGCTAACTTCTGTTTCTTCAGCAATTTCCTTGAATGAAAGACCGAAATAATGGCGCAGGGTGACCACCTCTTTCTGGGCCTCGGGAAGTTGCTCCACCAGGGATGCCACATCATTGAGCATCTGGTCGTAAACAAGCCGGTCTTCGATGGTTTGATCCGAGAAGCGGCTGTTGTTAAAAATGTCGAAAGAGTAATGATCATTCGACACCATCTGTTGGTTTTTTTGTTTGCGGAAATGATCGATCACAAGGTTGTGAGCGATGCGCATCACCCAGGAAGTAAAACGTCCGTTTTCGGCATACTTGCCCGATTTTAATGAATGGATGACTTTGACAAAAACATCCTGAAAGATGTCTTCGGCAAGATCACGCTGCCGGACCATTAGAAAAATAAAGGAATAGATGCGCTTCTGGTGTCTGTCCAGTAAGATATCGATGCATCTGGCTTCACCTGAGATAAACTTTTTTACAAGCTCCTCGTCAGACAAGACTGTTAAATCTGTCATAGTTAATAGTTTAAAGTTGGCTTGTAAAAATGTTCAATAGGCTTTTGTTTTTGTGTTTAACGTAACCTGATTGGTTCAAAAATAATCTCATGACGAAAATTTATGAACTCATCAGGATGAATGATTTTGGTGCGGAAAGGAACTTTCCCGCTATTTGCCGGTAAGATCTCAGAAAACTTACTGACGAAGACAAAATAACAGAATATTACACAATTTTCCAAATCTTAGATTTTTTTATTGATCTGTTTGATCTGTCGCGCCACCTCATTGACCAGTTTTTCTTTTAATCTGTCGTAACCGGGGTCATTCTCTTTATAGGCTTTCTCGGTTTTCTGTGTCAGTTCGTAGAGGGCAGTGGCCTCCATCGTTCCGGCGATTCCTTTAAGCGAGTGGAGGGTTCGTCCTGTTTCTTCTTCGTTGTCGTTATCGGACAACTGTTCCAGCTTTTTCCCGAAGTCGGCATAATCGTGACAAAAACCTTTCAGGAGCCGGCTATAAAGGTCTGAGCGTCCCCCCATCCGGCGGATGCCTGCCTGGACATCGAGGCCTTCAATTTTCGGGAATTTATATTCGCGTCCTTTTTCTGAGTGTTGGAGTGACCTGTCGGTATCGGCTTCTTCGCCAAATATCAGACGGTATACCACTCTGAAGAGATCGTCAGGATCGATGGGCTTACCCACCAGACCCGCCATTCCTGCCTGCAGGCATTGCGATTCCACATCACCGAGCGCTTCGGCGGTCATGGCCACCACAGGAACATCTTTCCAGCCTTCGATCCGTTTCAGCCGTCGGGTGGCTGTGTAACCATTCATTCCGGGCATGTGAATGTCCATGAGGATCACGTCGTAAGGACAATGGTCCTTGTTCTGATTGGCCAGATCAAGCGCTTCCTGTCCACTTTCGGCAACATCGGTCTTAATATTGGCCATTTCCAGGAGTTCGACTGTAAGTTGCCGGTTGGTTTCATTGTCTTCTACCATCAGCAGTTTCAAGGGCCTTTTATTGGTCAGGGCATTGCGGTAATTTTTCTTTTTCGTGCCGCTTTTTTGTTCCGAAATGGCCGAATCTCCTCCCATGGCATCCATGAGCGCATCGAACACGATGGAATAATTGAACGGTTTGTGCATCACCACATAGGAAAGGTTGCCACCGTTCCATTGTTCGTGGAAGGCTTCTTCGCGGAACGGAGACATCATCACCACGAGATGTTCGAACCGGTCACTGAGGTTTTCCAGTTTTTTGACGTTCTCATTCATCGATTTTTCCATCAGGGGCCAGTCTATGAACAGAAGCCATACCGGGTCATCGGGGCTGACTTGTTCCAGCTTGCTCATCAGGGTGTGGAGCGAACATGTGCGCTGGACTTTGAATCCGAAATCACCGAGCATTTTTTTGAGACTGATGGCTGTTTTGACGTTGTCGCAGGCCACCATGGTATCGTCACCGGCCACTTCGAAAGCATGACGCATCTGGTCCTTTTTTTGAATAAGCTGGCGGTCGATGGTGGCGGTAAAGTAGAACGTACTGCCTTTGCCGTATTCACTTTCAACCCAAAGTTCCCCGTTCATCATCTGAGTAATGCGCTTGCAAATGGCAAGTCCGAGACCCGAACCGCCATATTTTCTGGATGTGGAAACATCGGCCTGGGAGAATGCTTTGAAAAGGTTGTTTTTTTGTTCTTCTTTAAGACCAATGCCGGTATCTTCCACGGCAAACAGGAGCTCTGTTTTTTCACTTTCTGATGACCGAACCCTGATCTTGACGATGACATGTCCTTTTTCGGTGAATTTAACGGCATTGTTTACTAAATTCACCAACACCTGCTCCAGGCGCAGGGGGTCACCAACAAGGCTCAGAGGAACGTCGGGAGCGATATCGAAGACCAGTTCCAGATTTTTTTCATTGGCCCGGAAGAGGATCATATCGGCCAGGTTTTGGAGCACCTGCTCCAGGTCGAAATCGATGTACTCCAGTTCAAGCCGGCCGGCCTCTATTTTGGAGAAGTCAAGGATATCGTTGATGATGCCCAGCAGGGAACGGGACGAGGACTGGATGCGTTTCAGGTAATCGCTTTGTCCCTGGACGCCTGATTTTTCAAGGCCCAGATGGGTCCATCCGATGATGGCGTTCAATGGGGTTCTGATCTCGTGGCTCATGCGGGCCAGGAAATCGCTTTTTGCGCGGGTGGCGGCCTCGGCGGCTTCCTTGGCTTTCTGCAGTTCCACGTTGCTCTCGTAGCGGGCGATCATCAGTCCCATGGTAACGGCAAAGGCTTTGAAAAGTGTTTTTTGCGATTCGTTCCATCCGCTTGTTTTCAGCTCCATACCGAAGCCGATGAATCCCCAGAAAAATTTATGGACAAATACCGGGACAATCAGTATGCTGGAGGCGTTCATTTTTCTCATGAACGACTTCTCGCGTGATGAGGCATTATTGATGGATATTTCCAGCTCTTTCTGGTCGTTGAGAGCGAAGTACCACGATGGGTTTATGTTTTCGTAAGACAGGTCTTTCATGTCGCTCCGGCGGATGGGTTCCACCGATGATCGTTCCCATTCCACAAAATGTTTGAACAACAACTCACCCGGTTCGCTCCGGTAGTTGCGGAAAGCAAAAGCCCGGTCCACCCCGGCCCCTCGTCCAAGTACTCTCAGGGCTTTCTGGAGGGCCTCCTTGAAGCGGGAACTGGCGATCAGTTCTTTCAGTGCTTCCGAAACCCCTTCGAGGAGTTGGTCGCGCATCATGATCTCGTTGACCGCTTCCTTTTGAGTGGTGATGTCGATGATTACGCCCTGGAAAGTGGTTTGTCCGGTTTGGTGATCGACAACGGGGAGTCCTTTTTCATAGACCCATTTGCGGTTTCCGAAAAGATCGCGAACCCGGTATTCCATTTCGAAGGACCGCTGACTTTTAATGGCTTCAGCGAGGGTCTTTCTCACGTTTGGCACATCCTCTTTCTCAATGAAAGGTATGATGGATTGACCTTCCTGAATGAAGGCATTGATCCCAAGGCCGATGATCTTTTCCACACCGCCGCTGATGAAGAGCATCGTTCGCTTATCATCGTTGAGACAATGATATACAATGCCGGGAACGTTGGTCACGATGTTGCGGTAATTTTCGCGACTGCGTTCGAGGTCTTTCAGGGCCTGACGCAACTGGGTGATGTCGGTTGATACGCCACAGACCGAGACAATCCTGCCGTTGCGGTCTTTGATGGGGAATTTATTGGAAAGAAATATCCGCTTTCCCGATCCGGATGGAACGAACTCTTCTTTCTGGATTGATTTTCCGGCCGAGAAAACTTCCTTGTCGTTTTTTGTGAATTCATCCGCAAAATCAGAAGCAAAAACCTCATGGTCGGTACGTCCGATGATGCGGTGGGCTTCCATGCCCAGGGTTTCCTCCATCGGCTGATTGATGAGGGTATAACGGCCTTTTGGGTCCTTTACATAGATGAGTGAAGAACTGTTATTGATGATGTCGTTGAGCAGCTGCCGGTTGGTTTCCAGTTGCCGGTTGGCAATTTCCCGGGTTTCTTCGTCGTAGCGGATCTTTTTGAAGAAGATTACCGCCAGCCAGACCCCGATGATGATGGCCAGGGACATGAACACCAACAGGACCACAAATCCAATCAGGACCCATCGTTCCATGGCCTTGTTCTGAAGGTAGTTGGCCTCTTCACCGGCTTTCTGAATGCGCCGTGAGCTTTGTTCCATCAGACTTTGCGTATGTCCGATCTCCTCCAGCGATGCCACAAGATCATACATCTCCGACTGATATTCGCCCAGGCCCTCCCGCATTCGCTGCAATGGTTCTTTGGACCGGGAATCGGGAGGGACAACGTCTTTGGGCGGGATCAGTGCCAATATCTGTTCAAAGACATCCTCCACCATTTCACGGGTAACCTCCTTTTCGGGGTATTCCCAGAGTTGTTTTTCAATCTCTTTGAGATGCAGGAGCTGAAACATCAGGTCGTTGTATAACTCCGATTCTTCCTGCTTGTCGATGCTCTGTTCATTTTCCCAGGAGAGCCGGCGGGGGAAAGGTTCCCGGGCAGCAGAAAACACTTCCTGAAAAAGAGAATCCATTTTTTGTTCAGTCTCCTGACGACGTTCTTTCAGGTCGATGACCAATGACCAGTAACGGTTGAATCTTTCCAGCCAGCTGTCAATGGATGCCAGTTCTGTTCTGGTTTCAGCATTTAGCCGGTTTTGACGGGCATCATCAAGCAAATCATCGATTTCTGTGGTCAGACTGTCCACAATCAGAGTGGAGGTGGTGTCGGATTTAAGCGAAATGTTTTCGGCCTGTATGCGGGCAATGTATATTTGATGTAGCAAACGGTCTACCTTCTCAGTACTGCTGACCCAGTTTTTCAAACCTGAAATGCCCAGCAGACTTGCACCTGCCACAAAGATCAGCAATATCAGATTGATGATATAGCCGGCAAGCACTTTCTGGCTGATGGAGCCCCCTGTCTCGAATAAAGGTTTGAATTTTTTCAGCATATACAGGTCAACAGATCGTGAGATTTTTTGATTTTAGATGGTTTATATGTCAATGATAATCTGCATTTTAATTTAGTTGACTCTTAAGGGTTAAGCAGTTGAATAACAAATGCTTGCAAAAGCTTAACGAGCAATTGAAATAAAAACGGCTCAATTTCCCCGAATGTTGCAAAATTGGGAAAAATTGGCCAACTATTCCCTATAAATGATAAAATATAAAGGAGATTATTATGAAAAATCTGACTTTTTCCGGTATACTTTTTTGTTCGGTTATGCGTTATCATTGAACCGGATTTTTCGAAACAAAAATGAAAAAGCTTATGGACAATACTTCTACTATGGATTTGGATGCGATCATCAGAAAAAGCCTTTATCTTCAAAACCTTTTTTTGCAAATGCCCGAAAAAAGTCTGGAGGAAGTTCTTCCGGCGCCCCGGGGGGAGTTTATCCGGGATTTGAAAGAAAAACTACAGGTTGTTGGGGATTGTTGATTTTGCCCGTTTTGGTTGATTGGATGCTGGTTGCTTGTTGCTGGTTGCTTGTTGCTAGTTGGTTAAATGTCATTCTGAGCCTGTGAAGAATCTGTTGTTGGTTAATTGGTTAATTGGTCAATTGGTTCATTTGTCATTTGGTTGTTTATTGGTAGACAACAGACCGCAGGCGGCAAAGATGTCTTCTCCGCGTGAACGGCGGATGGTGGTTTGGAGGCCCTTCTTGTTCAGTTCACCGGCGAACCACCGGATGGTTTCCTGTGAAGAGCCCTTTAAATGGCTGCCGGGGATGGGATGAAACCGAATCAGGTTGATGCGGCACCGCAGACCGTTGAGAAGGCGGGAGAGTCCCTTCACGTGGGCAGCTGTGTCGTTGACACCTTCAAACATGATATATTCGAAGGAGATACGGCGTTGTCGCCCGAAGTCATAAGATCGCAGAACATCGATGATCTTTTCGGCAGGCCAGGCTTTTTCCACAGGCATGAGTGCCTGTCTTTCTTCGGTGAAAGGCGTGTGCAGGCTTATCGCCAGATGGGCTTCACTCTCCTCGATAAAGCGGCGCGTGGCCGGGCCGATGCCTATGGTGGAGACATTGATCCGCCTGGGACTCCAGGCCAGTCCCCAGTCGGATGTGAATATCTCAAGGCTTTTCAGTACATTGTCAATGTTGTCCATGGGTTCGCCCATCCCCATATATACCACATTGGTGAGTTGGTCCCTTTCGGGCAGGCTTATCACCTGGTTGAGCATTTCACCGGCCGATAGCTGACCCTGGAAACCCTGCCTGCCGGTCATGCAAAAAGTACATCCCATTTTACAGCCCACCTGCGACGATATGCAAAGTGTGTGACGAGCCTCTTCGGGAATGTAGGCAGCCTCTATAGCCAACCCGTTATGGGCGGGGTAAAGATATTTCCTGGTCCCGTCAGCCGAAATCTGAACATCCGAAGGATCCAGGCGGCCCACAGTGTATTGTTCACTCAGTTGAGCCCGTGCTTTCTTCGACAGGTTGGTCATCTCACTGATATCTGTGGCATTTTTCTGATAGAGCCATTGGGCCAGTTGTTTGGCTGTAAACGCCGGCAACCCGGTTTCGGAAACTATGTCTTTGAGTTCTTCCAACGTTTTGCCGAAAAGAGGTTCTTTGTTCATTGGTGTATTGGTTGATTCGTCAATTGGTTAATTGGTGTATTGGTTGCTAGTTGCTAGTTAAGTTTTTCTGAGCTTGCGAAGAATCTGTTGTTGGTCAATTGGTTAATTGGTTAATTGGTTGCTTGTTGCTGGTTGCTAGTTGGGTTCTGGTTGCTGGTTAAATGTCATTCTGAGCTTGCGAAGAATCTGTTAATGGTCAATGTTTAATGTAATGGGGGCATCCTGAAAATGCATATGCCGATGCTTTATTTTAAAAAGTTCCGGCACTACAGCCATTGAACAAAGAGTCCACCCCTGAAAATGAAGTTAGGAGTGGACTCAAAAATA
>JAWOCV010000037.1:0-18755 GCA_046483585.1 Marinilabilia sp.
TATCTAACGATCTATTGTATTTTCTTCACCCTTTAAATTGATTCATATGAAACGTTTGTTTTTTCTGACGCTGATCGCATCAATTGGTGTTACATTTTCCACGGCCCAGAGTCTTAGCAATGTGGAAGAGTCGCAATTGAGTAAACCATCGGAACGAACCACTATTCAGATGCCCGATATTCCGGGGTATAAAACACTGAAATGTGATTTTCATACCCATACTGTTTTTTCAGATGGATTGGTATGGCCAACGGTGAGAATTACAGAGGCCTGGGAAGAGGGGTTGGATGCCATTGCCATCACCGATCATATTGAATATTTGCCCCATGAGGATTATGTTCAGGGGGATTACAATGCATCCTACAAGATTGCCAGGCCCCTTGCTGAAAAGAACGATCTCATTTTGATCAGGGGAGGTGAAATCACACGTGAGATGCCTCCGGGACATCTTAACGGGTTGTTTCTGGATGATGTCAATGCGCTTGATACAGAAAAACCGGAAGATGCTTTGCAGGCGGTTGTCGATCAGGGAGGATTTGTCCTATGGAATCATCCGGGGTGGAAAGCACAACAGCCCGATACTTGTGAATGGATGGAGATGCATCAGGAACTTTTTGAAGAGGGGCTCATCCATGGTATTGAAGTTTTCAATTCCACCCAGTGGTATCCTGTTGCCATCGATTGGTGTCTTGAAAAAGATCTGGCCATGATTGGAAATACCGACATTCACGATCTCACAGCTCATGCCTATGATCTGGAGAACGGTCACCGGCCTATGACGCTTGTTTTTGCAGAAGAACGTTCCGAAGAGGCCATTCGTGATGCCATGTTTGAAAAACGAACTGTGGCATGGTTCGGTGATAAAATGATTGGCCGGGAAGATATGTTGAAAAAACTTTTCAAAGCTTCTGTTGAATTTATGGATACCAATCGCTCTGAGGAAAACGACAACGTGTTGAGAATCAAAAACACAGCAGATATCCCTTTTCGCCTTTCGGACAAGGAAAGCTTTGAAGCCATCATTCCTGCCCTGGGAGAGACTTATCTGACTTTACCGGAGGGAAAGGACAACTTTTATGTCACCAATCTTTATGTGGGAACCGAAAAAGTTTTGAAGACAGAGTTTCCGTTTTGACGGGAAACATCATTATTTTTCAATCGTCCGGTAAAAGATGCCACGCTCACCCATTTCAGTGGTTACTTTGCCATCGGCTTCCAGGACATCGAGGTATTTGTTGATCTCGTTGACGTGCAGGCCCAGTATTTCTCTCATGTCCTGGATTGTGCACGGCCTTCGGGCGATGGTTTCCAGAATGGTCTGTTCGGTATCTTCACGGTAAGCTTTTGTTTTTTCCCGCACTGGGCTTGCTGCTACGATCTCACAATTTTTGAAAAGCATTTTTTGACTGATGGCTTCCAGTTCACTGTAGGTGGCCGGTCGTATTCCTTCAATGCTTCCGGGGCGGTCGAGGGTGTTCAGTTGTAACCGGTCGGGGCCGATCTTGTTGACAGCTTTACTGAGTTCCTCTATATCTCTGTGGTTGTCGTTATAGCCGGGGAGGATTAATATTTCCAGCCATATTTTTCCTTTAAATTCCTTTCGGAAATCCACAAGACCTTGGATGTGTTTTTCAACGGTTAAGTTCTTTTCCGGGCGGTTAAGTTTTTGGAAAGTTTTGTCGGTGGCAGCATCCAGGGAAGGCAAAACCACATCGGCGAACATGAGTTCTGCTCTGACCCGGGGATCGGAAAACAGCGTCCCATTGGTCAGTACCGCCACCTGCAGGTGGGAGTAATGGGTTTTGATGTATTTGAGAATGTCGCCGGCTCTTGAGTTGAGCATAGGTTCCCCGAACCCTGAAAAAGTGATAAAATCGGGTTCCACATTATGCTCAAGAAATTCATCGAGTTCTTTTACAACCTTTTCAAAGGGAACATATTCCAGCCTTTTCGTTGTGAGTTTGGTGGTGGTGCCAACTTCACAATAAACGCAATCAAGCGAACATACCTTTCTGGGGACAAGATCAACTCCCAGGGACATCCCAAGGCGGCGGGATGGGACAGGTCCAAAAATAAACTGATGCATGATGGTTTTGATTTTGCTTTTTAGTGGTGCTCGTGACCACTGGTTTTTGCAAAGTTAATGCATAATGAGGAAAGTTGCCGGTAGTGTTGATGAAATCTGAGCTCAGACCAACTTTGGTTTTGGCGGAACCCGCCGGATACAGAGCATACAGCTTTGATTATTGATGCCAAAGAATTTTCTTCCCGAATGTGTTGTTTTTCTCCTGGAAGACCATCCCTGTGAGGTTTTTATGAGTTGATGGATCAGGAATAGATCAAATTTTGTTGCTGAAAATGCCCGAAAAGCATTATTTTTGCTCAAAAGTAAGTGTTTAGAAAACACGAAAATAAAATTGAAACGAAAAATGGACTTATTGAATTAACCCGGATTATGCATGTCGCCGACATGTACTAAGATTCAGTAACAACTTTACAATAGTCCGTTAAGTTTTTGCAAGTGCTTGTTGTTCAGCCGTTTAATATCGAAAAGATATTTGTGTTAAGACGCAGCTTATCAGCAACATATGAATCATATTAAATCTAAAAATCCAACGATCTGTTGATTTCACTAAGTCGGGGTTAACCTGAACTTTCTTCATAAGGGAAATGATTTATGAAGGGTTCAGCTTAAAATCATTTTTCAGAGAGCAATAAGGGATAAGAAATTCAACTTTGTCCAGGGTTTGATTTCTTGTTTCACTTTCCTGTGGTTCCGGATCATTTTTACAGAAGACTGAAACATGGCATGGATGAGGCCAAAAAGGAAACCAATGATTTTTTACATGCAATTAAAAACAAAAAACTTTTTTGAAATGAAGAAAAAATGGATTTTGACTGCTCTGTTTGCCGGCATTTTCTCGTGGGGGATCACTGCCTCTGCTCAGAATGGTAAAAGTGTTGAGCGCATACCTGAGGTAGAAGAACTTCTCGGGGAAATGACGCTTGAAGAAAAAGTGGGGCAAATGGCCCAGGTGACCCTCGATGTTCTGACCGAAGGCGACAATTCTTATCATACTGCTGAACCTCTGAAGATGGATGAAGAAACACTTCGAAAAGGGATTGTCGATTACAAAATAGGATCTGTGCTTAATACAGCCAATAACCGGGCCCGTTCGCGGGAGGTTTGGCACTACGTCGTCAGCACCATTCAGGATATGGCTGTAAACGAAACTCGTTTGGGGATTCCAGTCATTTATGGTGTTGATGCCATTCATGGGACCACTTATACGGAGGGTGCCACCTTTTTTCCGCAACAAATAGGGCAGGCCGCAACATGGAATCGCGATCTTGTTCGTAAAAGCGGTGAGATTACCGCCTATGAAACCAGGGCTTCTTCTATCCCCTGGAATTTCTCACCTGTACTGGATATGGGGCGTGATCCCCGCTGGCCTCGTATGTGGGAAACATTTGGGGAAGATGTATATCTGACTTCTGAATTGGGCGTCGAGCTTGTTAAAGGATATGAAGGCGCAGATAACGATGTGGAAGATACCGAAAAAGTAGCCTCCTGCCTGAAACATTACCTGGGTTATGGGACACCCGTTTCCGGTAAAGACCGTACTCCCGCTCATATTCCCGAAATTGAGCTTCGCGAGAGGCATCTTCCCGCTTTTAAAGCGGCCATTGAAAACGGGGCCCATTCGGTTATGGTCAACTCCGGTTTGATCAATGGTGTTCCTACCCATGCGGATGAATATCTGCTCGACGACGTTTTAAAAGGAGAACTTGGATTCGAAGGTGTGGTTGTTACTGACTGGCAAGATATTGAAAACCTTCATGACCGCGATAAAGTGGCCAAAACCCAGAAGGAAGCGGTCAAGCTTGCGGTTAATTCAGGTGTTGATATGTCAATGATCCCTTATAATTTTGATTTTTGTGATCACCTTGTCGAACTGGTCAATGAAGATGAAGTTCCTATGTCACGGATTGACGATGCTGTCCGCCGCATTTTGAATCTGAAACATAAGCTGGGCCTGTTTGATACGCCCGTTACCCATTATGAAGATTATGACCGTTTTGGAAGTGAGGCGTTTGAACAAGCTGCTTATCAGACTGCAGCCGAGTCGGTCACGCTATTAAAGAATGAGAACGATATATTGCCGTTGCCAAGGGATGCAAAAGTGCTGGTAACCGGTCCCAACGCCAATACCATGCGACCCCTGAACGGCGGATGGACTTATTCCTGGCAGGGAGAACTGGTCGACGAATTTGCCGGAGACTATTCCACCATTATGGAAGCTATTCAGGATCAGGCCGGAGAAAATAACGTTACTTACGTGCCCGGCGTAGAATATGATATGGAAGGGAGCTATTGGGAAGAGAAACCCGGTGATCTGGATGAAGTTACTTCCGCTGCCGAAGATGTCGATTACATTATTTTGTGCATCGGAGAAAATTCATATACCGAGAAACCCGGCGATCTCCATGATCTCACACTCTCGAAAAATCAAACAGAGCTGGCCGAAACCGCCATTGCCACGGGAAAACCTGTTATTGCCGTTCTTAATGAAGGCAGGCCCCGAATCATCAGGGAGATCGTTCCTGAGCTTGAAGGAATACTCCAGGCTTACCTGCCGGGAAATTTCGGCGGACTGGCTGTGGCTGATATTCTTTTCGGTGATATCAATCCCAGCGGTAAACTGCCCTATACCTACCCGATGTATGTTAACACCCTGCTTACTTATGACCACAAGCCATCGGAGGAGCAAGAGGAAATGGCCGGCATGTATGATTATGCCTCCGATTTTGCCGTTCAGTTTCCTTTCGGATTCGGACTGAGTTATACCGATTTTGAATATGACGGACTTACTTTGAGTAACAGTGAGCTGAATGCAGAGGGAGAAATAACAGTTTCGGCGACGGTCACAAATACCGGTGATCGTACGGGGAAAGAAGTTGTACAGCTTTACACATCAGATCTTTATGCATCCATTACGCCCGATGTAAAACGTTTGCGCCGCTTTGATAAGATTGAACTTCAGCCCGGGGAAAGCCAGATCGTTTCATTCACTCTTACGCCTGAAGACCTGGCCTTTGTGAACAATGATCTTGAAAAGGTGACCGAACCAGGAACCTTTGAAGTGATGATCGGTGATCTGAAAGAGAAATTCGAATATGTGGATTAATTTCTGATAATTCCTGGCAATCCATGAAAACCGTCGTGACTTATTTTTTGTCCGGCGGTTTTTTGTTTATTACGGCCGAAGCGAATTCGCTGGTCATTTTTAATGGGTTGGCACTAATTTCTGTTATATTTGCATGTTATTTGCTGCAAATATGTGCACGCATGTCTCAATCCTTTGTTAAAACTTAAGAGTTTTAGCCTGATTAATTCATGAATTTTCGTCATGAGATGCTCAAATATCAAGAAATACAAGCAACTGCAGGCAAATTTGAAGCAGGAAATAGTGAACTATTTTCAAATCAAATTTGACGAGGACGCTTGGATTTCGACGGTAGTTGAGCATTGTAATAGATTATTCATGAATTATTCAGGATTAGGGTTAGTTATATAAAATCAATCAAATTGAAAGAAAAGATGTTTTTTGATTTTGGCGATAATCAAGGCATTGAAAAAGTTTAACGGACAACTAAAATGAGTAATACGACAGCCAAAAGAAAGCTTAGAAGCTCTTATGCGACAACGGTCATCAGCATCTCTCTCGTGCTGTTCCTGCTGGGAATTATCGGATTGTTGTTCCTCAATGCTCAGCGGCTGTCGGAGTATGTTAAAGAAAACCTCGGATTCACCGTTCTGGTGAATGATAATTCCCGTGAGGCTGAAGTACAGCGTCTTCAGAAAATTCTGAATGCATCTGATTATGTTCGGGAAGCCAATTATGTCAGCCAGGACGATGCCGCCGAAATTCTCGA
This sequence comes from Marinilabilia sp., assembly GCA_046483585.1. Taxonomy (GTDB): domain Bacteria; phylum Bacteroidota; class Bacteroidia; order Bacteroidales; family Marinilabiliaceae; genus Marinilabilia. Next base: position 5,938 of record JAWOCV010000037.1, read on the forward strand.
AGAAGAGTTGGGGGAAGATTTTGTTGATTTTCTGGGATACAATCCATTGCTTTCGAGTATTGAAGTAAAGGTGTATGCCAGTTATGCCAATCCGGACAGTATGGCTGTTATTGAAGAGCAGGTGCTCAATTTCCCGCAGGTGAAGGAAGTCTACTATCAAAAAAACCTGTTGCATGCGGTAAACGATAATATTGAGAAAATATCTATAGTCCTGGGCGGCTTCGCTATATTATTGATGGTCATAGCCATAGCCCTGATCAATAATACCATTCGATTATCTGTTTATTCCAGACGTTTTTTGATCAAAACCATGCAGTTGGTTGGGGCTACGAGGGGATTCATCCGAAGGCCCTTCCTGGTTACAGGTATTCTTAACGGGCTGGCAGGTGCAACCATTGCCATTATCTTACTCACAATGCTGATCTACGGCCTCAGCAATGAATTCGAAGGGATGATCGGTTTTGGAAACATTAAACTTGTAGGGGTGCTTTTTGCGATGGTTATTGTTTTGGGCTTACTGATCACTTTTATTTCAACATTTTTTGCCGTTAACAGATATTTGAGTATGAATGCAGATGATCTTTATTATTAAAGTATGGGTTGAGTCTAAAAAGAGCTGTTTTCGTCAGAATTAAGATAAAGAGGGTGTTTGTTGAGGAGGAGCTATCGTGTATACGAATGCCATCTTCAATATGGATAGAGGATGGTACAACCGCAACAACGAAGAGATTTCAAATAAGCATGCTATTTGCCGGGATGGAAAGGTGGAGTGCCTGGTTCAGGTTAATTTAAACAGTGAAATGACCATTTTTAAAATCATAAAAAATAATTTGATATGGCAAAAAGGGAGATTGAAAAGAAAAAGGAAATGGCCCTTGATAAAATGAATTACCGCCTTTTGGCCATTGCGTTTGCGTTTGTGGTTATCGGCTTTATTCTCATGATTGGGGGAGGCAGCGAAGATCCTGAAGTATTTGACGAAAGCATTTACAGTTTTCGCCGCATTACTCTGGCTCCCATTTTGGTATTGTTCGGATTTCTGTTCGGTATTTATGCCATCATGAAAAAGCCCAAAGCGGCAAAAGAGGCTGAAGAGAAAAAGAAATGACCAGAAATTGGGCAAAGATATGCTCATGCCTTGCATGATAGTGGTGTCAGATCGTCCTCTAAAGAGAGGACTTTGGATGATCTGTTTTACAGATTTGTAAAATAAAATTCTAATGTCCGGGTCATTCATGTATTAAAGGCGTTTGTTCATAAACTTTGAGCCCGTGGCATTGACCTTTTAAAAATGTCCGCTTAGGGGCGGGCATTTTTGATATAGGGGCAGTATGAAATTGTTAATCAGCGGAATTAATGGATTGGATTGAAGCACTGATTTTAGGTTTGGTACAAGGTCTTACTGAATTTTTGCCTGTAAGCAGCAGTGGTCATCTGGAAATTGGCAAGCACCTGCTCGGGATAGATACGCCCGATAGCCTTCGATTTACCGTGGTGGTGCATGGCGCAACTGTTTTGAGTACCCTGGTGGTTTTCAGGCGTGATATTGTTGCCCTGTTGGTCGGTCTTACCCGGTTTCAATGGAATGAAGAAACCCGCTACATTGCTAAGCTTGCTTATTCGATGGTTCCCATTGCCATTGTGGGTGTTTTTTTCAAAGACCATGTGGAGGATGTTTTCAGCAGCGGAAGCATGTTGTTAGTCGTGGGTTTGATGCTATTTGTTACAGCCACCCTTTTGGCTTTTTCTTATTTCACAAAGAACGGGGAACGCGACATTTCTTTCCGGGATGCTATGGTGATCGGCATTGCTCAGACTTTGGCTGTACTTCCTGGAATTTCCCGGTCAGGAGCCACTATTGCGACAGGGTTGCTTCTTGGGAATAAACGCACAGAAGTGGCACGTTTCTCTTTTTTGATGGTTTTGGTGCCCATTTTAGGGGAAAACCTGCTGGAACTTTTGAAGAACGATTTTTCACAGGCCCCGCCCGAAGGCGGCATCGGCATGATGGCCATGATTGCCGGATTTGTGGCAGCTTTTGCCAGTGGTCTTCTGGCATGTCAGTGGATGATTGAGATCGTTAAACGCGGAAAACTCATCTATTTTGCATTGTATTGTGCACTTGCAGGCGGGTTGGCCATAACCGGGCATGTTTGGTGATGGATTAATAATTTTCTGTCAACCCGAAAATAGGACCTCAGTTTAAGGGGAAATTTGATTTGAGGAGAGACTGATATAATAAACAAATGATGCAGTTGAACGATTTTTGTCACGATCTTTCACAGTTAAAGAGTCCTGAGGATTTTCTTGAAGGCCAAATGATTATGATGGACAAACCATTGGATTGGACCTCCTTCGATTTGGTGAAAAAGATCCGTGCTAAGCTGCAACATGGGCTGAAGCTGAAAAAGATCAAAGTTGGTCATGCGGGCACTCTTGATCCTCTCGCTACCGGACTTGTGATCGTTTGCATCGGAAAAGCCACCAAAAAGATCGATGCTTTGATGGCATGGGAAAAAACGTATGAGGCCAGGATCAGATTCGGAGCAACCACCCCTTCTTTTGATCTTGAAACCGAACCTGACCAGGAATTTCCTGCCGGTCACATTAATAAGGATAAGATCAATGAGACGCTTAAATCGTTCCTGGGAGAGCAGGCACAGGTACCTCCACATTATTCTGCCATCAAAATGGGGGGCCGGAGAGCTTATGATATGATCCGGGGTGGCGAGGAGTTTGATATGGTGGCTCGTAAGGTGTTTTTTCATGATCTGGAACTTTTAGGATATGAAGACCTGGAGGCCACCATAAAAATTGTTTGCAGTAAAGGTACTTACATAAGGTCTTTTGCCCGGGACTTAGGCCTGGCGCTTAACAGCGGGGCATTTATGAGTGGGCTCAGGCGCACAGGTATTGGACCGGCCGATGTTGAGAAAGCATTGACTGTTGAGGATATAGAGCATCAACTTAAAGTATTGAAAGAAGATCTGAATAAGGCTTGACCGTGGGAAAGTCCAGGAAAATTTTCCGGTGAGTTTTCCTGAGGAAGATTAAAAGGAATATTTTTGTCGGTTGAATTGAAACAAAAAGGGTTTTCATTCGTATAAGTTGGGCTTATTTTTGTTTATGGGATTTGAAATAGTGTCCGTCTATAAAGTCGATAAAGTGTGTTAGTATTCATGTTTCTGTTCAGAAGGTTCCATTTACAAGGCTTGCGCAGCCCGAAAATCCGCAGTTTACCTGAGTAAATGAGTAATTTTCGGGCAAGCCTGTCTGCCGTTTTGTAAAAAAGTAACCATCTGATTAAGTTGTTTTAAATCAAAACACCAGCATGTTTCTTTTCTATAACCCGCCAGGCAGGCGTAACGCAGTAAATGGGACTTTATGGACAGACACTAAATAAGGAGAATCGTTGGCAAAGCTGCCGGCCGGATTATGAATCAGGAATAATTAAATCAAATATAAACCACAGAGCGGTATTATGAAACTGTCAAAATTTAAATACAAATTACCAGAGGAGTTGATCGCCCTGCATCCGGCCCCCAACCGTGACGAGTCACGACTGATGGTGGTGCATAAAAACACCGGGAAGATTGAGCATAAAACTTTCAAAGACATTATTGATTATTTCAGCGAAAGAGATGTGTTGGTATTCAATGATACCAAGGTTTTTCCGGCCCGTTTGTATGGGAACAAGGAAAAAACGGGGGCTGAGATAGAAGTCTTTCTGCTCAGGGAGCTGAACAAAGAACAACGTTTGTGGGACGTGTTGGTGGACCCGGCCCGGAAAATCCGCATAGGGAACAAACTTTATTTCGGGGAGAATGATTCACTGGTGGCCGAGGTGATCGATAACACCACCTCACGCGGTCGTACGCTTCGTTTTCTATTCGACGGGTCATATGATGAATTTAAAGATACATTATATAGCCTGGGAGAAACCCCCCTGCCAAAATTCATCAACCGCAAAGTGGAACCGGAAGACCGGGAGCGTTACCAAACCATTTTTGCCAAACATGAAGGTGCTGTGGCAGCTCCCACGGCTGGTATGCATTTCAGCCGGGAATTGCTTAAGAGATTTGAGATCAAAGGCATCGATTTTTCATTTATCACTTTGCATGTTGGTCTGGGCAGTTTTCGTTCCGTTGATGTGGAGGATCTCACCAAGCATAAGATGGATTCCGAACAGATCATCATTCCAGAGGAATCGGCCCGCATCATTAATAGCGCAAGGGATCGCAGAACCCGGGTGTGCGCCGTAGGGACCACCGTTATGAGAACCATTGAAAGCTCGGTTTCGACCAAAGGACATGTCAATCCTTATGAAGGATGGACCAACAAATTTATTTTTCCACCTTACGATTTCCACGTGGCCGATTCTATGGTTTCCAATTTCCACCTGCCTTATTCCACATTATTGATGATGGTCGCTGCTTTCGGCGGGTACGATCTGATCATGAAAGCCTACCGGACGGCTGTAAAAGAAAAATATCGTTTCGGGACTTATGGCGATGCCATGCTTATTATTTAATGGTCATGAACTTTTTCGCTACTCAGCAATCTTTTTCAGGAGACCTGCATTCAACTTTTATGAATGCGGGTTTTTTTGATTTTTTTTGTAACTTTTGAGTTGAAAAAAACAGCATTTTGCTATAATCTAATCGCTATGATCAAAATACTTGTTCCCGTAACTTTCACCGATTATTCCATCAATGCGCTTACCTATGCATTGACTCTGGCCGGCAAATTTCCTTCCTCCGTTACACTGTTGCACTGTTTTTCCGAATATGAAGAGATTGAAGAAGAGGAAAATGGAGGTCTTAAAGAGACAGCAGATGCCGCCGGAGTGAATGTGCGGGAGCAGGAGCAAAACGCCAGGGATCGTCTGGTAGCCCTTTGTCAGTCAACTATTAATAAGATGACTTCCATACAGGACAAAAACATCGAGCTGCAAAATCGTTTTGAATTTGGTTATCCGGAGGATATTATCCCGGCCGTTTCCGGAGAAATAGGAGCCGATGTGGTTATTATGGGGACCAAAAGTAAAGGGGAGACCATTAAAGAGTTGCTCGGCAGTATTACAAGTGATGTTATGAAACGGGCTGAAGTTCCCGTTCTGGCAGTGCCAGCCGATTCATCCATTGACCTGGAAAAACTCAGTAAAGTCCTGTTTATTACCGATTTCAGTGAAAAAGATTATATTTCAATGCACAAGCTCATAAGGTTGATCTCCCCGTTTCACACCATTATTCATTCTATAAAATTTGTCCATCACCGTCCCGATGACTCCGAACTCAGGAAAATGTACCGGTTTAAAGAATATTGTGAGAGCACTTACCGCAACCATGAACTTGAATTCGATTACTATCAGAGGGACCATTTTATCGAGGCTCTGGAAGAATATACGACTCAAAACAGCATTGATCTGATCGCTATGACCAGGCGCAAACGCAATATGATCGCCCAGCTTTTCAGTCCTGAGATCACAAGGAGAATCCTTTTTCATACCGATATTCCCTTGCTGGTCTTTCATCCATAAAGGGCTTTGGAGTAATAAAAGTGACCCTGACCCAAAACGTTTGGATGCAATTCCGATTTTGCAGATAAATTGAAGCCGGCCCGATTAGGTCGGGGATTTTGTCCTGCGTTTAATTTTTTTGAGAACAATAAAGGAGCAATAAATATGGGAAACAAAAAAACAAAAATAGGAATATTGTCGGCCGGGGGTGATTGTCCCGGCATCAACGCCACCATTCGCGGAATAGGAAAGACGGCCATTGTGGAATATGATATGGAAGTTCTGGGTATTGCCAATGGTTTTACCGGGCTGCTCGAAAAGGATGTCATTCCGTTGAATGAGCAATTGCTTTCAGGGATTCTTACCCTTGGGGGCACCATTCTGGGAACTTCCAGGATGAAGCCTTTTAAGCAGCAGGAAGGAGATATCGTTTCCGACAAACCCCAGCTCATCAAGCAAAACTATAAAGATCTGGGACTGGATGCTCTTGTTTGCATAGGCGGCAACGGTACACAGGAAACAGCCAATCTTCTGCATAAGGAAGGTTTAAATGTGGTGGGAATCCCCAAAACCATCGATAATGATGTATGGGGAACGGATGTGACTTTTGGTTTCGATACTGCCCTGCACATTGCTACCGATGCCATTGACCGTTTACACACAACCGCCAATTCGCACAAAAGGGTAATGGTCATTGAGATCATGGGGCACCATGCCGGCTGGCTGGCATTGTATTCTGGTATTGCCGGAGGAGGAGATGTGATCCTTATCCCCGAATTGGATTATGATATGGAGGTGGTTTCCAATTGTTTAGTGGAACGATATCAAAAGAAAAAGCCATATTCCATCGTGGTCGTTGCCGAGGGGATCAAATCTTCAAAAAAGAAAAATGCCGGGGCATATATTGCTAAGAAAATTCGAAAAATGTCGGGCCTGGAGACCAGGGAAACCGTATTGGGCTATATTCAGCGTGGCGGCAGTCCAACTCCTTCCGATCGCATTTTAGCCACCAGGTACGGAGCTTATGCTGCCCGGATGATCCATGAGGGAAATTTCGGGATTATGGCAGGCATCCGTGGCAATGAGATCGTCAGTGTCCCGCTTGAAGAAGTGGGCGGAAGACTTCGCCTGGTGGAGCCCGACAACCGGCTGGTAGTCAAAGGCCGTCACATGGGCGTTTGTTTCGGTCAACAAAGGTGAGCAGACGGTGTATACCATTCTAAATTGTGTTTAATTCTTTTCTGAGCGATGAAGGGTTATACGTAATAAAGAGTTATTCATTACCTTTGCGTAAATTTTAATTGCCCTGAAAATGGATCAATCACAAATAGAAACCCTCAATCAGGAGTTTTTGGAAAAGACCCCTTCCGATGTGCTTAGCTGGTTTATCAGTGAGTATGGGGATCGTGTGGCCCTTTCATCCAGTATGGGGGCTGAAGACCAGGTGCTTACCGATATGATCATGAAGATCGATACGAAAGCCCGGATTTTCACGCTTGACACAGGCCGTTTGTTTCCCGAAACTTATGATCTCATCGATCGCACCAACAAGAAATATCATACCAAGATCGAAGTCCTCTTTCCCGATTACAAAAGGGTGGAAGAGATGGTCAACAAAAAAGGGATCAATCTCTTTTATGAAAGTGTGGAAAACCGCAAGCTTTGCTGTGGCATTCGAAAAATTGAACCTCTGAAAAGGGCTTTCAGCACTCTCGATGCCTGGATTTGCGGCCTTCGTGCCGGACAGGCCGTAACCCGTCAGAACGTGAACGTTGTGGAATGGGATGATAACAACGGACTTATCAAGGTCAATCCTCTGGCCCGCTGGTCAGAAAGTGATGTTTGGGATTACATTCATGCGCACAATGTGCCTTACAATCCCCTTCATGATAAAGGGTTCCCCAGCATTGGCTGCTTCCCCTGTACCCGCGCCATTGAACCCTGGGAAGATGTTCGTGCCGGCCGGTGGTGGTGGGAAAATCCCGAAAGCAAAGAATGCGGCCTTCACAAACGTTAATGTCACGCCCGGCAGGACTCCCGGGAATAAGTTTTTTCCGGGGCTAATACGCCGTAAGTGAATGTTTCCGGAAAAGATTTTCTGTCTTTCCTGTTCTTTTTCTACTTTTGCCGCCTGGTAAAAGTGTGAAGTATGTTCAATCAAAGTGAAAAAGAAGAGCGGCAATATCTTGGGAAAATACTCGAACGGCTCCGTTATACCCTCCGTAAAATTGATGGCAATATCAACGACCATTCAAGGGATGTTCAGGATTTCAAAGAATATTTGTGGGACAACCAGGCCGACATGGATCATGCCGAGAAGGTCTCGGTCAGGCAATCCATCACACAGACCGCTCTTTCAGGTGAATCAGCCCTGGAAAGGAAAAAGCGCATCCGGAAATTGATCAATATTCCCTATTTCGGGCGCATTGATTTCAAAGAAGAGAACAGCGATACATCTCATCCCGTCTATATTGGCATACACTCCTTTTATGATTTCGAAACCCGTGAAAATCTTATTCATGACTGGCGGGCTCCCGTTTCCGGAATGTTTTATGATTATGAGCTGGGACCAGCGGGTTATGCCGTTCCCGAAGGTGCAGTGAACGGGGAAGTAACATTGAAGCGTCAATACCGCATCCGGAACGGATCGATGGAATTTATGCTCGAAAGTTCCCTGAATATTCATGATGATGTTTTGCAAAAGGAGCTGAGTACTTCATCGGACGATAAGATGAAGAACATTGTGGCAACCATTCAACGGGAACAAAATGCCATTATCCGGAATGAAGATGCTTTTGTGCTCATCATACAGGGCGTTGCAGGTTCCGGGAAAACATCCATTGCTCTGCACCGGATTGCCTTTTTGCTCTACAAATTCAAAGAGACCATTTCCTCTAAAGACATTCTGATCATATCGCCCAACAAGGTTTTCGGAGATTATATTTCCAACGTCTTACCCGAGCTCGGGGAGGAAAAGATCATGGAATCAGGAATGGAGGAGATTGCCCGGAAGGAACTTAACAACAGGTACAAGTTCCAGACATTTTTTGAGCAGGTTTCTGAGCTGGTGGATAATCGGGACCAGGCTTATGCCGACCGGATCCGGCATAAAGCCACTTTTGAATTTGTGGAACAGCTGAAAAAATACGTGGCTCATATTGAGAATCATTATTTCCAGGCTACGGATGTAAAAGTAGATCGCTATTATGTGCCGGCTTCATATGTGGAGGAAAGATTCAGGGCCTGGCATAAAGTGCCTGTGGGAAAACGTTTTGACCGCGTGGCTCGGGATATTGCAGGTCGTGTGGAAATACTTCAGAAGACCGAGCTTAAAGCCCCTCAGATAAATAAAGTAAGAACGGCTGTAAAAAAAATGTTCAGCATTGGCAATCTTCTTGAACTGTATAAAGATTTTTACCGCTGGACAGGAAGACCTGAAATGTTTCGTAAACGTCGCGGAAAACTTGAGTATTCCGATGTGTTCCCTTTGTTATTTTTAAAGATTCTGTTTGAAGGCTCTAAGAGTTATTCGGATGTGAAACACCTTTTGGTGGATGAAATGCAGGACTATACGCCGGTTCAATATGCCGTCCTGAGCAAACTGTTCCCTTGCCGAAAGACCATTCTGGGGGACGCCAATCAGTCGGTGAATCCCTTTAGTGCAAGTAATAAGGAGGATATTGCCAGGATCTTTCCCAATGCTGAAGTTATGAAGCTGACGCGGAGTTACCGTTCCACCTGTGAGATCACAAATTTTGCGCAGAATATCTCAAGAAATGATGAACTGGATCCTGTGATCAGACACGGTGAAGAACCCGGGATCATAAAAGTCAAAACAACGGATGAGGAGATTGATCGTATTAATACTTTGATTGAATATTTTAAAAAATCAGATAATCAATCGCTTGGGATTATTTGTAAAAATCAAAAGCAAGCCGATGGACTGCATGAAGGATTGCGGTCACAACATTCCGATATTTACTTGCTTAACAGTGACAGTGCGTCTTTTATAAACGGGGTGGTAATCGCCACGGCTCATATGGCCAAAGGTCTGGAGTTCGATCATGTCATTGTACCTCATGCCGATGAAAAAAATTATAAGGATGAAGTGGACCGGAGCATGCTTTATATCGCATCTACCCGCGCCATGCACCGGCTTGACCTCACCCATACAGGTCGTCTGAGCCAGTTTATAAATTAAATATTCAGTAGAAATGGCATTTTACAAGTGCTAATAAATCAGAGTATTTAATTATTTTCCCGAAGAACATATCCAACGGTGGGAATATTTTCGATCCTGAGCTTTCCGTCGCTTTTCAGATAACTGCGTAGTTTGCTGATGAAAACATCAAGGCTTCGTCCGTGAAAATAATCCACATCCCCCCATATCTGCATAAGGATCTCTTCGCGCTTGACCACATGGTTCTTTCTGTTGCAAAGGAGTTTCAGGACCTCACACTCGCGCCGTGTCAGCCGGTGGGAATGACCGGCGTTATGCAGCATTTGTGTGGAGAGGTCGAAACGGAAGGCTCCGATTTTGAAGACCGGCGTATTTTCCTGTTCGTGGATCGTGGTTTTTTCCATCCGCCCGGCAACCGCTCTGATGCGCCATAACAATTCCTCGGGCTCGAATGGTTTTACCAGATAGTCGTCAACGCCAAGATCAAAGGCTTTTTGTTTATCATCTTTGTGGGCTCGGCGGGAAATGATCACCACGGGGACCATTCTGTCACGTCTTCTGACCCGCTCGGTAAGGGTAAATCCGTCAATCCCAGGCAACATCAGATCAAACACACAAAAGTCGTGTTTCCCGTTGCAGAAAGCTTCAAAGCCCTGATCGCCGTCACTGCAATGGGTCACCGTATGACCATGAGAACTCAGCAGGTTACTGAGTTCTTCGCCCAGCGGCTGGTCGTCTTCGACAAGAAGGATATTCAATACAGGGTGGTCCATATAATTCTTAAACAAAGCAGGGCCACGCAAGTTTAATATTTTTCAAATTATAAAACTTTTCGTTTGGGTATGGTGGCAATAAAATCCTTGAGATAATAAGGCTCAAAATAAGCCACATCTTCGAAGTTTTTGGCGTTCCAGGCGTCAAATACCAGAGACGTCATGTTCCGTGCCAGAGGGCCCTCATCTCCCGGGAAAAATGCATTGGGATGCGTGAGGGGTTTCTGGCATTTCCCGGCTCCATTGCCGAAAAAAAACACCTTCCGGTGATCGAGGATACGACGAAAGCTGTTTTCGTCAATGACATCAGCACTGGTTTCCTTTTGCCGGTTCATATTCCCGTCATACATAGCAGAATAAACTTCCATGCGGCGGGCGTCGATCATGGGACAGAACCAGCTTTCCCTGTCGGCTTTTCCACCGGCTTTGCTTTGAACCACCGGCCATGCCAGTACTGAAAGTGAAGATATTGATATGAGAGGTTTGTCGAGAGCGAAACAGATGCCTTTGGCTGTTGAGACGCCGATGCGTAAACCGGTATACGATCCCGGACCACTGCTGACAGCTACTGCATCAATGCCTTCTAAACCAACAGGGACATTTGCATCATTAAAAAGTTGTTCGGTCAGGACTGTCAGACGATTGGCATGAGAGTTCCCCTCGTTCTCCTGCCGGGCAGCCACAAGTTTTCCGTCATGGGCGAGTGCCACAGAACAAATGTTGGTAGAAGTCTCGATACAAAGGATATAAGCCATCTGTTTTTTTTTGCAAAAATAGCGAAAGCAAATCATTATGAAAATCTTCAACAATATTTCTTTCTTAATCCCTTTTACTCTGCAAGGATGGAAATAAGCAAGTGAAACTTGCATGACCATCAAGATCACAAAAGAATATGTATAAGACCCAATCATGCGAGCCTGCCTGGCGGCTTATGAAACAGAAACATTCTGGTTTTTGATGTAAAACCACTATAATAGATGGTTGCATATACAAAAAACGTCAGGCAGGTTCCATTCGGCCAATGACTTATATAAATATTATACGAATGAATAACCCTCCGGTTTATCCTTTTTTTGCAGTCAGGAATAAGAGGAGCTTTGAAACCAATGAATTATGGCCTTAATTACTTGAAATAAAAAGTTATACCAAGTCCCAGGCTCCAGATATCGGTTATGGAAACATAATCGGTTCGGATGGCTTCCAGAAGATAAGCATCCAGTGCTGAAAACTCGAAATAGAGGCCTGCTCCATTCATGTGATTGGTTTCGAAGGGGATATGCCATTCACCTCCCCAGAAAGGGGCAATGTGGATCTTGTTCTGGAAATAGTATCTATCAGGGCAATGGGGTGGCAACTTGAGGAAAGTCTTTTTCGTTATGCCCCAGTTAACAAGCAAACCTGCCCTTGGCCGGAAATGTTTCAACCACGGCTGTTTGGTAAGGTTGAAACTGTTCTTTACCGAAAGGGTCTGGACATTGACATCGCTCCCGCCCAGATTTTCAGATAAAAGTCCCAAAATCAGGGTGGGTTCGTAGAAATCCCAAAACTTATAGCCCACCCCCGCTGAGATAAACCCTGTACTTCCTGCAAACTGCAGTTTTGCGTGATCAGGGAAAAACCAGCGGTCGTGCATTTGCATGGTATCTTTGTTGCTGGCATTATTTCGGAGCCGGGATTCATTCTCCAACGCAGGAATTATTGAGGGACTTTTCTCTGACTGCATCTGTGCTGCTGTGGAAGGCATTAGAAAGAAGATAATGAAAAGAGAAAGAATGCATCTCAACTTGACCAGATTATGGATGATGAAGAAGTTTTTATGTGGGTTGTGAAGGGTGAACATATGGGATAAGCGGGATTGTGAAAAAGAAACTGGCTCCGTGGCCGGTCTCCGATTCTACCCAGATTTCCCCGCCCATGAGTTCGGTCAGGCTTTTGCAGATAGAGAGGCCAAGCCCTGTTCCTCCTTTGTTTTTTGCTTCCACTTTTAGCACCTGTCCGAAACGCTCGAAGATGATCTGATGGTGTTTGGGAGCGATTCCGATCCCGTCATCATGAACGAAAAACAGGATGTGGTCTGGTTTCTTTTCAAAACCGAATTCAATATGTCCGCCCGGAGAAGTAAATTTAAATGCGTTGCTCAGAAGATTATTTAATACCTGGGTGAGTTTGCCGCCATCGACATGTTCGAATACATCTTCGGCCGGGATATGATAGCGCAACTCCACAGACCGCTCGGCAGCTTCCATTTCAAAAAAACGTGCCAGATCCGTTATCAGGCGGGTCAGGTTGACACGGTCGCGCATAACGCTTACCTGACCGGTCTCCAGCTGCGAAATGTCCAGCACAT
>JAWOCV010000289.1:0-5611 GCA_046483585.1 Marinilabilia sp.
AACTGAGGCGCAATATACTTCCCGCTGGAGGTTTTAAACATCTCCTTTTTCCGGTCGGTGATCTTAAGAAAACGTTTTTCCACAAATGTACCGATATCACCGGTATGAAGCCAGCCTTCCTTGTCTATGACCTCACGGGTATGCCTGGCATCTTTGTAATATCCCATCATAACACTGGGCCCTTTTACCAATATTTCCCCGTCATCATCGATCTTTACTTCAATATTTTTAAGCACCGGACCTACAGTCCCTATTCTCAAACTATTGGGTTCGCTCAAATGATTGGCTGCAATAACCGGTGAGGTTTCCGTCATGCCGTATCCTTCCATAAGGGGAATCCCGGCAGCGAAAAACAACCGGCTAAGCCGCGGCTGGAGAGCAGCTCCGCCTGAGATAACGAATTTCAGTTGTCCTCCGAAAGCCTGCTGCCATTTTGCAAATACAAGTTTACGGGCAATACTCAGTTGGAGCCCGTACAAAAAATTCTGCTTCCCGTCGGTTCTGAAACGTTCCCCGAGTTTAAGTGCTCTGAAGAAAATTTTCCGCTTCGTCCCTTTAAGATCTTCTCCCTTCGAAACTATGCGGTCGTAAATGCGTTCGATCACCCGGGGCACCGTTGCAAAAGCAGATGCTTTAATTTCAGCCAGATTCTGAGCAATGGTCCCCAGATTTTCGGCATAATAAATACTGCACCCCTTCCACTGGAAAAGATAATTAACCATCCGCTCATATACATGGCAAAGCGGAAGAAAACTCAGAACACGGTCTGAATCATTGAGCGGGTAAAGGTTAAAAGAACCCTCCACATTGCTCAGAATGTTACGGTGAGAGAGCATCACTCCTTTGGGCAACCCGGTCGTTCCTGAAGTATATATGATGGTCAGCAGGTCATCTCCTGAAATAGATGCCGATATCTTCTCCAGCTCATCACGATACCTGATCTTATTCTTGAAACCCGTTTGGGTTATTTCCGACCAGTGCGGAATGTTTTCATAATAGTTGAAAGTATAGATCCGTTTCAATTTCCATATTTTCCCGGCTATTGGCTTGAGTCTTTGATAGCTCGCACGATCGGACACGATCAACATTTTGGCATCAGAATGGGAAAAAATGTGTTTGTATTCATCATCTCCAATGGTGGGATAAACCGGCACATGAACCACACCGATCAGGGCCATTCCCATATCCACGAAATTCCATTCGGGACGATTGTTGGATACTGTAGCGATTTTGTCACCCTTTTTGAATCCCATAGCCAACAATCCATAAGCCACATTCATAGCATTGCGGATGTAATCGTCAACACTGAAGCCAACCCAGCTTCCTTCTCTTTTGGCCACCAGAATATCGGGTTTATTATGGTGGTGTCTGAGGTTTTCCAATAAGTCAAAAGTCCGGTCTATCTTCATATAACACAAATTTTCCGGTCTTTTTCACCGGTTATTTACCCACAAGTTTTTCCTCTGTCATGGCAGCAGCAACATCCACCGCCTTTTGCAACCCACCGGCATTCTTTCCTCCTGCTGTCGCAAAGAAAGGTTGTCCTCCCCCGCCACCTTGTATCTCTTTGGCAGCGGTACGAATAAGCTCCACAGCATTGAGTTTTCCTTCATTGGTTAGGCTGTCTGATAATATAACGGTCAACTGGGGCTTTCCGTTCACTTCTGCCCCAAGAACAGCCACCATATCGCCATCTGTTTCGTTTCTTAGCTGAAACGCAAGATCTTTCAGGTTGCCACCCAGTTCTGGTTTCACAACTTTCGAGATTAGACTGACGCCATTGACATTACGGGCGCTGTCAAGAATACTTTGCTTCTCGATACTCAAAAATTTCTGCATCATCGCATCGAGTTGCCGTGACAATTGGGTATTTTGCCTGATGATGTTCTCAATACTCTTCCGCAATTGTCCTTTGCTTTTCACCAACGATGAAATTTCTTCGAGAAGGTCGGCATGATTGTAGGCCAACTCTTCGGCCTTTTCTGCGGTTACAGCCTCAATTCTTCGTATTCCGGCCGAAACAGAACCTTCCCCAATAATGCGGAAAAAACCAATCTCGCCGGTAGCATTAACGTGGGTCCCACCGCAAAGTTCGACCGAATCACCAAAGGCAATGGTACGCACAACATCTCCGTATTTTTCACCAAAAAAAGCCAGGGCACCCATTTCACGGGCCTTCTCCATGGGAACTTCGCGGTGTTCATCCGCCGGGGTATTGGCACGTATATCAGCATTCACCATACGCTCAACCTGGCGAAGCTCCCCGGGACTCAATTTTTGAAAATGGGAAAAATCAAATCTCAGGTAATCGGGATGCACAAGTGAACCTTTTTGTTCCACATGCTGTCCCAGAACATGTCGTAAAGCTTTATGCAAAAGATGAGTAGCTGTATGGTTATTGGCAGCCCGGCGACGCTTATCAAAGTCCACGATTGCTTTGAAAACACCATATTTGTCTTCAGGAAGCTTATTGGCTATATGGATGATCAGATCGTTCTCTTTTTTGGTATCCAGAATATTGATCGTCTCCTTCCCGTTGGTAATGTACCCGGAATCACCAACCTGCCCTCCCCCTTCGGCATAAAACGGGGTAATGTTAAACACCAGCTGGTATTGGGTCTTATTTTTTAGCTTCACCTCACGATAGCGGGTAAGATAAACTTCCGTTTCCTGGAAATCGTAACCGACAAACTCTTCCACCTTATCCTCCCGCAAGACAATCCAGTCACCAGTCTCCATGGTAGCGGCATTGCGGGCCCGCGTCTTTTGCGCTTCCATCTCTTTTTCAAATTCGCGGCGATCCACCACCAGGCCTTTTTCTCCGAGGATCAGCTCGGTCAGGTCAAGCGGGAAGCCAAACGTATCGTAAAGTTCAAAGGCGGCCTTGCCCGAAACCACATTATAATTATTGCTAAGCGTTTCATCAATGATCTTGTCGAGCATGGCAATACCTGTAGACAAAGTCTTCAGAAACGACTCCTCCTCTTCGTGAATAACTTTATCGATCAGCTCCCGCTGGTCCTGAAGTTCGGGATACGCATCACCCATGGTCTCGATAAGTGCAGGTAAAAGACCGCTCATGAACGGATTCCGAACATTCAGGAAGGTGTAGGCGTAACGAACCGCCCTTCTCAGTATTCTTCGTATCACGTAACCGGCCTTGTTATTAGACGGCAATTGCCCGTCGGTGATGGAGAAGGCAATGGTACGAATATGGTCGGCCACCACCCGCATGGCGACATCACTTTCTTCATTGCTTCCGTATTCAATACCGGTCAAAGATGATATTTGCCGAATAATGGGCTGAAAAACATCGGTATCATAATTGGAAGTTTTATTCTGAAGGATCCGGCAAAGCCGTTCAAAACCCATACCGGTGTCTATATGCCTCTGAGGTAAGGCATTTAATTCACCGTTGGCCTTCCGGTTGTACTGAATAAAAACAAGGTTCCATATTTCAATCACCTCGGGATGATCCGCATTGACCAGTTCAGCACCGTCTCTAACTGAACACTCCTCAGGATGGCGCATATCGATATGAATCTCAGAACAAGGACCACAGGGACCGGTATCTCCCATCTCCCAGAAGTTGTCCTTTTTACTCCCGTTCAATATCCGTTTTTCAGGAAGGTACTTTTTCCAGCATTCCAGCGCCTCATTATCACGTTCAATACCATCATCCGGGTCCCCCTCAAAAATGGTCGCGTATAACCGTTCCTTATCGATGTCCAGCTCTTTGGTCAAAAATTCCCAGGCCCAGTCAATGGCTTCTTCTTTAAAATAATCTCCGAAAGACCAGTTCCCGAGCATTTCGAACATGGTGTGATGGTAAGTGTCATGCCCTACTTCTTCAAGATCATTATGCTTACCGGAAACCCGCAGGCACTTTTGGGCATTGGCCACCCGCTTGTGGGGAGGTTCAAGATTGCCCAGAAAAATGTCCTTAAACTGGTTCATCCCGGCATTGGTGAACATCAGTGAAGGATCATTCTTGACCACCATTGGCGCGGAAGGAACGATCGTGTGTTGTTTAGACCTGAAAAAATCAAAAAATCTTTGTCTTACCTCGGATGCTCTCATGTTATTTCCCTTCAAAATAATCCGGCAAAAAAACTTTTTGCCAAAAAAATTAAACCTTTTTTAATATACCTCGTACAATACTTGTCGAAAACCAGCAGTGCAATGTTTGGCTTACAGCATATAAGTTACTGAAAAACAATCTCCTGCAGACATCCAAAGGGATTAAAAATTCAAAGACAGGAGCAGAGCACCGCAAGGTTGTAAAATTTTTTCTGTACCGCAAAATTAGATTAATCATCCAATATATAGGTGTAGAAAACATTTTTTTCTATTTTTGGACAACAAAATATTACCGTATGTCAAAAGTTAAGTATAAATTTAATCCTGAAACATTAAATTACGAACCAGTTGAAACGGGAACCCGCTTTGTCCTTCGCCGCATCTTCACCTACACTATGTTTTCCGCTGTTTTGGGGGTTCTATACTTTTTCGGATATTCATATATCTTTGACAGTCCGCAGGAGAAGCGACTCGAACGGGAAAATTCCCGGCTGCAGTCGCAGTATGAAATAATGGACAAAAAACTTCAACAAATTCAGGTTGTCCTGGATGACATACAGCAACGTGACGAAAATATTTACCGGGTCATTTACCAGGCCGACTCCATCCCCAACTCAGTCCGAAAAGCCGGTTTTGGTGGTATGGACCGTTACAAACATCTCGAGAACCTCGACAATGCAGAACTCGTAACTAATACTGCAGAAAAACTGGATGTCATCATGAAAGAGCTCTACGTTCAGAGCAAATCTTTCGATGAAATCATTGACCTTACGCAGCGTAAAGAAGAAATGTTACGTTGTACCCCGGCCATTCAACCACTTTCCAATAACGACCTGAGAAGAACTGCTTCCGGCTATGGATGGCGCATCGATCCCATTTACAAAGTAAGAAGGTTTCATGAAGGGATGGATTTCTCAGCTCCTACCGGAACTGAAATTTATGCCACCGGGGACGGTGTGGTAAAAAGAAGGATCCGCTCGCATGGCGGGTATGGCAATCATATTGAGATAGACCACGGTTTCGGATTCTCCACGGTTTATGCACATATGGACGAATTCAATATTTCAAGGGGCGATTCGGTTAAGCGCGGTGATGTGATAGGTACTGTGGGGAACTCCGGAAAATCAACCGCTCCTCACCTCCATTATGAAGTCAGGGTAAAAAACCGGCCAGTGGACCCGGCTCACTATTATTTTCAGGATCTAACACCCGACCAATATGAAGAAATGATCCATATTGCCAACAACAGTAATCAAACGTTTGACTAACTCAAAATATGACCGGTTATTTAAATAATAGATCATTAGATTTTAAGATTTAAGACGATCCATATATTGCTGATAATATGTATTTTAACATAAAAACCTCTCCATATTTAAGCAGTTGAATAACACACCCTTAAGAAAGTTTAACCGACTATGGTTAAACCTAAAGGGATAATAAGCGGTCAAAAATCAGGTCTTAGCTTATTGACCCCGGTGACCCGGCATACAGAATCATCCGATTTTACCGGCAAACCTCTTTATAGAGT
>JAWOCV010000318.1:0-13578 GCA_046483585.1 Marinilabilia sp.
TTTGCGAAGAATCTGTCCCTGATAAATTGGTGCCTGGCTTCTCGTGACCGTAGCTTTCAGTATAGTTGAGGTCCTTTGTTGTTTGTTTTTGGTTGCCTGTTTTGGCCTTGAGGACTTGGTCTCAACCAGCAACCAGCAACCAGCAACCAGCAACCAGCAACAAGCAACCAGCAACAAGCAACCAGCAACCAGCAACCAGCAACCAGCAACCAGCAACAAGCACCCAGCACCCAAATTAACCAATTAACCAATTAACCATTCAACCAGCCACAGATTCTTCGCAAGCTCAGAATGACATCTGGTAACCAGCAACCAGCAACCAGCAACCAGCAACCAGCAACCAGCAACCAGCACCCAGCACCCAGCACCCAATTAACCATTCAACCAGTCCCTTTATGCCATACTCTGGATTTCAATTATCTTTGCCGAAAAGAAAGAGACTTATGCGGATTGACATTCTTACACTGTTTCCGGCCATGTTCCAGGGGCCGCTGAGCGAATCCATCATTAAAAGGGCCATGGAAAAAGGGGCGGTTGAAATCGTATTGCATGATATAAGGGACTACTCAGCCGATAAGCACCGGCGGGTCGACGACTACCCATTTGGGGGCGGAGCCGGGATGGTGATGCAGATCGATCCCATTGCCCGGGCCATTGATAAGCTGAAGAGTGAACGAACATATGATCATGTCATCTATATGACTCCTGATGGCCGGCGTTTTGATCAGAAGGAAGCCAACCGGCTTTCCCTGTGCGGGAACCTCATTATTCTTTGCGGTCATTACAAGGGCGTGGATCAGAGGGTTCGCGATCATTATGTGACCCGTGAGATATCGGTGGGTGATTTCGTGCTTAGTGGTGGTGAGCTGGGAGCTGCTGTGGTTGTGGATGCCGTTGTGCGGGTATTGCCCGGAGTCATCGGCGATGAAACTTCGGCTCTTACCGATTCTTTTCAGGACAACCTCCTGGCTCCGCCGGTGTATACACGGCCTTCAGAATATAAGGGATGGAAAGTTCCCGAAGTACTGCTTTCAGGCAACGACAAACGTATTGATGAGTGGCGTGAAGAGCAGGCCCTGGAGCGGACCCGCCGACTTCGGCCCGACCTGCTGGAAGATGAACAAGATGAAAATGGTGATCAGACTTAGTGCCGTATCAAGGAAACATCAGTTTCTGCTTGCACGATATTTTAATAATATGACGCCATACTGGTATCCTGTTCCGGAGACCTGTGCCTTTGGATGGAGACTGTTTTGAGGCTAGCAGCCGGTCATTTCAAACAAATTTCCCGGTAAATGCAGTGTTCACAATTCGCCTCATGATCCGTCTGCCGGAACGGCACCTTTTCGTCAAATAACTCATCCAGAAGCCGCCCCAATTCGGCCTGGTATTCTTCTTCGGCCATGGCCAGGGTCAGGGGGTCCTTTTGTCCCCGGCCGGGTTGCAGATAGAGAGAGGTATCGGTATCGGTAAACAGTGACCGCATCCACACCACTCCGGGCTGGATATTTTCAGGAGGTATTTTTTCGTCCGCGATCATAAGGGCGTAGAGCAGGGTCTGAAAAACGGCCTTGTTCCCTGCATGCTTGGAGGTGTCGAAGAGATCGGCAATGGTTTTGATGCGGTTTTCGCCTTTTCCGGTTTTGTAATCGATCACCCTTGTGATTCCCTCTTTCTGGTCCAGCCGGTCAATGCTTCCGCCCAATCGGATCTTTCTGCCGGCAGGGGTTTCGAATACCATGCGGGTTTTGGTCTCCAAGCCTTTGATGGTAAAGGGGGCCACTTCTTTTTCACTTTTAAGGAAACCGTTGAGGTAGCGCATCAGCACTTCAAAAACGAGGCTGTTTTTTCCCTGCAGGTCGGCAAACAGGCTTTCGTTTTGCCGGATGAAAGGCACATTCTCTTCAAAAATTTTCAGCAGCGTAGCGCGTACATGGGCTTTTTCCGATAACTGTTCGATGTCGTTGGCCGTGACTTCTTTCCCTATGAATGGCCGGTAAAGGGCTTCCACTGTCTCGTGGAACAGATTACCGAAGATGCGCGGATCCAGCTCCTCGGCGATGGTATCGGGTTCTTTGGCCCCGGCCAGGTAATTGAAATAGAATCGTAGCGGACATTCGATATAGTTGCTTAGGGCGCTGGGTGACAAATTTTTTTCTCCGTTTTCAAGGTATCCGGCCAGTTGTGCCATTACCTCCGCATTTTTTTCGGAATGAATGACGGGGGCGGTTTTGGTGCCGGCCGACTGTACGAAGGTTTCTGACCTGACGGTTCCGGGGTATTCATAATAGATCTGCTGAAGGAAGCGGCTCATCTCAGCGGCCTGTTTGGCGGCATCCGATGACGACCATACCAGCGTTACATGGCGGGCCCGGTGGATCAGGCGATAAAAATAGTAGGCAAAAATGGAATCCTGATGGTCAATGGTGGGCAGACCGAACCCTTTCCTCAAATTATAAGGGATAAATGAATTTGGGGGTGCCGTATGGGGAAATGTTCCCTCGTTCATGCCCAGTATCACCAGATTGTCGAAATCGAGAACCCTGGTTTCCAGAATGCCCATCATCTGGAGGCCGCTGAGCGGTTCTCCGCGGAAGGGAACGGTGCTGAAATCGGCCAGTTTCCTGAAAAGGCGGTGCCAGGTGTCGGTATTGATGCTCTCTTCCTGGTTGGCAAGTATTTCCCCCAATCGTTTGATGGTGAGGTAAAGGTGATAGACAAATTCACGCTCAAGTGAGGTTTCGGAGCTTTTCAGCAGATGTTGATAGACGGTTTGCAAAACCTCCTTCAAATAATTGGTAAGTTCTTCTTCCGAACCGGTTTTTTGCAAAAGCCGGTTGGTGAGTTCATGGTCGGGGATCTGGCTTTTTTCGATGAATACCTGGTTTGCCGAGATGAGTTGGTTTACCACTTGACGCCCATGGTCGCCCAGTATGGCGGCGATATACTGATGACGCAACACCCCCATCAGGTGGCGGTGATAGAACCATGTTTTTCCCTGCCGGGTGGTGCGCATGGAACGCTGGAGGGTCATGAGTGACTCTATGAGGCCATAAGCCGGAGTGTTTTTGAGTGGATATCCCAGGGTGACGTTGATCTTTTCCCATTCTTTGGGAATGGCATGAATGGCCGGCAGCATCAGGGCTTCGTCGGCCAGGACCAGAGCCGTACGGGCGGGCGGGAGGTTGGCATTGTCGCTGTTTGTGGCAGCCGCTTTCTTCAGAAAATCCCCCGCGATCTGAGTTTGCCCCAGATCATTTGCCGCCGTGGCGATGGTGATCTTTTCAGGCCCCCGGCTCTGCGGATCGTTCCAGTCCCCGGGCATGGGAAAGTCCTGAAGGTTTTCAAGGATGAAGCGGGCCGCTTCATGGTCGGCTCCCGGTCGCTCATCCCCCGGATATAACGGGTTGCTCTGAAGGGTCCACTGAGGATAGTCCCAGAAAAATGAAGCAACGCCCCGGGCCTTCAGGTGATGGAGCAACCGTTTTTCACAGTTGTTCAGGGCATTCAGGCCCGCAAAAACCACATGCTTGTAAGGGAGCTCTCCCAGGGACCGCTCCTGTACACGACGGGCCACCGAACGGAACAACTTGCCTTCGTATACTTCATTTTCGTGGTCCAGCATTTCATTGAAATGGTCATAAAGGTCAGGCATTTTTTCCCAGATTTCCAGGAACGATTGCTGCAACTGCGAGAGCCGTTTGGGGTCGAAGGTATTCCAGAACGTTCGGATGGCTTCGATCTGGTCTTCCGCGAGGTGACTGAAATCGTCTTCGAGAGCTTTCTGATCGGCCAGGTTACGGAATACCTGACCGGGATCGGCCAGGTATTTGTCGATGTCGTCGAAATCGGCCAGGCACATCTCTCCCCAGGGGATGAATTCGTCCAGGGGCATATCTTTATTAATGGTGGCTTTGTAAGCGTTGTAAAGTTTGAATACCAGGCTGATGTTATCACTTACAGGCCGGGGGTCCAGCTTGCCGAAAAAGTCGTTGATGGTGAGAATATCGGGCGAAAAAACCGGTTGCGGGGTTTTGTCGTTCAGGTAGCGGCGGAAAAAAACACCGGCCCTGCGGCTGGGAAAGACAAAACAAAAATCCGAAATGTCTGTTAAATACTTTTGAAGGTGATAGTCGGCCAGTTGTTCTAAGAAAAAAACCATTTTGGTAAATTTTGAATGCCGGTTTGCCTTATTGTGCCGGGGTTCGATTTTATATTTGTTCAACCACAAGTCTGCTCCGAAAAGATTTTTTTGTCAGGCCCGGTTGACTGGTGTTTTTTTGAACCGGAGTTAACCTATTGAGGATGAAGGTTTAAAATTTCCTGCAATTAAGATATTGGCAAAAAATGACTTTTAGGAGTTGACTCAAAGATAATTTTTTTGACTGAATTTTATGGACACATTTTCGTTTGTCGGCAATAGCGACATTGAAGCGATGGAAAAGCTCTACGAAGATTACCGGAAAGATCCGGAATCGGTAGATCCCGGTTTGCGCAATTTCTTTAAAGGGTTTGATTTTGCACTGAAAAAATTCGATTCATCTTCGCCGGGATTGGTCGACAAAGAGTTTAATGTTCTTAATCTGATCCATGGTTACCGGCAGCGGGGACATCTTTTTACCGAAACCAATCCGGTCCGTTCCCGCCGGAAATATTTTCCCACCCTTGATATTGAGAATTTTGGCCTTTCCGAAGAAGATCTGGATACGGTCTTTCAGGCGGGCAGTCAATTGGGCCTCGGTCCCGCCACTCTGCGTGATATTATAGCCCATCTGAAGCAAACATATTGTGGATCTGTGGGGGTTGAGTATCTCTATATTCGTCATCCCGAAATGGTGTCATGGTTAAAAAGGAAGATGGAAGAGGTACGCAACACCCCCTCATTCACCCATAATAAAAAACACCGCATTTATCGTCGCCTGAAAGAGGCGGTGGAGTTTGAACGCTTTATCCACAGGCGGTTTGCCGGCCAAAAACGGTTCTCCCTGGAAGGGACAGAAGTGCTCATTCCCGGCCTGGAAGCGGTTTTAGAAAAAGGTTCTGACCTTGGCGTACGGGAGGTGATGATCGGTATGTCGCACCGGGGGCGGCTCAATGTGTTGGCCAATATTTTGAAAAAGCCGCTGCGTGATATTTTTAACGAATTCAACGGTGATCAGTACGATGAAAGCATCTCCCTGGGGGATGTGAAATATCACCTGGGTTACGACAACAGCATCGACACTTTATCTGGCCAACCGGTGAAAGTCGGTATGACGCCCAATCCTTCCCACCTGGAGGCGGTCACGCCTGTTGTGGAAGGACTGACGCGTTCACGGGCCGAGCATGCTTATGAAAACGATTTTAATCGGATCGTACCGGTGGTCATCCACGGTGATTCAGCCATTGCCGGGCAGGGCGTGGTGTATGAAGTGGTGCAGATGGCCCGGCTGAACGGGTATTCTACCGGTGGAACCATTCATATTGTTATTAACAACCAGGTAGGATTTACCACCAATTACCTCGACGCCCGCTCCAGTACATATAGCACCGACGTGGGCAAGGTCACCCGCAGCCCCGTGTTTCACATCAACGGCGATGATGCCGAAGCCATTGTATATGCTCTGGAACTGGCCGTAGAGTACCGGCATACGTTCCATACCGATGTCTTTATAGACATTCTTTCTTACCGGAAACACGGGCACAACGAAGGAGATGAGCCCCGTTTCACCCAGCCCACTCTCTACAAAGCCATTGCCTCGCATCCCGATCCGGCGGAGATATATTCCGGTAAGTTAATGAAGGAGAAGGTCCTTGGTAAAAAAGATATGGCAAAGATAAAGGAAGAGTTTGAGGGGTTACTGGAAGAAGAGCTGAAAATTTCCCAGAAAACCGACATTGTTCATATACGCAGGTTTATGAAAGACCTGTGGTCATCCTATCAGCATGCGGATGATTCCGATTTTAAGACATCTCCCGAAACGAAGGTAGACAAACAAGAGCTTCTTGACCTGGCAGAAAAGATCAACCATCTTCCGGAGGATAAAAAGTTCTTCCGTAAACTGGAAAAATTGGTTGCCGACCGGCAGAAGATGGTGCAAGATGATCGTATAGACTGGGCCATGGCCGAATTACTGGCCTATGCCTCATTGCTGAACGAAGGTCATCCGGTGCGGATCAGTGGACAGGATTCGATTCGCGGGACGTTTGCCCATCGTCATGCAGGCTTTACACTTGAGGACAAGGACGAAATGTATTTTCCGCTCCAATACATCGGAGATCATCAGGCCACTTTCAATATATATAATTCGTCGCTCAGTGAATATGGTGTACTGGGATTTGAGTATGGTTTTGCCCTTGGTGTTCCCTGGGGACTTACCGTCTGGGAAGCCCAGTTTGGAGATTTTGTGAATGCCGGTCAGGTGGTCGTGGATCAGTTTATTGCTTCGGCAGAAGAAAAGTGGGGACTGATGAATGGCCTGGTCATGCTGCTTCCGCATGGTTTTGAAGGTCAGGGGCCCGAACATTCGAGTGCCCGGATGGAACGTTTTCTCAATCAGGCGGCGGGAAACAATATGCAATTGCTGAATTGCACCACTCCTGCCAATTTTTTTCACGCCTTGCGGCGACAGTTGAAACGCCAGTTCAGGGTCCCGATGGTGGTCTTCACCCCCAAAAGTCTGCTGCGTCATCCGGCCTGTATTTCCGGATTGAACGACCTGGCCGCTGACAAATTCCATGAAGTGATCGATGATAAGGATAATGATCCGGATAAGGTCAAACGGGTGGTTTTTTGCAGCGGTAAGATCTATTACGATCTGCTGGCCCGTAAACAAGAATTAAAAGCCCGTGATGTGGCTCTTGTGCGCATCGAACAACTGCATCCCTTTCCCAAACAACAGGTAATGGATGTGGTGGAGCGTTACCCCAATGCTTTGCTTAATCTATGGGTTCAGGAGGAACCCGAAAATATGGGAGCGTGGTATTATGTGCAGAATCAGGCGCCGGAATTGAGGTTCATTCCCGTGGCACGACTGGCCAGTGCAAGTCCGGCCACCGGCCTTAGCGGTCTGCATGTCGTCGGTCAAAAGGAGATCATCGGAAAAGTATTTAAAAAATGCCATTGTGAACTGAAAAACGATTACTGCGGTCTTCAATGTGTGGAGGGACAAACCAGGGCCGAGATATTGAAACAACACCGGTATTTTGAAACCCCCCAGCGGTTTTCTATATAAAAG
Organism: Marinilabilia sp.; assembly: GCA_046483585.1. Classification (GTDB taxonomy): domain Bacteria; phylum Bacteroidota; class Bacteroidia; order Bacteroidales; family Marinilabiliaceae; genus Marinilabilia. The sequence goes on from JAWOCV010000318.1 coordinate 7,218, forward strand.
GAGACTCGATGTTACAATAGATCGTTAGATTATTAGATATTAGATGTAAGATGTAAGAAAATTCGTACAATTCTGATGCACTGTGATTTAATCTGAGAAACGCCTATATTTTAAACAATTGCAATACAAGGTGTTACAAAAGTTTAACAGACTATTGATGTTAAGAATGCAAAGACCATTCAGAAATGGTTTCTGCTGGCAACGGCAATAAGCAAACATCCACAAAACAACACGCAATCATGACAGATGTAAAAATACCCAGTCCCGGCGAATCCATCACAGAAGTGGAACTGGCCACATGGTTGGTCAATGACGGCGATCTGGTCAAAAAAGATCAGGAACTGGCTGAAATTGAATCTGACAAGGCTACCCTGATGCTCAATGCTCCCGACAGCGGGAAAATCTCCATTCTTGTTGAAGATGGTTCCACGATTCCGGTGGGGGAGGTGGCCTGCCGTATTGATACTTCAGTGGAAGTGGAAGAAGATGCCGTTTCACCGGATCAGCCGGAAAAGGAAAGCGAAAAGACGGATGCAGAAGAGGCGGCTGAGCCCGGATCATCCTCTCTGCCGGAAGATGAAACCGCTGGCAAGGCACCTCCTGAAAAGGCTGCGGAGAGTGAGACCGGAGAAGAAACCGGGGGGGCAGAAAAGGAGCGCCCGGAGCCCGAAGGCGGTGGTCAAAAGGTGCGTATGACGCCCCTGGCTCGTGAAAAGATGAAAGCTGCCGGTCTTTCGGTTGATGATATTGTGGCCGGACTCAAAAAACTGTCGGTTTCGGACGTGGATGCCGTTATTCAGGGGATATCAAAGCCAGAGCAGCAGGGCAGTGAAAAACCGGAACGTACCGAAGGGCGCAAAAAGATGAGCCAGCTCAGGAAAAAACTCAGCCAGCGGCTGGTGAGCGTCAGGAACGAAACCGCCATGCTGACCACATTCAACGAGGTGGATATGTCGGCTCTCTCGGCTCTGCGTAAAAAATACCAGGAATCTTTTGTCGAAAAACACGGGCTTAAGCTGGGATTTATGTCATTGTTTATGAAAGCATCGGCCCTCGTCCTGAAAGAGCGACCCATGGTGAACAGCATGATTGACGGAGAAGAGATCGTAACGCCCCGTTATGTGGACATCTCGGTGGCCGTACAAACGCCCAGGGGGCTGATGGTACCGGTGGTTCGAAATGTGGACCATCTTTCGCTGGCGGCCATTGAAAAAAAGCTGAAAGAACTGGCCGGCAAAGCCCGTGAAGGGAAGATCTCACTGGAGGAGATGTCCGGGGGAACTTTTACCATAACCAATGGCGGGGTTTTTGGTTCCATGCTTTCCACGCCTCTGATCAATCCACCGCAGTCTGCTATTCTGGGGATGCACAACATTGTGGACCGGCCTGTGGCGATCAACGGACAAGTGGAGGTGCGCCCGGTGATGTACGTGGCCTTGAGCTACGACCACAGACTCATCGACGGAAAAGATTCTGTAGGGTTTCTCACAGATGTGAAAGAGGTGCTGGAACATCCCGAAATGCTTATTTCTGACGGAAAGGATCCATGGCATCAGCTGCTTGAGCTCTGACAGAGAGTGAGGACAGGTGCTTTACCGGATCCGGTTCATTGACTTCACAAGGGCCTCGTCTTTTCCGATGGCCCTCAGGGCCAGGTAAACCAGTATCATTGCCACCAACGGCAGCACCAACGGCCAATTGAAAGAGAGGTCCGTCGCGTCCATTTCGTTGGCCCCGGTTCTTCCCATGTAGTAGATCATGGCCGACAGTCCCAGCAACAAACCCAGATTCAGGGCGCAAATCCGGATCTGGACCATGCGTTTCTTATAGAGGAATATGGACACCAGCGATAAAGCGGTGGTCAGAACCGTTAGTATGGCGAGAGCCCAGCCGGGCACCATTAATTCTTTTGCTCCGTCTGGCTCCACCTCATAGACGCCCCGCCAGGTGAGTTCATAGAGAGCATCGCTGCCGGCCATCTCGGCCATGGTCAGGAAAAACAAACTCCCGGTAAGAATGGTGGCGATCAGGAGGTATAAAGTCTGTATTCGTTGTATCATCGTTTGGTTATTTTTTGCAAAAGTAAAAATATTTCCCGGAATTCGGATGAAGGTGACAGGCCACTTAACCGGTCCATTTAACCAGACAATGGGTTTTATTTTCCAATTATTTTTTCTTAATTTGAATTTAGAAACTGTTTTAACCTTTGTGATGTTTTCGAGTCCTGGGCCCTTATTTTTCAGCAATATTTTCTGAAATGGCGTTGCCATTTGCAGTATTTTTGACTTGTATGAGGATCAATAGATCGTTAGATTTAAGATTTAAGATGAATCGTATGATGTTGATAATCCGTATTTTAACACAAAGAATGCTTCGATTTTAAACAATTGAATAACAAATACTTACAAAAGTTTAACGGACTATTGAGGATAATAGTTCGTTAATTTCTGTAAGAACCTTTTAGTCAATTGTTTGTGCCAAAAAACTCTTTGTGTTTAAAGACTGATTTTTAGTGTAAGAATATTCATCTTACATCTGATATCTAAAAGTCTAACGATCTATCTATTGTAAGGACTCAATCCTTCAAACACATGTTCCAAAAGCAAAACTTAAACAGTTTCTTTGGGTGAGAATGAGACCATTATGAACGGATCGTGCCCTGACTTTTAAAAAATATATTATGAGAAGAATACAGGAATCAGAATTGATCATAAATCCCGACGGTTCGGTTTTTCACCTTCACATCAGGCCGGGAGAGCTGGCGGAGAACATCATTCTGGTTGGAGATCCCGGAAGAGTGGAGACGGTGTCGGGTTTTTTCGAAAAGATCGAGCATTCGGCTGATAATCGCGAATTTGTATCCCGTACCGGGCGTTATAAGGGTACCCGTTTTACCGTGCTTTCTACGGGAATAGGGACGGATAATATTGATATTGTGCTCAATGAACTGGATGCGCTGGTCAATGTGGATTTTGAAACGAGGACGGTGAAAAGCCATCTTTCGTCACTGAATATTGTTCGCATAGGCACTACTGGTTCTCTGCAGGAGGATCTACCGGTTGACAGCTGGTTGTTGAGCAGGAGAGCCATTGGCTTTGATGGGTTACTGAATTTTTATGAAGGAGGAGAGAGCATTTTTGATCCGGGTTTTGAAGAGCAGCTCGTGAAAGATACCGGCTGGTCTGACCGTTTGACCCGGCCATATGTGGTCAATGCCGATGAAAAATTGTTGGAGGTGTTGAAAGAGGAAAATGTTCATGAAGGAAACACCATTTCGGCACCCGGCTTTTACGGACCCCAGGGACGTGTGATCCGACTGCCTTTGCAAAACCCTGAAATCAATGACCGCTTATCAGAATTCCGTTACGGCAGTGAACGGATCACCAATTATGAAATGGAGTGTTCAGCCATTTACGGCTTGTCAAAACTTCTCGGACACAAGGCGGCAACAGTATGTGCCGTTATCGCCAACCGAAAGGCCGGTACTTCCAGCAAGGATTACAAACCGGTTGTGAAAAGTCTTGTGCAATACGTTTTAGATCGTTTATCAAAACATGGGTTTTAATGGTAAACATGGAGACCGATAGAATAAAAGCCTTGATCACATTGCTTGACGACCCCAGCGATGAAGTTTTCAACTCCGTGGAAGGGGAATTGCTCAAAGCAGAAGTGGAAATTGTGCCGGAGCTAGAAAAAGCCTGGGAAGAGCAGGAAGATGGTGTCATGCAGCAACGCATCGAAAATATCATCCATTCCCTTCAATTCCGGGATCTCACAAAGAGGTTCAGAAGTTGGGTGGCTTATGAAGAAGATGACCTTTTGAAAGGGGCGTGGCTTGTAGCAAGATATCAATATCCGGAACTCACCTTCGGAGAAATTGACGAGGCCATTGGTAAATTGCGTAAAGATATCTGGCTGGAGCTCAATGAGCATTTGACTGCACTGGAAAAGGTGCGCATCATCAACCATATCATGTTCGATGTGCATGGCTTTTCACGTAATAACAGTAACTTTTTGGCTCCCCAGAACTCTTTTATCTGTGATGTACTTGATACCCGTAAAGGCAATCCCCTTTCCCTGTCCATCATCTACTCGGTAATCGCCCGCCGTCTGGGATTGCCGGTATATGGTGTGAATCTGCCCAAAAACTTTATTCTGGCTTATCTTGACGAACCGGCCACCGGACCGGGCATTGGCGATTATCAGACCTCTTCCGTCCTGTTTTATATCAACCCCATCAATAAAGGTGCTGTTCTGGGAAGAAAAGAAATTGAGCATTTCGTCAAGCAGCAAAAACTGGAGCCCCGTCAGACCTATTTTGAGCCCTGTTCCAATATTGAAATTATCCGCCGGGTTCTGAACAACCTTGTTGTGGCTTATGAACATACCGGGCAAATCGAAAAGATCGAAGAGGTCAGGGAACTTTTGTCCATCCTGGATGAGGGAGGCTGATAACAATAGACCGTTAGATTTTTAGATTTAAGATCTAAGAGAATTCATATATTATTGATATACAGCATTTAACATGAACAATTCCTCAATATTAAACAACTGGATGACACATACTTGCAAAAGTTTAACGGAGTATTGTGATAAAAAACGGACCATTAATGATAATAATAGTCCGTTAAACTTTTGTAACACCTTGTATTTCATCCGTATAAATTATTTTATTAAGGCCGGATGGGACTTGCCTGACGTTTGTTTGAAAAGAATCTATTTTCTCAAAAGAATTCATCTCAAAAAACAATATCTGCCTTCTAACAGGTCGGCAGGCAGGCTCGCATGATTGAAGTTTATACATGTACTTTTGGGACAAACCTTGTCATGCTCGTTTCAATTGTTTAAAATAGCGGCGTTTCTCATGTTAAATCACAGTATATGAGCATTGTACGAATTTTCTTACATCTTACATCTAATAATCTAACGATCTATTGTGTTAAGATGCAGATTATAAACAATATATGGATCGTCTTAAATCTTAGATCTAAAAATCTAACGATCTATTGTGATAAGTAATTTTGAAGTATTATGACAGAAGCTTTTGAAGGCCTGACCCCCCAACCACTCTGGTCGTATTTTGATGAAATATGTAAGATCCCGAGATTGTCCCGGCATGAAGAAGAAATGACCGGATGGCTTTTGAACTTCGCCAACGACAAAGGTTTGGAGGCAAAAAAAGACAAGGCGGGAAACGTATTGATAAAAAAACCGGCTTCCCCCGGGATGGAAGAAAAACCACCGGTGGTACTGCAATCCCACGTAGACATGGTGGGGGAGAAAAACAACGATAAGGTTCATGACTTCTTTTCAGATCCCATCATTCCCCTTCGTGACGGCGACTGGATCAAAGCTGACGGCACCACTCTGGGTGCCGATGACGGCATAGGGATTGCTGCCCAACTCGCTATTCTGGCTTCTGACAACATTGCTCACGGGCCGCTGGAGTGTCTTTTCACAGTGGATGAAGAAACAGGCCTGACGGGAGCTTTCAATCTGGAAGAGGATTTCTTCGAAGGCCGGACCCTCATCAATCTTGATTCGGAAGACGAAGGAGAATTGTTTATTGGATGCGCCGGGGGCATTGATACCATGGCCCGCTTTACACCCGGTTATGAAGACGTGCCGGATGGTTATACGGCTCTTGAGATAAAAGTTACGGGACTTAAGGGAGGACATTCGGGCGACGATATAAGCAAAGGATTGGGGAATGCCAATAAGATACTGGTACGGTACCTCTGGCAAATGGGCCGGCAATATGGTTTCAGGCTGGCCTCTGTTGAAGGAGGAAATCTGCGGAACGCCATTGCAAGGGAAGCTTCGGCAGTGGGTGTTGTTCCCTCACGTTACAAAGAGGAGGCGCGTGTGGTCCTCAATATGCTGACACACGATGTGGAGCAGGAGTTACGGCTCACCGATCCCGGCGTAAAGTTGTTGCTTGGTTCCACGGAGCTCCCCGGAAAGCTGTTCACAAAAACATTTCAGGAGAAGCTACTGAACGCCTTGTACGCTTGCCCCCATGGCGTGGTATCCTGGAGCCGTGAAATAGAAAATCTGGTGGAAACCTCTACCAACCTGGCATCGGTAAAAAAAGAGGAAGATGGGATATTGGTTACGACCAGCCAACGCAGTTCGGTGGAAAGTGCAAGGGACGATATTGCCAATATGGTCCGAAGCGTTTTTGAGCTTGCCGATGCAAAGGTGAAAAATTCCGACGGTTATCCGGGCTGGGAACCCGATATGAGCTCTCCTGTCCTCGAAGTGGCTGTTTCCTCTTATGAAAAGTTGTTTGGCCAGAAACCGGAAGTTAAGGCCGTTCATGCCGGGCTTGAATGTGGCCTCTTTCTGCAGAAATATCCGG
>JAWOCV010000013.1:0-3891 GCA_046483585.1 Marinilabilia sp.
TAAAACCATTCGTGATGCAGAAGTAACTCGTATTGCTTTATCACTTGAAAAAAAAATTGGAAAACCACTGGGGAGTGGGTATCCATCTGATCAAATTACCCAACGATTTCTTTCTGATTGGGTTAAAACATACAAGAAATTACCCCCTCATACAAGGAAATCATGGAAGACTGCTCAGAGGATCTATAAACAAAACATGGGTAAAACACTTGATGACTTTTAAAAGAATCAATGGTAATATAAAAGGGTCTGATGGAAAGACAACTGGATTGGTGGCGTGTTTTTCACATTCAGACCCATTACCAGTTTCAAACCAGGAAGATTTCTTTTCCTATTTAAATTGGTACTGGCAAAATGTCAATTTGATAAAATACTCATGGATTGTTCATATGTAAATAAAATCACAAAAAAAGAAAAAAAGGTTATGATGCTGAAAGGATCTTTTCCAATGTTTTTTGATCAAATGGTTTGCTGATGTAATCGTTGATGTAGGGTGCTAATTTCATAAGTTTCTCTTTGTCCCTACTGCCTTTTCCTGTGATAACATCAATGGTTAGTTGTTTATCAAAGCCACGATCAACAAGTGCTTCGATGGTATCCCACCCGGTCATCTTAGGCATCATCAGATCGATAAGTATCGTTCCTTTGAAGCCACGTTCAACTTCTTTGATACAATCTTTTCCATTGGTTACCGTAATCAAGTCGACATCGTATGATTCATAGAAGGTTTTTAGTGCTAAAAGAATATCTTCTTCGTCATCTACTACCATTATTCTTTTTGTCATATCTGTCACATCATCCCTTTTATTGCGGTATGATTTACCATGACTAGATTCTTAAAATAATGGTATAAAAAAACAACGTGGAAAACTATCAAAATGACAAATATAAAAAAAAGAAAAAATAAAAAAAGTATGATACTATCTATTGATGTTTTTCTTGGAATTCTTTTAAGAAATCAACTAACGCGTTAACCCCATCAATCGTCATAGCATTATAAATGGAAGCACGCATTCCTCCAACGGATCGATGACCTTTTAAACCGATCAAATTTCGTTTTGTCGCTTGTTCAACACATTCTTGTTCCAGTTCAGTAGTAGGTAGATTAAAGGTAACATTCATCCAAGACCGGGAATCTTTTTCTGCATGTCCTTTGTAGAATCCATCTGAGGTATCGATAACATCATACACTAGGGATGCTTTGTTCTTATTTTGTTCTTCAATAGCCTTCACTCCACCTAAGCTTTGTAAATATTCTAGACTCAGTTTACACATGTAAATAGGCCAACATGGACCGGTATTAAACAATGAATCTTTGTCTGCATGGGTTTTCCATTTTTGCATGGTGGGCGTGTTTTCTTCTACCCGATTCAGTAAATCCTTTCGAACAATCACAAGGGTTACCCCAGCTGGACCAATGTTTTTTTGTGCTCCTGCATAAATAACACCAAATTTCCTCGGATCAATCACTTGATCCATGATATTAGAAGACATATCACAGACAAGGGGTACATCATCAGGAGTTTTAGGCCATGAATGAAATTCCGTTCCAAAAATCGTATTATTCCCTGTGATATGAGCAAATGAAGCATCTTCACCAAATGATATATCTTTTGGGATATAGGAATAGTTCTTATCTTGAGAACTAGCAACGACTTCTACGTCACCATAAAATTTTGCTTCTTTGATTGCTTTAGATGACCATACGCCCGTTTCGACATATTGCATTGCTTTACCATTTTGTATAAGATTCAATGGTGCCATGTAAAACTGGGTTGATGCACCACCCTGTAACCATAAAACCTTATACTCTTCAGAAAGTCCCATCAGTTCGTGCACAAGTTCAGTTGCACGAGTATGGATAGCTGCATAATCTTTTGATCGATGGGAGAGTTCCATAATGGACATACCCGTATCATTGTAGTTGAGAAGGTCTTTTTGGGCTTGTTTCAATGCAGGAAGGGGAAGGGTTGCTGGACCTGCATAAAAATTAAACACTCGGCCGGTCATTTTTTTTACACCTCTTTTAGTATTTTCTAGGCAAAGAGATATTCATCTGAATCATTTAAAGGATTCGGAAGATGAACGATTATTCATAGAATTGATAGTCTCAGATTTTTTTAGTAAATAACTGTAAAGACGCTAGGTAAGACTTGTACCATAACAGCTTAATAAGCAAACAAAGCAAAACTAGTGTCGGTGAGGAATCCCATGAACAAACAACTGGTAAACGCATTAAAAAACACGTTTGACATGAAAAAAGAAGATGCTATAGGATTAGCAAAAACCGTTGAGACCATTTTTAAGGGAAAAAAAGAAGTAGAGGATATGAACATTGATAAATATCAACGAGCACTATTATACGAATTACAAAAAGAGAATTTATTAAAACTACGAAGGGAAGAAATGAAAGAAAAAGGAAAGAACCTTCGTAAATATTATTGTGGGCCTTTTTGCCGCGCTGGCTCTTGCCGGTGCGCTACGCCCTGGGGGTGATGGGGGTGAGCGCGTTGGCCAATGTGGTGTTGCTGCCGCTGGTTACAGCCAATTTTGGGTTCGCCAGTCCCCATTTGTACCTCAATGCCCTGTGGCTGCCCTTGCTGGGGCTGGGGGTGTTGCCCTTGGCCCTAGTGGGAGTACTGGGCTGGCTGCTGCCCGGGGCAAGCGCGGTGGGGGCCTTGGGTTTTGGCGCAGCTGCCCGGCTCGCGGAGGCAATGTTCGCCGGGCTGAGTTGGCTGGACGCTCAGGGCTGGCTTGAGGAGATAATGGTGCTGCGGCCGCTTTGGCCGCAGGCGTTTGGGTATTGGTTGCTTCTCGGGGCGCTTGTGCTCGCCTGGGCCGGGTATAAACGCTTCTGGCCCGTGGTGGCCGTAGGGCTTGCCCTGCTTGTGGGGCCCACGTTGGCAGCGCAAATGGAGCAGGGGCGGGTGCGGCTGACGGTTTTGGATGTCGGCCAGGGCCAAGCGGTTTTGCTCCGTGGGCCCTCAGGCCGACGGATACTTATTGATGGCGGCGGTTCCTGGAACCCAGATTTCGATTTGGCCCGCTTTGCGGTCCTGCCCGCGTTGACCCAGGGAGCGCCGCCCCGTCTGGATACTGCTGTTTTGACCCATCCCGATTTTGACCACCATCGGGGGATGCAGACCGTGGTGGACACCTGCCAAGTGGAGAGATTCGCGTTTAACGGCCAGTGGCCGGCTGGAGACGATGGGCGAGACCTTCGCGCTGCCCTGGCCGCGGCTGATGTGCCGGTCCAGACATGGCAGGCCGGGGATCGGATCGCCTTGGGCGAAGGTTACCGCTTGGAAGTCCTGCATCCGCCGGCCGAGTGGCGTATGGCGGACAAAAATGACAGTTCTCTGGTGTTGCGGTTGTGGGACGGCGAGCGTGGGCTTGCCCTTTTGTGCGGCGATATTGAAAAAGCCGGGGTGGAGGCGGTACTCGAAAGCGGGGTAGAGCTGCAAAGCGAGGTGTTAGTGCTCCCCCACCACGGCAGTCGCAGCAGTCTCGCCCCGGAATTCTACGCTGCTGTGGATCCCTCCTTCGCCGTGGCCAGTGCCGCGTTTCTGCATCCGTTTCGCTTTCCGCATCTCGAAGTGCGCCAGGCGCTTCGTAAACAAGAGGTGGAACTGCTGACCACAGCCGAGTCCGGTGCGGTGCGCATTACCTGGGAGCCGGACGGTTCCCGCCGCATGGAAGAGCTCCGCCACACTCGGCAAACCTGGCCCTAAGGGGAGTCAACGTCCACAAACCGGGCTATTTACCTGAGATCCTGCATTTGTGGTCCCGATTCCAGAATTTGCCCTGTGGCCTGGAAGCAAAGCCCAGATGTATTGCTTCGTGGGGCGCTGAAAGGGGGGACAGGCCGTGGCCAAAATTCTGGAATCGGGT
>JAWOCV010000017.1:0-3524 GCA_046483585.1 Marinilabilia sp.
CACAATGATGAATATTCTCCAGAAAGCAAGTACAAGGGGATGACAACCATTGACATCTGCCAGGTGATCCCGACCACGACATTAAACGCATCACGCTTAAAGTCTTTATTGGGCTCAAAAGAGGGATCATCCTTCATCACTTCTCTTTTCACGGGCTCCCAGAATCCCCATGGACGGGTCTGTTTATAAAAATTCTTCAGGGTTTCCATATTTTCCTGTTTGGTCAGAATGGTTCCCAATATCGATGCCCCCATGGAAATAAGTAAAACGATGGGGTACATAAAGATATCAATGGCACCTGGATAGAAAGCCCTGACCGAGGGGGGTACAATAATTGACGCGACAAGTCCGCCAAGCATTCCATAGAAGTACCCCATGCCATTGAAGCGCCACCATATCCATTTCAGCACGTTGGCAGCTGCATAACCGCCATAAAGGGATGAAGTGATCCATAAAGTGAGGCTGTTGAGGTTTTTAGCAAACAGCCCAAAAGAAACGCCAATCAACACAAGGAGCAAACTTGACAGGTAACTGTAGCGAACCAGCTTTTTGTTTGAAGCGCCGGGATTCAGGTATTTCTTGTACAAATCGTTGATGAGATAAGCCGGAGCAGCATTAATGAAAGCGGCAAACGTCCCCATAAACGCTGCCAGCAATCCGGCCAGCAGAAGTCCCTTGATGCCCACGGGAATAAACTGCCGTATGGCAAGAGGAAGAACCATCTCAAAGTCAATGTCGGCGCCCATCTTCATCAGCTCGGGCTTGAGGTAAACCAATCCCAGAACAGCAAGTCCGCCAATCATCAGATAACGGGGAATGAACAAAACCAGCGAAGTGAGACCACTCATTTTGGCGGCTTCAGCCGGATTCCTTGTACTCAGAATCCTTTGCATATCATAACTCGGCACAGGACCCGCCAGACTGGAAAAAATCCCTTTCAGGATCATCATCATCAACAACATGCCAAACATTTCGTATCCGTCGCTGCCGATTTTCTCATTCAGCTCGGGGAACAGTCCCGACCAGTCGAGATCAAGCTTCCACTCAGGCCAGAGATTGGTCCACCCGTCAGGTGTCACAGCAGCCAACTGCTCAGGGGTAACCTGGTTAAATGCGATGATGCCAATGGCCACACATGCCACCGTCATGATCAAAAACTGTAAAACCTCGGTACTGACCACACTGTACATCCCCCCTTTCATGGTGTAAATGGTGGTAATGCCAATGATAATAAGCGCATAAACCTGTTCTGAGGTCAAGTGCAGCCCCAGAATTGTAGTGGAAAGATCCCAGGTGAAAAAGGTCGTTGCAAATTTCCCGATGCCTTCCACAAAATAAGCAATGAAACCGATCACACTGACAACGGCAAAAACCACCACGATGATGTGCGAAAGTCTGCCGCCGCGGCCATCCCCAAACCGGAAAGTGATCCACTGGGCCCCCGTCATAGTATTGGAGCGACGCATCCAAATGGCCAGGAAGATCATCACAAAAATCTGATTCCAGACCGGCCAAAGCCAGGGGATCCAGGCACTTTTCAGTCCATACACAAAAACAATGGTCACTGTCCACATCGTCCCGGAGATATCAAACATCCCGGAAGCATTGGATAACCCCAGAAAATACCATTTAATAGTATTACCCCCAAGGAAATAGGCCTGGAGGTCTTTAGACGCCTTCTTCGATAACCAGAATCCTATGAACAAAGTCAGGACCAGGTAGGCCAGCACAATACCTATGTCGATTAGTGATAAGCTCATTAATGGATAAATTTATTTTTTATTACAATTTGATTCGCTTCTTTTCATCACGCACTGCGGGTGGTTTAAAATTCATGGACAGACCAAATACTTAACACGTCAAATGTCAAAAACCCGATGAAAATCCCCCGGCATCATCTTAGAAAATCAATTATAATATTCCTTAAGTTGAGACTTGTAAGCATCGAGCCCCTCATAGAAAAAATGAACTTCCCCGTCAATGCCCATATCGCGATTGGTCTCCATCATAAACCGGAAAAATTCAACTGAAGGCTGATAGTCGTCTACCTGAATCAACATCCCGGGATAAACCAAATGACGCTTTTCGGGTAAAACATATTCAAGATTGGCTTCCAGGGTTTCTTTATAAGATGCGGAATCTTTCCTGTAAACCTGAGGGCACACCATATCGACATATCCGAAGTTGACCCATGTGGGCCAATCCTGAAGATACTCAGCTTTGCTCCAGGGAAAAACACTGGGCGACATGGAAACAATACATTCCGGATCCGCCTCTTTCACTTCCCCGTACAACCGTTTCATAAAATCATTAAGCTTTTCGGCACGCCATTGAACCCAACCAAAGTCTTTATGGTATTCAGGTGGATCTTCTCCAAAATGCTCCTCTTTGTATTGCTCAACAACTTTGGGATTGTATCCCCCGCTTGAAGGCATCGCGGGCAACCGGTCGTCTCCCTGGATGCCATCTACATCATATCCCTCCACAACTTCCAGGATCAGGGAAAGCATGAAATCCTGTACTTCAGGATCCAGGGCATTGAGCCAATCAAAATTGTTTTTTGTACATAGTTCCCCCTCGGAGGTAAGAGATGCCCACTCCGGTTTTTTGTCCACAATGACCCCTCCGTCATCATTATATGCGGAAGAAAACCCGAATTCGAACCAGGCAAAAACCTTTATATCCCGGGCATGAGCTTCATCAATCACCTCCTGCAGGGGATCGCGCCCGATATCGTCCGGATCCAGCTCAGGATCAACGGCCACGCCAGTGAAATCTTTCATGACTTCACTGTGGTACATGGTCATGGCCTTGTTCCAGGTGACCACAAAAATGGTGTTTATGCCCATATCATCACATTTTTTTACAGCTTGGGCAATATTCTCCTTACTGTAAAGTGCATCACTCGCCACATTTGTAAGCCAAACACCCCTAACAGGTTCGTCATATCCCAAAATGTTCTTCTCAGGATCCTTATCTGTGTTGCTCGACGAATTGGGAGAACAACTATTCAACAAAACAACCAGCAGCCAAGCTCCCAAAACAAGAAACTTTTTCTTCATTTCAATACTTTTTGTTTTTTGCTGATCTATCCTGATTAATTCAAAAACAATCAGGCTACATAGATCCGCAGAACGAATATCTTTTTCATATATTTTCAATCAGGGCATTTCCGGGAAAATGGCCGGAGCAGGATAAAATGCCTGAATGACTTTCTGAATTTTTTCATTTTTCAACGGTTCATCATAAAAAAATGATTCCCCGGTAATTCCCCGCTCTCTGTTTGCTTTGATTTCACCAGCCAGTACTTCAGAATCGGTTCTGCCACTACTGCCATATAAAATGAGGCCGGGACTCAACAAATTAAGATTTCCGGTACCATGGCTTTCATAATATGACAGAACTTCATCAATCGTATTCTCATAAGCCGTCACATCTGTCCGGTAGCACTGTACGGAAAGAATATCCACGATGCCTTCATCGAGCCATGTGGGCCAATCCTGCATAAGATTATTAAAAGCCCA
>JAWOCV010000061.1:0-25391 GCA_046483585.1 Marinilabilia sp.
AGGAAGCCGGGGATTGGGATTCATTTGAATCCATAAAAAATCCGTGTATGAATTTTATCATGACTGGATCTTTAATAAAAGTGAATGTGTAATATCAACAGATCGTTGTATTTAAGATTTAAGATGGTTCATATGGTGTTGTTGATCTGCACCTTAACACAAATAATTTCTCGATATTAGACAATTGAAAAGATTGCTCACCTGGAATTCAACAACATCTCTTCAATCCTATGCCCCTTAATTTATCTTTGCCTCCACAGCACAATGATCAGACAGATGCATGGTCGGGAATCCCCCGTTTTCCTTTGACTGGTAGGTGATGCCACCGGAAAGTGGCAGATTGCTGAAGATATAATCCAGTTTGCGGTTCCAGAACCCGTTTTTGTCGGTGGTGTGAGTGTAATAAGGGGCATTGTCCGCTTCATAATCCTTTAACGGAACAGCCGGGTTGAAATGTTGATAAAAGGGGAGCATCCAGCCGGTTTCCCGGGAGTGATCATCGGCCTGAAAATCCTCTCCTTCACAAGCTGAATCCGGAAAATCGCTGGTTTTTTCCGAACGGGGCGGCAGGGTGTTGTAATCCCCTCCGGCCACAAAGGGTTTGTCGTGCCGGCCGAGGGAATCCATATGACCGAATACCACATCGAGTTGCTTCTTTTTGGTTCCGTCACTGGCATAGGCCGACAAGTGCGTATTCAAAAGATGAAGCGTGTCGCCATTCACCAGGGTGCGGGCATGCAAAAGATTCCGGCGCAGATAAAAATACCGGACCAGAAAATTTTGCTCTCCGATCAACGGCAAAGACACTCTCCTGGCATCGTACAACGGAGTCACAGAAAAGATGGCGTTGCCGGAGTTCATCCTCCCCAATCCATCAGAAGGGATATGGGTAGAGCGCCACTGTGAAGCATACACGGCATAATTGAAATGGGTTCGTTCCAGCAACCACTCCACCTGATCGATAAATGCACTCCGCTTGCTGTCAACATCGATTTCCTGAACGAACAATATGTGAGGACGGGTCTCTTCGATGAAAGAGAGAATGCTTTCAAGGTTTGTCGTAACTTCGGCCGAATCCATCACCACCCGGTCGCCGTGACAATCGAAAAAGAAATCGATGCGGCCGCCCCCGAATTTGATGTTCCAGGTCATCACCCTCAGGGGCGGGGTCAGGCTTGTACTGTCCGGTTCACCTTCATTGGCCGAATAATAACGCACGTCATCTTCGTCCAGGCGGGTCCCGAAGGGATCGCAGGAGACAAGAAGAAGAGAGAGAGCAAAGAAGTGGATGAGTCGCATAGGATAACTTTTTCCGGTCACCGGAGTCTCATCGCTGGATCAGCAAAATCCCGCCGATCAGCATGACAATCCCCACCGCCCGGCTAATGGAAAGGGGATGCACGGAGACATTAAAGAAACCATAATGGTCGATTATCGAAGCGATGATCAGTTGTCCGGCTATAGAGGCGGCCAGCATAGTGGTCACCCCAATTCTGGGGATGAGCAAAACCACGGAAGTCACAAACATCGCCCCGATGGCACCGCCCAGGAACAAATACCACGGAACGCCTCTTATCTCCTGTAAAGTAGGCATACTGGTGCGCAACATGATGTTCAGAAAGATCAGGATCACAGTTCCGACCAGGAAATTGGTCAGGGACGCCTGTAGCGGATGCTTCAGGTAAGATGACAAGTGGGCATTGATGCTTCCCTGCACGGAAAGAAACCCGCCAATAATGAGAGCTGCCAGGATGAAGATATATTTTGTCATGCGCTAAAATTTTATAATTCAGAGCGCAAGTTACAACCGGTCTTTCAGTTCCACAAATATCACTTCTTTTCGAAACGCGACATCTGGTTGTCAAAATTCAGAAAATATTCTTCTTTGTCCAGACCATCCACTTTAATGGTGTCGCCAAAACCTTTAAAAATAATCCTCCCGTGAAGATCGTAAATTTCGTATAGCGTAGGAGCAGAAAATATCAACCTGTCCTCCACGCTACGCGATTCCACCGAGACTTCTGGTTTATCACTTTCAACGGTCACTTCGGGCGACATCCGCCGTCCACTATGCGGGTCAGTCTGGCGAACCCTGAAACGGTTCTCTCCTGAATGAAGTCTGACCGGCAATTCATAACGGTGTTTACCGTTGGTTCCTTCACCTTCAACCGTCCCCATCTGTACCCATTTGTTCCAGCGGTGCTGCTCCACAATAAAGGGCAAGGATCCGGCTTCACCGGTGGTTTCCCAGATCAGCTTATCATCTTCTACAAAAATGTCGACGGTTTCAAAAGTGGTTTCGGGGGAGATCACTTCCGGATTGACTACGGTCGGTTCACATCCTTCTTTATACTTAATGGTGACCTGTACAGGATCGCCGATGGCAAAGCGGTAAGCTGTCAGATCAATCTCAAAAGCATTGGAATTGATCTCATCGGTTGTAGTCATGCCGTTGACCATTACTTCATACACACAAAAACCCACACCAGACTCGGCATAAGGGTTTTTGACATAAATATTTTCACCCTGATAGGTGCCGTTGAGCTCAATTTCTCCGGCGACCGCAGTGAGGGGCATGAAAAAAAGAAGAATGATCCGGAATAATTTCATGTGTCTGGGTCTTAAATATTGTTATGATAACCAGAGCATTTAATGAAAATGCAATTTAAAAATTATACGTTCGTTCTACAAAAAAGACACATGGATGCACCCCTCTTTTACATCGCTGTCGCCATTTTTTTGACAAACAGCATGATTTACTAAACGGAATCTCTCCAATCACCAAATTTTTTAATCACATTCACCAATTCCTCAACGGCATCTTCTTCCGGTACATTTTTACGTACGACCTCGCGGTTCCTGAACAGGGAAACCCGGCCGGGACCGGCCCCCACATAACCATAGTCGGCATCGGCCATTTCCCCGATACCGTTGACAATGCACCCCATAACAGCGATCTTAAGCCCTTTCAGGTGGGCGGTTCTCAAACGCACCTGCTCCGTGGTTTTCTGAAGATCGAAAAGGGTTCGTCCGCATCCGGGACACGAAATGTACTCCGTTTTGGAAAACCGAACCCGCGAAGCCTGCAAAATACCGAAGGATGTGGCCACACAATGGGCCGGGGCCAACTTCGTACCATGCAGGAGAAGACCGTCTCCGTAACCATCCAGAAAAAGGAGACCGGTATCGGCGGCAGCTTCCAGTTGAAAATCTTCAAGGGAAGCATCATCATATCTCCCGGAAACGATCACCGGATGTGTAAGCCCATGGTTCTGCAGCTGCATGAAGAAGGCCCGTTGCTCAGCCGTACAATTCACATGACCGGAGATCAGAAGCAATATAACATCCGATTTTGCTTTGAGACCGGACAACACCTCACCGGTCAAATCCGGCAGATTGATCTGCAACATAACGGGGCCGGTGACTGATGTCCAATCCTCTTGAGAACGAAAAAGCGGCAGGATTCCCCCGTTCGTATCATTTCCACCAGGGATTTCAGAATGGTCAATAACAGCCATGCTTTTGCGCCACGCCGGGGGAATAGTTCCCAGTTGATCATAGGTGCACATAATAAATTCCGGGATCTCATCCACCATTTCAAAAGAATCCACGTCCCTGACATCGGCCATTACCACAGCTGGGTTTTCACCGCCAGCCTGCAAAACCTCGTGGGTTTTACGTTTGTGATATTTCAGCGGACTGTAATGTTCGCAGCTGACTTCATGCAGAGGCGGATGGCCCTCTCTTTTTTCGAAATGCTCAACCAGCTTCCGGGCCACGGGAATTTCATCTTCGGGAGGTTCGGTAAGTGATACACGAATGGTGTCACCAATCCCGTCGGCCAACAGTGCTCCTATGCCAACGGCCGATTTCAGACGGCCGTCCTCCCCGCTTCCGGCCTCAGTAACGCCCAGGTGAAGCGGAAAATACATCTCCTCGGCAGCCATACGAACCACAAGCAACCGGACGGTATGGACCATGACCCTGGTATTGCTGGACTTAATGCTCAAAACCACATCTTCAAAATTTTGCTCCCGGCATATCCGAAGATATTCCATGCATGACTCCACCATCCCTTCGGGTGTATCGCCGTACAGCGACATCATCCGGTCGGAAAGGCTGCCATGGTTCGTGCCGATGCGAATGGCCGTTCCATGTTTTTTGCAATGCTCAAGGAAAGGGACAAATTTTTCGCGGATCTGCAACAATCCCTGTTTATCCTCCTCACTTTCCGGTTCCACGTGCCGGAATTTTTTTGCTCCCCCGGTAAAATTCCCCGGGTTGATGCGCACTTTTTCAACAAGTGCAGCCGCCACTTCCGCAGCACCGGGATTGAAATGAACATCCGCAGCAAGCGGTACGGTACATCCTTTCTCAAGAAGGGATTGTTTGATGTTCTGCAGATTGGCAGCTTCCCGCCTGCCCTGGGTGGTGATCCGGACAAGCTCACCGCCAACCCCGGCAATCTTCAGAGCCTGATTGGTTGTGTCCTCCGTATCCAGTGTGTTGGTAGTGGTCATGGACTGTATCCGCACAGGCGCGTCTCCCCCGATACTGATTTTTCCCACTTTCACGCCAGTAGTACAATTCCGCGAGTAGCGAAAATATGAATGGCAAAATTTTAAAGATTCTTCCATCTGATAAGGTTCCTATGATGGCTCAAAATTAATAACTTTGAACCAAATAAGGAGGCCAAATGTCAATCAGCGCAAAAGAAGTTACAAAGTTTTTCGGGCGCCAGAAAGCCCTCGACAATGTCAGTTTTGAAATACCGGCCGGACAGGTTGTGGGATTTCTAGGTCCCAACGGTGCCGGTAAATCAACCATGATGAAGATCATCACCGGCTATCTGCCGGCCAGCTCGGGAGAAGTGAGTGTTTGCGGACTGCACCCCGGTAACAACAGCCTGGAAATACGCCGCCGCATTGGCTATTTACCCGAACACAATCCCCTTTATCTGGACATGTACGTCACCGAATACCTGCTTTCGGTGGCCGAGATGTATAAATTGCCAAAAAGACGCGAAAAAGTAGAAGAGATGATCAAAACCACCCGGTTATCTCCCGAACGTCATAAAAAGATCGGGGCTCTCTCCAAGGGGTACCGCCAAAGGGTTGGCCTGGCACAGGCCCTTCTCCCCGATCCTGAAGTTTTGATTCTCGATGAGCCAACATCCGGTCTTGATCCAAACCAGATCGTGGAAGTACGTAACCTCATCAGTGAACTGGGAAAAGAGAAGACCGTTTTGCTCTCCACCCACATCATGCAGGAAGTAAAAGCCATCTGCGAGCGGGTCATCATCATCAACAAGGCAAAGATCGTAGCTGACGGTCCTTCAGCAGAACTTGAAAGAAACCTTGACAAACGTGCCTCAAAAGTATTTGTGGAATTCGATGGCCCCGTCGCCCCGGAAAAGCTCAATGCCATCAAAGGGGTGACATCAGTGGCTCATAAGGACGAGGGATGGCTGATATCGGTGGAAGAAAATCAGGATATCCGCCCGGCGCTCTTTCAACTGGCTGTGGACAACAATCTGGTTATCATGACCCTCACCGAGGAGAAAGGCGGATCACTGGAAGAGGCCTTCCAGTCATTGACCATATGATGTTCTGAAACAATTACGGGGCAATTTGATGAATTTCCCACGTGTTATTCTCTTTGAGGCGGTAAACAAACCTGTCGTGCATGCGGCCCGGCCGGCCCTGCCAAAACTCGATCAGATGGGGCATCAGGAGATATCCACCCCAGTGCGGCGGACGTGGTATTGTTCTGCCTTCAAACTCCTGCTCTAACTTTCGATAACGCCGTTCCAGGTATCCGCTGTCTTCCACAGGATGACTCTGTGGCGAGGCCCAGGCGCCAAGCTGGCTTTCCCGGGGACGGGAGGCAAAATAGCTGTCCGATTCTTCTGCCGGTAGTTTCTCAACCCTTCCTTCCAGCCGCACCTGCCGTTCGTTCAACGGCCAGAAAAAAGTTGCGGAAGCTTTCCCATTGTCTGCCAGATGCTGTCCTTTGCGACTCTGATAGTTGGTGTAAAAAACAACACCCTGATCGGATACCTCCTTAAGCAGCACAACACGCTGCGAAGGCTGACCCGTGACATCCACTGTGGCCACAGTCATAGCCGTAGGTTCCGGGTTCTGGGAACGAACCGCTTCCTGCAGCCATCTTTCGAGCTGAACAAGGGGGAAGCGGTCCATATTATCAAGCCGCAGGGAATGCTTCCCGTAATCGTTGCGTATGTCGGATAATTTGTCTTGCAAACCGGGATCTCAGATAATGATCACAATATGTCCGTCCATTAGGCCGGAGATATGCCCGGATCAACAAACAGACATATTGTGGAAATTTTTGCGGGTTTATGGACAGACACTAATTCGTTTTGAACTGGAACTTAACGGATGCCAGGTCCTTATTGGCCTTTTCAATCTTTCCGGCAAGATTGTCCTTATACTCAGCCACCTTTTTATACACGGAGGGATCGCCTGTTCCCAGGATCTGAGCGGCCAGAATACCGGCATTTTGAGCACCGTCAAGTCCAACGGTAGCTACGGGTATGCCGGGAGGCATTTGCAAGATGGACAAGATGGAGTCCCAGCCGTCAATTGAGATGGAGGCTTTAATGGGCACACCGATGACAGGAAGGGGTGTGAGGGCAGCCATAACCCCGGGCAAATGTGCTGCTCCGCCGGCGCCGGCTATAATCACTCTGACACCGCGTTCATATGCACCCCGGGCAAATTCGGTAACCTGATCGGGGGTACGATGAGCCGAGAGCGCATTAATCTCAAAAGGAATCTGAAAATCGTCCAGGATTTTGGCAGCTTTCTCCATCACATCGAGGTCAGATGTGCTGCCCATGATAATGCTTACTTTTGGTTTCATAAGAAATATGTGAAAGTTTAAATATCCTCTTTGTCACCTGCAAAACTACGAACATTCACTCAAATAACCCGGTTTATTCATAAGGAAAATAATTTATGAAACGAAGTTTGACGAAGTCAATGGTTCAGGATAACACTTGTCTGTTCATTTTTTTATACTTTTGCAACTCATATTTTTAAGGTCTACCCGATGAAGCGCATCAAACTTTTAGACAAGACATTTGTCCTGTCCATCCCTGCCAGTGATATTAAGAGAGCCTTATGGGAGATGGCGGTGAAGATGAACGACGAGTTAAGAGACAAAAATCCTCTGATGATCTGTATCCTGAATGGTTCGTTCATGTTCTCGGCAGATCTGATGAAACTGATCGATTTCCCCTGCGAGATCAGCTTTGTCAAGCTTTCGTCATATCAGGGGACCGGCAGTACCGGCAATGTCAAACAGCTCATCGGCTTAAGCGAAGACATCACTGACCGGACAGTGGTATTGCTCGAAGACATCGTGGACACGGGAACCACCATGGACAGTCTGGTGGGACAACTCCAATCACAGGGTCCCGCCGACGTGAAAGTGGCCACCCTCTTATACAAACCCGAAGCCTGTAAGCGGGAAGTGAAACTCGATTACATCGGCATGCATATTCCCAATGATTTCATTGTGGGTTACGGACTCGACTACAACGGCTACGGGCGGAATCTGCCCGACATATACACAGTTACAGAATAAAAACATACATCTATGCTGAACATTGTTATTTTTGGCCCTCCCGGTTCAGGGAAAGGCACCCAGAGTGAGAAGATCATCGAAAAATACGGACTTGCTCACATCTCCACAGGAGACATTCTCCGCAAGGAGATGAAAGAAGGCAGTGAACTCGGAAACACGGCCAAAGCCTACATCGACAAAGGGGAGCTGGTCCCTGACGACATCATCATAGGGATGCTCGAGAAAAAGATGGAATCCCTCACCGATGCCAAAGGGGTGATCTTCGACGGATTTCCACGCACCGTTGACCAGGCGAGTGCCCTGAAGGAGATGTTACTGAAAAGAGGTGAAAATGTCAATGTCATGCTCAACCTGGAAGTTCCCCGCGAAGAGCTTATCGATCGCCTGCTGAAAAGAGGGGAAATGTCGGGCCGCTCGGATGACAACCTGGAGACCATCGAAAAGCGCATCAGCGTTTACGAGGAGCAAACAGCACCGGTGATCGACTTTTACAAGAATGAAGGCACCTATCGTCCCATTGAAGGCGTGGGAGGCATTGATGAAATATTCGGCCGTATCTGTAAGGCCATCGATTCGGCCAGCTAACGAAGCCCCCGCTCATTATTAGAAACCAACCACACGTCCGCCATGTCGGGATCCAATTTTGTAGATTACGTAAAGATATTTTGCCGCTCGGGCCGCGGCGGGGCCGGTTCCCGGCACCTGCGGCGCGAGAAATCGGAGCCCAAAGGTGGTCCCGACGGCGGTGACGGTGGACGCGGGGGGCATATTCTCATACGTGGCAACCGCAACACATGGACCCTCCTTCACCTGAAATATGAAAGGCATGTCTTTGCCGGTCATGGCGAATCGGGGGGCAGACAAACCTCTACCGGGGCAAACGGGGAGGACAGGCACATTGAAGTGCCTCTGGGAACCGTGGTCAAAGATGCCGAAACCGGAGAGGTTTTGTTTGAGATCACTGAACACGAACAGGAGCATATTTTGCTGGAAGGAGGCCGCGGCGGACTTGGCAATGCTCATTTTAAATCATCCACCAATCAAACACCCCGGTACGCCCAACCCGGCGAACCGGAAACCGAGCTGGCGGTGATCCTTGAACTAAAGGTATTGGCTGATGTGGGTCTGGTGGGACTCCCCAATTCAGGGAAGTCAACGCTCCTGTCGGTGGTTAGTGCCGCTAAACCGGAGATAGCCAATTACCCGTTCACGACGCTGGTCCCCAACCTGGGGATCGTTAAATACCGCGATAACCGCTCATTTGCAATGGCCGACATACCGGGCATCATCAAAGGAGCCCATGAAGGAAAAGGTCTCGGCCTGAGATTTCTTCGCCACATCGAACGAAATGCCGTGTTGTTGTTCATGGTGCCGGCCGACAGTGACGACATTCACAATGAATACCGCGTACTCTTAAACGAACTCAAACAGTTCAATCCCGAATTGCTCGATAAGAAACGTCTGCTTGCCATCACTAAGGCCGACCTGATCGACGAAGAACTGAAAAAGGAAATGGAAGAGGATTTGCCGGATGTCCCTTACACCTTCATCTCCTCCGTCACCCAACAGGGCATCACCCAATTGAAGGATATGATCTGGAAGGCTATTGAGGCACCCCCCCTGGCTCAGGAGAAATAATCGAAAAATCAGGGGTAAGAAGAGATTCCCGAAGCTAAGTAAACGGTCAGTAAAATCCCTCCGACAAAAAGGATCAGCGCCAGGACAAGCGAAAGCCGGGCGTTGTCAACGTAATTTTCTGAATTTAGTTGCCTGCGTATCCGGTGATACCGAACAAAAGAAAGTACGGCAATGACCGTTCCCAGGGCCACCATGATCACCCCTCCAACTCCTGAATAGCTGTCCGCCACAGATTCAGGAATATCTAAAACAAAAGACATCTGCTTCAAAAACAGGCCAAACCTCACGATCACAAAACCAAATCCCATCAAGGCAATACTGGTACGGGTCCAGGCCAGGAATGTCCGCTCATTGGCCAGGTGTTCGCGGGATCTTTCAATGTTGTTCTTTGTTTGTTTAAAAGCTTTCATTTCGCAATAGAGCGTTAGATTTTTAGATTTAGATTCAATAGTCCGTTAAAAAAAGGTTAAACGCAAAGGCGCAAAGACGCAATGTTTTTATTAAGAGAGGTGTGATTTGTTTCTTTGTTTCATAAGCAATAGATCGTTAGATTATTAGATGTAAGATATAAGATGCAAGAAAATTCGTACAATGCTGATATACTGTGATTTAACCTGAGAAATGCCGATATTTTAAACAATTGAAATACAAGGTGTTACAAAAGTTTGACAAACTATTGATAAGCACTTATTACGAGATGTTTAAAAATTTTAACGGACTATTTTATCAACCGTTGCTCTTCAGATGTCTTGTTCGGATCTTATCTCTGACCTCATCGGAACCAAGGTCCCCATGAACAAGCACCTGCATTGTTTCGCCCGGTATTACATCGAAAAAGTTGAAAGAGAAAAAGACCTCCTCACCGGAGATATAGAGCATGAGATCCCTGACCAGTTTCCGGGCTGAAACTTCCACGATCACGCTTTGATCCTTTTCGATAACATCGATATGGAGCCCGTGATTCTCAGCCAAATGCAGCCGGGCCGGAGGGACAAAATAAAACAAAGCCCTGTTCAAAACAACTTCGTCATTATCCAACAGAGTGAAACGGATCACAGCTTGTTCCTTTTTGACTTTCTTAAGCCATCCTCTTCCCTCAAAATGCCCCACTTCAGTGCTGCCATTGGCAGAAATGTCAACCTGCTGATCGCTGGCGTGAACAATCTTTCCCGAAAAGTTTATTGTCTCCATCTTCAGCAAGGCTCTGAATGGCTGCAAACGATCCGAAACGACAGTCACCGACAGGTGATCATCTTCCAAACGCGGAACAATAATAACGGGTTCAAAGGCATCCCGGACGGCATAGTGCAGAGCTTTCCAGTTCCGGTAGTAATCGGTCCCGGACCAGGAGGCCACGGGCCAGCAATCATTCAGTTGCCAGTAGAGAGAGCCCATGCATCGAGGCATGCTGCATCTGTGCGTTTCTATGGCCTGTTTTATGGCACCGGCCTGTAAAACCTGACTGAGGTAGAGAAATTGTTCAAAATTATCGGGTACCGGATAGTACCAGCTCATATACTCCCTGATACACAGGTTGCCGATCCCGCTTCGCTGATGGGCGGCCATCACCTCCGATTCAATGTGGCGGTCATGTGGCTCGGTGTACTTCTTAACAGTTTCAAATGAGGGAAACGATTGAAAACCGTACTCACTCATAAATCGGCCGACATACTTTTCAAAATGGGAAAAAGGATGTAACTCGTGCCACACTCCCCAGTAATGCTGATCACCGGAATCCAGAGTATCCATGCTGGCATGCCGGTGGACTTCATATCCGGCCTGGGGTGAAGAGGGCCAATAGTCAGCCCCGTTGGTATGTTCGGCAACAACCTGAGGCAAAATCCCGTGAAAAATATCGAGATAGGCTTTATTAATTATTTCCCGGTCATTTTCGCTGTACATCTGTTTCCAATGCAATGGATCGTCGCCGGCATAAAACCGCCACATGGTGTTGATCTCATTATTTCCGCACCAAAGAACGACAGAAGGATGGTTCCGAAGACGGATGACGTTATCAACGGCTTCCTGTCTCACATTCCCGAGAAATTCATCGTTGCCGGGGTACATACTACAGGCGAACATAAAGTCCTGCCAGACCATGATCCCCTTCTCGTCGCATAATTCATAAAAAAAATCGTCCTCGTAGATGCCCCCTCCCCATACACGGATCATGTTCATATTGGCGGCTGCCGCATCGGACAATACTCTCCTGTAATCATCGCGTGAAACACGTGGAAGAAAAACATCATTGGGAATATAATTGGCCCCTTTGGCAAATACAGGGACCCCATTCAACTCAAAAAAGAAGGATTCACCGTGCCCATCAGGTTCCCGCACAAGCCTGACATGGCGCAATCCGGTTTTAACGTTATAGTGAAAGGCCTGCCCCCTCCTGGGAACTACAGTAATCCTGAACCGGTACAATTCGGGTTTTCCGAGACCATTGGACCACCAGAGGCGGGGATTTTGGATGGAAAAGGGCAGGGAAATAAGCTGGTCCCCCTCATCGACCGAAAATGACTTGTGGGCAAGTCTTTGAGATGTGTCGGAGTCCTCCAGAAAGACCTCCAATTTCTGCCCGTCCGAAACTCTAATGGAAAGTTGTGCTTCCAGATCGGCAATTTCGGACGATATGCGATTTTGCCTGATGTAAACATCTTCCAGATGGATCCGGCTCCATGCCAGGAGTTCAACCGGACGCCAAATACCTGAAGTGGCAAATCTCGGCCCCCAGTCCCACCCGTAATGATAACCGGCTTTACGGGTAAAAACACTGATTTTATTGGGGCCCAGGCCTCCAATCTCACTCTGATCGTTGACAGCAGGTAATCTCATCCCATAGGCAGCCTGGCGGCCAAGCCCCTTTTTCACAGGCGAACGGAAAAAGATCAACAACTCATTCGGACCCTCCTGTATCCGGTCTCTGATATTAACCCGCCAGGTCCGGAACATGTTGTCACTGTTCATTAAAAAATGACCATTCAGAAAAATATAGGCATAGGTATCCAGTCCATAAAAAATCAGTGCGATTTCTTCTTCCTGTAAAACCTCAGCCGGAACATCAAACACAGTCCTGTATTCCCAGTCAACCTTGTCTATCCATTGCTGATGGCGCTCGTTGGTACGATAAAACGGATCTTTAATCATCCCGTTATTGAAAAGATCAGTATGAACCGTTCCGGGAACTTCGGCCGGCCGCCACTCATTCAATGCGGCCTGGGAAAATTGCCAGTCTTTGTTGAGAAAATATTTGATCATAGCCATATCTAACCTTCAGCTGCCCTTCGCCTGTCAAGCTCAGCAATAACCTCTTCCATTTTTTTATCGCTCAGCTTGTAAAATATCATGAAACCACCGGATATGAGTGCCCCAAGGGCAGGCACAAAACTCATCATATACTTAATTCCCTCAATGGTGTCAGGTGTTTGTGCAACATTGGCCTCAAATCCGAAAAGCGCCAGCAACCACATGGTTATGGATCCACCAAGTGTCCATCCCAGTTTTTGAGACATGCTCGAGGCCGAGAACACCAGCCCGGTTGCTCTCCGGCCAGTCTTGTACTGGGAATAATCAGCGGCATCGGCATACATCGACCACATAAGCGGGAAAATTATGCCTGCGCAGAAACTGATCATCGCCTGTAACAAATATATAAAGAAATAATTTTCCCGGTTGGAGAAATAGAATAATACGCTCAGCAGAGAAGCCATAAACATGGCATACATAAATGTTTTACGTTTCCCCATAAATGCCGATATGGGTTTGGCCATCATGACGCCAAGCATGTTGGTAGCCTGTCCCAGAAATAAATAAAGCGTGCTGTAAGCAAAGGTCATCGAAGATATCGCAACAGCCGTATCATCAACGACATAATATTTAAAATAATACATAGCCACTCCATCACGGATAGAGTTAAAGATAAGGGTCATAACACCGGCTCCGAGAATAATGAACCATGGCACATTGCCAAGCAGATTTTTAAAATCTTCCTTAAGACTGCTTTTCTGATCCTTTGGTGGCTTTATTCGTTCCCTCGTCCAGGAAAAGGTCATCAGAAAAAAGCCGATGGCAATAATACCAATGACCGTCATGGTAAGTTGATAGGAGCTTTGGGTATTGACGCCGACCACATCGTTGAAAAAATCCACTGCCGGCTGGAAAATGGCTACAACAAGCAAACTCCCGGCAAAAGCGAAAACCATACGAAACGAAGCAAAACTGGTCCGCTCCGTGGATTTGGCCGTCATAACCCCAAGAAGACTGGCATAGGGGACATTAATGGCGGTATAAGCCATCATCATCAAAGTATAGGTCACATAGGCATAAATGATCTTCCCGTTGACACTGAAATCGGGAGTGGTAAACAACACAACCCCCAATATGGCAAAGGGAAAAGCAATCCACAGCAGGTAAGGCCTGAACTTACCCCACCGGGTGTTGGTGCGGTCACCGATAATGCCCATGATCGGGTCATTGGTGGTGTCCCAAATGCGGGTTACCAGAAACATGGTGCCGGCAGCAGCCGCCGGAATACCGAATACATCGGTATAAAAAATGGAAAGGTAAAAGGTGAAGATCTTCCAGTACATAGAAGAAGCAGCATCCCCGAAACCATAGGCAATTTTCTCCCGAAGGGTAATTTTATCGGTGCTCATGAACAATCGATCGTTAAAAAATTAAAGATAACAGTAATGAGCCCGGTCAAAAAAGCATTTTTATTGCCAAACTCTTCGTTGTTTGAAATTTTTGCATCCTCATTAACAATCAGTTAACTCCGGTACAAAAAATTTAAAACGCCTCGATTTTGACAAAAATATTCCTTTTTATACCGCACTCAATAATAAATCGTCGGGTTTTTTGATTTAAGACCCAACCTTATCAATTCATACATTATTGAATTTCGGCATTTTAATTCAATGGGTTTTTCAAAAAAACCGGGCAAATTGATGTCATCCAACGCCATAGCCAAGTGACCATTAAGCCGGAAAACGGTTTTCGTGCATATGCCTGATCCGTTGAATGGTTTCCATTAAAGCTCTGGTATTGTGATAAGGGCATTTCCAGAAACCGGCTTTTACTCCTTCCCTTCCGGGAAGACCATTGTCTTCAATGATCCCAAACCAACCACCTTTGTCT
The DNA here is from genome assembly GCA_046483585.1 of Marinilabilia sp. Lineage (GTDB taxonomy): Bacteria > Bacteroidota > Bacteroidia > Bacteroidales > Marinilabiliaceae > Marinilabilia. The sequence goes on from JAWOCV010000061.1 coordinate 14,386, forward strand.
TGATCAATCATGTGATGACGAATATAACGCCAAATTTCAAGAAACCTTTCGAAATATTTCGGATCCCCGCTATTCTCAAAAGCATCCATCAGACCGACCAAAGCCTCGGCTTGCACCCACCAATGACGGTCTTTCTGCAAATTTCCGGAATCCAGATCTTTTTCATAATACAGCGAATGATCGGGAGCCAGACCATCTTTTAAAACAGCATCAACCATTTGGAGGGTTTTTTGATGCGCTTCACGCCGGAGCATCTCGTCCCCGATAAGATCCGCTGCTTCATTGATCAGCCAGGCTCCTTCAATATCGTGGCCGTAAGAGACCATGTTTGACTGCACCCTCCACTCCTCATCAAAGAAGAGATGAAAATGGTGGGACTGATTATTCAGTATCCGGTCCAAAAAGACCCGGATGAGCGACTGCATCCTTTCGTGAAGGACATCGGTCGGCCAGACCCGGTAAAGATTGGAGAAAGGTTCAAGAATATGGAGGTGGGTATTCATGCTTTTGGGACAGTTGGCGTCTTTGGTGCTTAGGCGGACATCATCCATTCTGTTCCAGCAGGCCGATAAGGCTTCCAGGTATCCGCCATGGACCGGATCATAGCTATACTTGTCCAGGAGATCAAAAAGCTGAATGGCATGGTCGAGACTTTCGCGTTTTCCCGATGCTTTAAAATATTCGGAAAAAGCATATATGGCAAATCCCTGACCATACACCTGCTTCCGGTCATTGACCACATTGCCTTTATAATCCACCGCCCAGAAGAATCCCCCGTTTTTCTGATCCGAAAAATGTTTCAGCAAATAATCAAAAGCCCTTTCGGCCAGTTCCAAATATGCCGGATCGCGAAAAAAGTTAAAGGCCGCCGAAAATGTCCAGAGAATACGCGTGTTAAGAACGAGCCCCTTGTCAGCATGTGGCACAATATTCCCTTTGGCATCCACTTCGCCGGCGAAACCGCCAAACCGTTGATCAATTGTATGCTCAGCCCAGAATACCAGGATATTTTTCAACTCTTTTGTCAGATCAGTGACCAGATTCTCGTATTTCTCCATTAAATCAATTTATAGAGCCTTTACAACCAGGCGCTGTTGTTATCAATCAATTCATTCACCGTTTCGACCGATCCTGCACTGTAAAATTTATCTTCATGGGTATTCATGCAGTAATCAAGTAGTTGATCAATGGTCGTGGTTGCCACATGCATCCGGGTATCCGATGACGCATAATAAATGAACACCGTTCCGTCATCATCGGCGATCCACCCATTGGCAAAAAGTACATTGGAAACATCGCCAACCCGCTCCTGCCTGAGAGGTCCCATGAAATGACCAGCCGGCTTATGAGTCACCACCCATGGTTTTTCGAGGTCGGTCATAAAGAGATAAAGGGTATAGCGCAGGCCTGCCGCTGTATTGCGCACCCCGTGTGCCAGCTGCAACCAACCCTTATCCGTGCGAAGGGGGGCAGGTCCCAGTCCGTTTTTCACTTCATAGATGGTATGATAACGTTTGGCATCCACAATTACCTCATCTTTAATTTCAGCCCTTTCAATATCATTGGCCAGACCGAAGCCAATGCCACCTCCCCTGCCGGTATCGATAAATCCATCTTGCGGCCGGGTATAGAAGGCATATTTGCCCTCTACGAGATGGGGGAAAAGCACAACATTGCGTTGCTGTCCGGTGTTGGATTTCAGATCAGGCAAACGCTCCCATTTTACAAGGTCTTTTGTCCGGGCAATTCCGGCCGATGCTATGGCACTGCTGGCATCCCCTTCTGGAGCGTCCGGATCTTGCCGTTCGGTACAGAATACGCCATAGATATAGCCATCATCATGCTGGGTCAGGCGGATATCATAGACATTTATGTCGGGATCTTCAGTCTGGGAAAGTGTTATGGGCCGGTCCCAAAACCGGAAATTATCAATCCCGTTGGGACTTTCGGCAATGGCGAAAAAAGATTTCCGGTCATTCCCCTCGGTACGCACAGCCAGAAGAAATTTCCCGTTCCATTTTATGGCACCGGCATTGAATGTGGCATTAAATCCAATACGCTCCATAAACCGGGGATTGGTTTCCGGATTCATATCGAAACGCCAGTGCATAGGGACATGCTCCCTGGTCAAAACAGGAAATTTATACCTGTTATACACCCCGTTCATGCTGAACAATGGCTCATTGGGCCTTGTCAGCAAATGCTCATGGGCCAGTTTAACTTTTTCGTATCTCTGTTGAAACAAACTCATGTGAATCAATTTATACTATTCCAGATCATTCTCCTGTTTAAAATTATTCCAGTCCCCGAGCAGCCATACATTGTCATTACCAGCAAATTCCCTGAAATCGGGGGCCGAGGAGTGTTCCGGGTAAGCGCTGAAAAAATGCGTGGTATCATCGTTGCGCCACAACATGACATAGGCAATTTCGCGGGCCTTATCACTTTGCAGGATGGATTTTCCAAGCATTTGGGTGAACCATTTGTCATCCGTCATCCTGTCCAGACCGGTTTCGGTGAAGGCAGCCACTTTATTGTTTTTCAAGGCATAATCCACCGCAATCTCCAGCTTGCTTGTCACCGCATCAAGGTTTTCACTTCCCTCGCGGAAATCACCATAATTATCAACCCCGATGATGTCAACCACATCATCCCCGGGGTACCAGGTCAGATACTCCTCTTCATTGTTAAACCGGTTGTCGGGTGAATAGGCAGAAAGGAAATCCAGGTCTTTTTCATCACGAAGATATTCGATGGTGAAGCGGAAAAACTCTTTGAACTCTTCCGGTGTACAAAGGTTGCTGCCCCACCAGAACCAGTCGCCGTCCATCTCGTGCCAGGGCCGGAAAATGAAAGGCACCTGCTCTCCATCTTCCGTCTTCAGTGAAGACAAAAACCGGGCAACCGCGTCCAGGTGATCAATAAAAACATCATGATGGCTTCCTCCAGGTAACACGTGTTTCACAACCTCTTCACTGGTATCCCAGGAATCTTTCGATTCGTCCAGCGGACTGTACGGATGCCAACTAAAAGTCAGCACCCCGCCCGTTTCAGACCCATTGACGGCCAATTCACGCATTTTATCAAAAGGCACACTGTCGAGGTTGACTTCATCATCCAGTTCAATGCCTCCCAGCTCCCATCCAAAAAGGGCGGGATAGTCTCCTGCCGTTTCATAGGTGTCCGACCGGCCTTCTTCATATTCCCAGCCAATGCCATAAGCCAGATCGTCCTGGTGGCCGAACAGGACACCATCCCGTCCGATGGCCTTCAACTGATCAAAAAGCTTTTGAGAAGGACTCCGTGCCTCTTGCTTTTGATCTCCGCCGGCACAACCCAGCACAAAGGCCACTATAGCAGCCGCAAATAATAATCTTTTCATGATACTTATCTGTTAATAAGTTTTAGACGAAACATGGTGACATCGCGGGAAGGAATGGTCCGGGAAAATGGTTGTTTTGTGGTACCTGCGTTTTTGTGTTTCCAAAGATCCCGCATTGAATATGTGTTTGGTTTACCGGACAAAATAGTGGAATAAAAACACCTTCTACAAATGAAATTCTTTCAGTTATCTATACAATTCGCACATTTATCTTTCCGAAAAAACCGGTCATTCCTCTGCCAGTTCTGCCCCTAAATGCATTCATCCAACTTTAGTTGCCTTTTAACCAAATCCTTAAAAACAATTCAATCCTGCCAAACAAATTCATCAAGATGCCTGATCCGAAGACATACTCCAATAGTATCTTTAAAGTTTAATGCTCACACCTGATATTAATGCCATTTCAAATCCGGCATCTCATCACGGGTAATGACCGCTTCGTTTGCCAGGGGGCTCTCCCACCATGACACGGAGCATAGGGCGGAAAAGTTACCGGCATTTCTGCACACACCCCCCATAGTCCTCACCTCTCTTCACCGGATGATCAATTAGATACATATATATTTTTGCTGCCTGGCATGACACAAAAAAAAGAGGCTGTCCTGTATAGGACAACCCCTTAAAAAGTTTAGGTTTTATTTGATTAATTACCAGCCTGAGTAGAGGCCATTGCCATCCTTATATCCATCAACTTGTTCCAAAGTACCTTCAGAAAGCTCAATTTGCTGTTGTGGGATGGGGAAGAAACCTCTTGTTTCATCATAGCGACCTGAATAACCCTTATCGCTTAATGGTTCATGTGTAGCAGATGATCCGAAGTTGTAAATGGGCACACCTACCTGGTCCTCAAGATTCTCTTTTGCATAATCATCACCCCAGCGACGCATATCATTCCATCTGACGCCTTCAAAAGCAAGTTCATAGCGACGCTCTTTCTGAATGTTCTCAAGAGAATATGAAACCGGATCCAAACCAACGCGGTCTCTTACCTCGTTCATGTATTGAGCATCTTCAGTCAATTCCGACATCATTAGCAGCACATCAGCGTAACGAATATACACCAGGTCATCGATATGCGACAACTGGTTGTTGTCATTGTTTTCGTGCTGAACCACACTGTAGTCATTTGCTAAGTTTCCATCATCATTTTCGGCTGTGATTCCAATGATCTTCTTACCCCAATAGTTGCTCTCCATCACAAAGTCCCAGGCACCTCGGGAATATCCTTTGGGAATAAGTTCTTCTTCAATATCAATGACAGAAGCCCCCAGTCTGGGGTCATTGGGCTCATCTTCCTGCCATTGCTCAACCAATGATGCGGGAACAGAATTGCCTTGTCCCCAACCACCGGCAAACGGGAAGGTGTTTTCAAGTGGTTGCAGTCCGCGCAAAGCAAAATACAACTGGTACTGATTTGAGTATCCTCTTTGAACGCCCCAATCGGAATAGTTGGAAAACTTGATCATAAACATGGTCTCAGGATTCCTGGAGCCATTATCACTGGCGTAAGTCAGTTCTACACCAGTTTCCTCCATATAGTCCTGAATGTATTCATAATCGTCAATGGTTTCAGAATTGGTGTAAGGCCAAAGCTCATGGAAATCGTCCACCAGGTGATGCCCACTGTTGTCGATGCAATCCTGCAACCAGTTGATCACGTCTTGCCTGCTAACGCTTTCTCCATCCGCAAGAGGAAGGGTATCCTGATTATAGAACCCGGTATAGAAGAGGTAAATTCTGGCCATTAAAGCTTCTGCAGCCCAACGGGTAACCCTTCCATCTTCAATCTGATCATAAGGATCATCAGGCATGATTTCAATGGCTGTCTTCAAATCAGAAGCCATTTGTCCATAAAGCTCTGAAGGCGATGCATTCGGAAGATTGGCAGGCTCTGTATCCGTTTTAAGTGGAACCTCTCCAAACATAGAAGCCAGTTGGTAGTAAAACCAAGCTCTTAAAAACAGAGCCTCACCTTTATATTGATCTTTCTTCTCCTGACTAAGGATGTCATCACCCATGGCTTCCAGATTTTCAATAGCATAATTGGCCCTGTGAATCCCCTCATATTTCATTGACCATGCGTGATCAAGCATTTCGGGTTCGTCATACATGAAATTCTCAATAGCCTGGGCATTAAGGTCATTCACACCTCCGCCCCCTAATTTGTCATCACTGGCCACTTCGTTAATAAAGAAGTAACTTTTGTCTACAAACCTTTGTGAATTATTCATGGTGGTATAAATACCAGCCATCATTTGCTTGGCATCATCTTCCGTTTGAGGAAAATTTGCTGAAGTTTTCTGGGTGAGAGGTTCCTGATCTAAAAAGTCCTCACACCCCATCAACAATACAGCAGCAAGTATAATATATCCTATTCTTTTCATAATAATCGTAGATTAATGGTTTTTAAAATTTCAAATTAACGCCCATCATATAGGTACGCGGCGCAGGGTAAAAACCGAGATCAATTCCAGAAACCCAGCCCTGTTCATCACCATAACCAACTTCAGGATCCATTCCGGGATAATCGGTAAAGGTCATTAAATTGCGCGCAGCCACATACAAACGGGCCTGACCTAAAGGCATATCGGGCATTATTTGTTTAAAATCGTATCCCAGATTCACATTCTGTATTTTCACAAAATCACCTTCTTCAATATAAATATCCGAAACATTAATCCTGTTGGTACTATTACCGGCTGTCAAACGCGGGAACGAATTGGAAGTACCTTCACCATGCCAGCGTTTATCAAAAATATCTGTGGTATAGTTATGATACTCATTGTCGGCAAATGAGCGGTACGATTTCAGAATCTCGTGTCCGAATGCACCCTTGCCTGAAACAGAGAAGTCAAAGCCTTTGTAGTCAAAACTAACGCCAAATCCAATTCTTGTGTCCGGATGAGGATTCCCAATCATCGTTTTATCGTCGGATGATATTTCACCATCACCATTCGTATCGGCAAATATGACATCACCAGGCTGAGGATCATCCTGAAGGAAACCATTTTCCCAATTATCAATTTCCTGTTGGTTCTGGAAAATACCTTCTGTTTTGTATCCATAGAAATATCCAATGGGATATCCTACTTCAGCTCGATAGACCGGATCAGTTCCCTGAGAAATAATATTGGCATCGCTTTCAATCACACCCCTGGCATTACCAAGCTTGGTCACTTCATTGTCATTTTGGGTAATATTGAAGTGGACACCATAATTAAAGTCGTCTGCAAAAGAATCATTCCAGCGGAGGGACAACTCAAAACCATTATTCTCAACATCACCTTCGTTTACATAGGGGGGATTTGGCCCGTCTGAATCTAGAACGGGAGCCTCAACCAACCAGTCAACAGTTGCTTTCTCGTAATAATCGAAAGCCAGCTGCAGACGTGAGTCCAGAATATAGGCATCAAAACCAAGGTCCAGCTGCTCTGAAGTTTCCCATGTAACATCCGGATTGGGAAGAATCTCAGGATAACCACCCAACTGCTGCTGATTTTTATCAGATCCAAATGTATAGTTGTTTTCACTGTCAAACCCAATAAGACTCAGGTAATGATAAGCATCAATATTTGAGTTTCCGTTTTGTCCCCAACTTGCTCTGAGCTTCAGGAAATCAAAAACATTGGATTCGTCCATAAAGGTCTCTTCGGAAACCACCCAACCAGCAGAGACAGAGGGGAAATAGCCCCAACGATTGCCTTCGGCAAAGTTGGATGATCCATCTGCTCTCATTACAAGGGTCAGCAAATATTTTTCATCAAAGTCATAATTCACCCTCCCAAAGACGGAAGCCAGGGATCCACGATCATTCGGGGCACCCTCTAAATTTGTGACTCCTGAAGTTAAGCCATCGGTATTGTCGATGTAAGCATAATCATATCCGATAAAAGTGGGATTTGCATTGGTTGTTGACATATTCTCCCCGATTCCCCATTTTTCAACAGATTGTCCGGCAAGAACATCAAATGAACTAAGTCCACTTTCAAATTGATAACTTAAAGTATTCTCAAAAGTCCAGCTATAACCATTCCCGGAAGATTGAGTGATTCGGCCGGGACTAAGAGATACGTCACCAGCAAGGTCATACTCAGGTGAATAACTACGATAGCTGTTGCCATTCATTCTGTATCCAAAGCTACTGCGGAAAACCAAATCCAGCACAGGTTGAATTTCAAGAAAGGCATTGCTGTTGATGTTGAACTCTTTGGTTGTATTCATACCCCTGTCATAGTGCATCTGAGCAATGGGATTATACAGTCTGGAAGACACATCTGCCAATCCCGACTCCTTCAAATCATCATTGTCATAATACTCCCCTTCGTCATCGTACACCGGAACCAACGGGTTTCCTACCAGCATATTGCGAACATCATTGTAATACATACCACCAATGGCAATACCGGATCTTTCGCGGAAGCTGTAATTGAAAGTTTCTCCAATCTTGATCACATCCAATCCGTTGTTCTCATAGATCACATGATCACTATTCAGGCGGGCGGTATACTTATCACTATTGGGTTCAACAGGCTTACCCAAAACACCTTCCTGGGAAGAATAGGAGAACCCCATCGAGAAAGTAGAAAATTCGGAACCTCCGGAAATGTTGATGGCATGGTTCTGCGTTGGGGCACTTTTATTATAAGTTTCATCCAACCAGTTCGTCCCATCCCATTCTCCACTCTGAATTCTTTGATACAATCCGGGGATAGCGCTTTCAAAATCAACCGGATCTTTACCGGAAACAGTCCTTTCCTCGTTGTAAATATCCATGAACTGCTGGGCATTCAACGGTTCTTCCATATTCTCGATCTCCTGAACACCGTAGTAACCATCATAGGTCACATCCATCTCGCCTTCTTTCCCTTGCTTGGTTGTTACCAGGATCACACCATTTGCAGCACGTGCACCATAAATGGAAGCGGATGCCGCATCTTTAAGCACGTCAATAGATTCAATGTCGGATGGGTTGAGGTTGTTAATATTACCTCCGGGAACACCATCAATCACATAGAGAGGAGATGAATCTCCAACTGTCCCGAGACCACGGATATTCACTTTAAATCCTTCGCCCGGCTGACCGGAACTCTGGGTGATGTTAACACCGGGGGCTTCACTTTGAATAGCTTCCATTGCGTTACTGGTGTTCTGGACCGAAAGATTATCACCACTCACATTCAGGTTAGCACCAGTGGTAAGTTTTTTCCTTCTTTCACCATAACCAACAACCACAACTTCATCGAGGTCATGCGTAGACTCCTGCATGACAACATCAATCTGGGTCTGGTCTTCAACTGTAACTTCCTGGGTCTGCATCCCCACGAAGCTAAATTCCAAAACAGACTCAGATCCTTCAACCTCAATTGAGTAATTACCATCCATATCGGTAATCACTCCGTTTTGAGTCCCCTGTTCCAACACGGTCACACCCGGAACAGGTTCATCCTGTGTGTCTGTTACTTGTCCCGTCACCTGCACCTGGGCATAGGTAACGATACTCAGACACAGCCCAATTAACAAAAGATACACTCTTTTTTTCATAGCCATAGAGTTTAAATTTAAAATTTACAAATAAACAGGTTTTTTACACATTTTTTGATTTTAAAAGTTATTTCAAAGTTATCACTCACAAAAAACATCTCCAAAAAAATAAAATCTTGTACTTGCCTCAAACACCAAAACCCAACTTTTCCACTTATTTACAGACCTTTATCAGAATCAAAACATTTGGTGTTTTCTGTACATTTTCTGTGTTTCTAATATCATACTTCTTTCTTATCTCTTTTTAACCTTCTCATAGTTGTTTTTATACTTTTTCAATGCAGTTTAATGTTCATTATCCTGAACACCCGAAATAAGAACCCTTAGATAATCAACCGGATTCTCTCAAGTTTTTCTCTCCACCAATCTGTTTTTATGTGCTTTATGCCTTTTTCTCATCCAAATTTTTCAATCCAGAAACTAATAATTTAAATATAATCCTTTGATAATACTATTTTATCCTCGATGGTACTACCCCATAAATTCAACTACAAGCTAAATGGAAATGCTAATATAAAGACATTTTTTAAGAACCACACCAGAACAGCATACTAATTTTTATAAAATTTTCCAATTAATTTGAAAACATCCGGGAAAAGCGACTTTCAGGACATTGGAAAATTTTTTCCGGGAAAGTCCCAACAGAAAAGTTGAAAGCCAGTTGTCTCCTTCGAAAGGAACCTTAGGCTAATGGTGTAGAGTTTGAGATTATGCATATTTTTGTTGCATCACCGGAGTTAATAAAACACCTGCCTGTTAGGACTCTTTTTTCTTGTCATTACACATATTCCGGTTTCCACTGACAAAGAAAAAGACCAGAGGCTGGGCCAATATATTTGTACTATCTTTTCATATTACATATTTTTGTAATACTTACGTATTTAAATACTAACATGTTTTATCATGCGCAACCAGGTTCACAGAGAGATCACACCCCTGCAGGAAGACGATTGTTTCCTGGTCTTTGACCGGCAACGACACCGTTTCACATTTCCCATTCATTTTCATCCCGAATATGAAATCAACTTTATATCCAATGCGCAGGGAGCACGTCGTGTGGTGGGCGATCATATGGGAGAGATCGGACCGCAGGAACTGGTAATGGTCGGCCCCAATCTTTATCATGGCTGGGAAAACCATCTCAACACGGGTGAGGAGCCTCTGCATGAGATCACCATACAATTCCCAAGGGATCTGTTTGAGGGACAATTGCTTCAGAAAAATATTCTGAAACCGATAAGGGAATTGTTCCAGAACGCCGGCCGAGGGATCTTGTTTTCTGAACATGCTACACAGATGGCTGCGGAAAGGCTCAAACAGATGAGTAAAAAAAGGGGATTTGATTCATACATGGAGTTTCAGTCACTCTTATATGACCTGGCCATTTCACGGGGACAAAGACTTTTGACCAACATTTCTTTTCAGAAAAACAACGATTTCTTTAACAGCGAACGGATCGAAAAGATTTACAATTTTGTACGGGAGAATTACAGCAAACGGATCATGCTTGAGGATGCAGCGAACCTGCTCAATATGTCAGTGGTATCTTTCAGCCGGTTTATAAAACAACGGACAGGCAAATCATTCGTAGACTTTTTGAATGAAATACGGCTTGGTTACGCCACCCGAATGTTAATCGAAACCAACAAGAGTGTCTCGGAAATTTGTTATGAGTGTGGATTTAATAATATTTCCAATTTCAACCGCACATTCAAGAGAAAACAAAACTGCACACCATCGGAATTCCGGACAAATTTCAACGGGGTAAAAAACGTATTTTAATAATCTGCATAAGGTTAAGATCCAGCTGAAGTCCGCTGATAATCTCGTGGTTTGGAAGAACTTTACAGTACCACCATCATCAAAAGCAAACCCACTATAACAACCTGAACCATCAAAAAACGTTCAGGCAAATCAAAAGAGAACTTTCTATCATTCATAGGTCAGATCGATTTTAGGCAATATCAAACAATGTTTCCGGATAAAATGGGGTGTATTCTTTCCAAAATACACTATAATGCAGACGTAAAGTTTACCGAATGGTTGCCTCCAATCCCAAAAAAAACCACCTTTCGTTCTGTGA
>JAWOCV010000163.1:0-3631 GCA_046483585.1 Marinilabilia sp.
GTTTCCGTGCCCGACTTCCCGACGGCCAACACCCCGGTAAGGTTTGGCGTCATTGGTTGAGAAAGGCGGGAAATTGTAATGCAGCAGAAACCGGTCCCTGCCTTTGACCAAAACATCATCAACGATCTTTTCATCAAGTTTGGAACCCAGCGTCACGGTGGTTAGTGACTGGGTTTCACCCCGGGTGAAAACGGCCGATCCGTGCGGGCCAGGCAGAGAATCGATCTCACACCAGATGGGGCGGATCTCATCCATCGCGCGTCCGTCAAGACGAATATTTTCATCAAGCATTACCCGCCGTACTGCTTCTTTTTCCACATCATGGAAATAGCGGTTTATCAGCTTTTCAGGAATTTCATCCTCTTCTGTATTGTAGTTGGTTTCGATGAATTCTTCAGCAATCTTATCGAAAGCTTCCATCCGTTCCTGCTTGTTGGGATTGGCCGAACGGGCTACTCCAAGGGCTTTTTCGTAGGTGGCATCCCAAACTTTCTGACGAAGCTCTTCGTCATTCTCTTCATGCGAGTATTCTCTTTTCTCCTTTTTCCCGACCATTTCAGCCAGCTCCAGCTGGGCGTCACACTGCACTTTGATGGCTTCATGGGCAAACTTCATAGCTTCCAGAAGCTCAGCTTCAGAAACTTCATTCATTTCACCCTCTACCATCAGGATGTTGTCCTTTGAGGCAGCAACAATTATATCCATGTCGGCTTCCTTGATCTCGGAAGCGGAAGGATTGATCTTCAATTCTCCGTTGATTCGGCCAACACGCACTTCCGAAATGGGCCCTCCAAATGGCACATCAGAAACAGCCAATGCAGCAGAGGCGGCCAGACCGGCCAATGCATCCGGAGCACTTTCACTGTCGGCAGAAATAAGATTTACCGTTACAAATGTATCGGCATGATAATCTTCAGGGAACAATGGACGCAATGCCCGGTCCACCAAACGGGATACGAGTATCTCAAAATCGGAAGGACGACCTTCTCTTTTGAGAAAACCTCCGGGAAACCGTCCTACAGCTGAAAACTTTTCTTTGTAATCTACAGATAACGGCATGAAATCAACATCGGGTTTTGCCTCTTTGGCCGAAACCACTGTGGCGAGCAAATACGTGTTGCCCATACGCACAACAACCGATCCGTCGGCCTGCTTGGCCAACTTTCCAGTTTCAATTACAATCGACCGTCCATCTCCAAGGTCGATACTTTTTTCAATCGGCTTAATCATAAATAAATCTCTATTTTTCTTACAATCTCTTAGTCAGCCCCAAAGATAGATAATATCTGGCATTCCCGGTCAGCAAAAACAATATTTTTTTAAACCCGGAGAGGGGCTTCTCTGAATTATGACAACGGGCTAAAAAACCGAGAGGCAACTCTCTTCAAGAATTGCCTCTCCCTGGTTATTTTTCCGTGACCTACTTACGGATGTTAAGCTCTTTAAGCAAATCACGATATTTCTCAATATCCTTGTGCTTTAGATAATCAAGTAAACGACGTCGTTTACCCACCATCTTTTTCAGAGCATACTCGGTACTGAAGTCCTTCTTATGTGTCTTCAGGTGTTCGGTCAAATGTGCGATACGGTTGGTAAATAATGCTATCTGGCTTTCAGGTGAACCAGTGTCAGTATTCGACTTCCCGTGCTTCGCAAAAATGTTTTGTTTTTCTTCTTTTGTCAGATGCATACGACCTTATGAATATATGGTTTACAATTGAATGGGCAAAGATATGGATTAATTTTTCATTTCCCAAAATAAAATTTGGTCGTCATCAATCACCTGTCCTGCAAATTAATAACCCCTATCTTCGGAAAGCTCTTCCATCTCTTCTTCAAAAATTTCCTGAAACTTTTGTTTGTCGTAATCCAGCTGAAGTTTTTCATCGTTATTGATGCGTTGTTCCATATTGTTGAACACATCGTCGCGATGCACTTCAATGGCCACAAATCCGTGATATTTCCCATTATCCATGACGCTGGCTTTTTCGCACTTCACCACTACGTTATTCACAGTTTCATCGGCCACTTCACGGGTCATGTTCTCGAATTTTTGCTCAAATTCAGAGGCATCCCCGAATTCACGTTCATTAACATATCGATCGGTTACCGATTTGGTGTTGGAATTGATCAGTGTCACCAAACGCTGTTTGGCAAGAAGCAGGGCCTTTTCTTTGGAAAGGCTCAGATCTGAGCTGGTCGACATGGCACTGGCCCGAAAGAAGTTCTTATCGGAACGACCCTCGTCTTCACAGGGCAACTCTTCCAGAACCTCACCAATTTCACTTTCTGCTGAGGCTTTTTCTTTTGACTTACATCCTGAAATCCCGGCAATCAGGAAAATACTGAGGGCTGTTACTAGTAAATAATTCAATTTCATAACTTTAATTTTAGAGAAGAACAATTTTAAAACTTAGAAAGAACAATTTTAGTTTTTTTACATCAAAAAGTGAACCATTTTGCCCGCAATATTCCACATATCAGTCCACAAAAAAATCAACCAATTAATTTACAGATAAAAAGGGTATCTCCCGAAGTAAACTGCAAGCGGAGCAAATATAGCCACATAATCTCATTTCTTGTTTTCCCGGACAACAATTTTATGACCTATACGGCACCTAAGACATTTATGATGATCACAATAATGTCGTTTCAGAAAAACCAGCCCCTGACTGTCAGCTGCCGTGCAAGCTTTAAACCGGTCATCAATCTGACTCCACTTCTTTACAATCCGGTTGGTTTCCGGAGGCATCCCGCCCAGCCATTCTATGGCACGATCCTCGAGTTTTGGCTGTCCTCTTAATTTGCCATAAGCAAAAAACAGCGGAATCACCGTATTAATAATGATAAGATCAATGGCCTGTCTGCCAAGTTTTTTGGACTTCTTTCCTCCTTTAACGCCGGGCCGGTAATGATGGTCCCAATAAGGCAATGGTTCAGACTGAAATAATTCACGGGCCTGGGAGAGTTCCTCACACTGAAGCAGGACATCGAACAAGGAGGACCTCCGGGCAAAAAGGGCAGCCAATTGCACAAGTCTGATGGTTGGAAAGTTCCCCGGCCGCAGCCGCAGAAATTTCCAGAGATGCTGAGGCAGAGGCTCCAAATTGTATTTTTTTCTTAATACAGTGTACTCTCTCGCAAGATGGTTGATATGGTCGTCATCGAAGACCAGTCCTTCAAGGAAACCGCCCTGACCGAGGAAAAGGGCCTCAAGTTTGAGTTGTGAATCAGCATTGCGCCCAACAATTTTCCAGGATGTCTGCCGTGCAAGGCGCTCAAAAGGTTCTCCATTCAGTCCGAATCCGAAATTTCTGGCCAGGATCACATAAAATGCCTCCGCCCAGTCGTTGTTGTAAGCCTCCAGCAGGGATTCATATATACCCTATTTTAAAAGCAATGAAAGAGGCAGGTAACCGTACGATTACAGCTATTGAGGCAAGGAGCGAGTATTTACTCTACAATGAAGAACGGTTGAAGAATTATTCAGATAGATTTATCATTACAACATCGGATGGAAGTAGAGGGGAGAAAGGAAAGGTAAAATCAATGTTCAACGCGTTGATAGAAAGCGGTGAAAAAATAGACATGGCGTACTTCATGGGATGTACCTTCATGATGATGATATCCG
>JAWOCV010000244.1:0-15255 GCA_046483585.1 Marinilabilia sp.
CAATCATGCGAGTTCCATCAGACCAATAACTTAGATAAATTTTATACTGATGAATATGAAGAAAGACAAAGACGATCTTTGGAGAATCATTTACAAGGATTATGTGCCTGACCACGAGCCTCTGAGAGAGGCGCTTTTTGCCCTGGGTAACGGTTATATAGTGACTCGTGCGGCAACAGAAGAGAGTGATGCAGGGGGATGTCATTATCCCGGCACCTATCTGGCAGGCGGATACAATCGTGCCAGGTCGGAAGTATCGGGCCGGATCATAGAAAATGAAGACCTTGTGAACTGGCCCAACTGGCTTTGCCTTACATTCCGGCAGGAGAACGGAAAATGGTTCACACTTGATGATGTTGAGATTTTGTTTTTTCGTCAGGAACTCGACCTTTACCGCGGAGTATTGAAACGGGAACTCAAGTTCCGGGATGATGAAAAAAGAGAGACCACCTTGACCACCAGGCGGTTTGTAAATATGAACAATCCGCATTTTGCCGGGATCGAGTGGACCCTCACACCCATGAACTGGTCGGGGAAAATACAGGTTCGTTCGGCATTGGACGGAACGGTCATCAACAATGGCGTACCACGTTACCGCGCGTTGACAGGAAATCATCTTCAACCACTTGAGACGGGGCAGTTTGATGAGGAAACAATTTATTTGCGTGTGCAGTCCAATCAATCGAAGATCCGTATGGTCCAGGCAGCCCGCACACGGGTTTTTGATGCCACCGGTCATGAGATATCGAAAGAATGCCGGTTTTTCAAAAAGGTGGGGTATGCAGCCCATCTTATTGATATTGATTGTAAAAAGAAGAAGAGCATTCGGATTGAAAAGGTTGTTTCAATCTTCACTTCGCGTGACAGAGCCATTACTGAACCGGTGCTTGAGGCAAAAAATGCCCTTTCCGATACCGGTAATTTTGACGAGTTGCTCAGGTCGCATGCCCACGCATGGTCAGAGTTATGGTATCGCTGCGACATAGATCTTAAAGATGGCGATAATACCCAGATGATTCTGAGGTTGCATATTTTCCATATTTTGCAAACGGCCTCCATCAATACCATTGGCTACGATGTGGGAATTCCCGCCCGTGGTTGGCATGGCGAAGCTTATCGGGGCCACATCTTCTGGGACGAACTTTTCGTCTTTCCTTTTTTAAATTATCAGCTTCCCGAATTGGCCCGTTCACTTCTGATGTATCGTTACCACAGGTTGCCTGCTGCCCGCCGTGCTGCCCGGAAAGCGGGTCTTAAAGGTGCCATGTATCCCTGGCAGAGCGGAAGCAACGGCCGCGAAGAGAGTCAGGTCGTCCACCTTAATCCCCAGTCGGGCAAATGGGATCCTGACAACACTTATCTGCAGCGACATGTGGGACTGGCCATCGCCTATAACATTTATCAATATTACGAAGCTACCCGCGATATTGAATTTCTGCAGGCTTATGGTGCCGAAATGATCTTTGAGATCGCCCGCTTCTGGTCAAGTCTGGCCACTTACAATCCCGACCGTCAAAAATACGAAATCAGGGGAGTTGTAGGTCCCGATGAATTTCATACCCAATATCCGGATACAAAGGAGCCGGGTCTCGATAATAACGCCTATACCAATGTGATGGTGGTCTGGTTAATGCGAACGGCTCTTGATTTTTTAGATCTCCTTTCAGAGACCCGAAAGAAGGAGTTGTTCACGGACATCGGGATTGATGATGAAGAGGTGGTCCGCTGGGAAAACATCGGTAAAAAGATGTTCATTCCTTTTCTGGAAAATGGCATAATCAGCCAGTTTGAAGGATACGGTGACCTTGAAGAGATCGATTTTGAAAAATACCGTGAGAAATATGGCGATATTCAACGGCTCGACCGTATTCTCAAAGCTGAAGGTGACTCTCCCAACCGTTACAAGGTGAGCAAACAAGCCGATGTTTTGATGCTCTTTTACCTGTTGTCGGCCGAAGAGCTCGAAGCACTGTTCCGTTGTATGGGGTATGGTTTCGACCGCAATGTTATTCCCGAAACCGTGAAATATTATCTGGATCGGAGTACCCATGGTTCCACACTCAGCCGGCTTGTCTTCTCATGGGTTTTCTCCCGTACCGATCGTGAAGAGTCATATCATGTGTTTAAAGAATCGCTTCGAAGTGATTTTGAAGACATCCAGGGCGGTACGACCTCTGAAGGTCTTCACCTTGGGGCCATGGCCGGGACCGTGGATATGATCCAGCGTTGCTATACGGGACTTGAAATACGTGGTGGTATCTTGTGGCTAAATCCTCAGTTACCCCGTGAGATAAAGGGATTCAATATGCGTATACGTTACCGCGGCCATTGGATCTGGTTACATTTCACACAAAGGAAGGTGGAGGTGTCTTTTGAAATGGGACGTTCCCCGCAAATTCAGATCGGATTTATCGATAAGGTTTATGATCTGGGTGAAGGTGACCGGAAAGAATTTATTTTATGATGGCGAGCCACTCCTTCAGGTTAATTTGATATCGCTATTTCAAACAATATGGGCCTTCTTGCCCGGGTACCACGGGCTTGTTTACCCAAAGACTCCGGGGCTACTTACCCAAACACTTTGGGGCTACTTGCCCAAAGACTTTGGGGCTACTTAGTGTCTGTCCATAAAGTACCATTGGCTTCGCAAGCCTAGCAACTGGTACTTTCTGAACAGATACATGAACAGAAACAAACATTGCTTAATTTATAGACGGATACTTCTTACCCATAAAGTACGTAGATAATGCTTATGCTGTCCGGAAAAGCTTTTCCCTATTATGTGGAAAGGCTTTTCCTAATTTTGGGGAGCCACTGTTCCGGAATGTGCTTTGCCGGACTTTCCGGCGATCTTCAGTTTTTCCATGTTTCCTGGTCTTTGCAATAATTGATGGATATAGCAGAATAGAAGAGAGTGGGTGTGAGCGGAAAATAATTCTGGCCCCTTTTTTATTGTTTCAAACATGAAAGAGTTTCCTTAACTTCGTTCCATACTTTAGCCTAAGGGTGTCTAAGAAGTCTCTTTTTCTCTGTGATATATTAAGTGCCCGCTATGTAGACCTTTGAAATTCAAGACTTGCGTTGCAGGGATTGAACTCATTCACCTTAAAAGAATGCTTTTTAGACAGCCTCCTGTCGCCGACAGCGGCTAAGATTAAGAAGAAACTTTTTTATTAGTTTAATTTCATCTAATTCATCTAAGTCGGGGTTAAGATAAACCTGAAGAAAACCATTTTACAATGACAACCAATTCCGGCCAGCAGCACTCCGAAAAAAGATATTTCTTCATGCAAAGGCTCAGTTATATGCTGCTGGGTCTTGTGTTATTTGTTTATGCACTTATTGCCGTTCGGGATTTTCTTTATCCCATCGCTTTCGGATTTCTTTTGTCGTATTTGCTATTTCCTGTTGTCAATTGGCTTGAGAAGCGACGGGTACCACGTATTTTGGCCAATTTTATAGCCATTATTGGCGGACTTGGGGTTCTTTTTAGTCTGGTGTTGTTTGCTTACAGCAATATCACGCCTGTTATGGGTGATTTTCCCCACCTGGCGCGTGCGGGCTTGGGGCATTTGGCCGATTCACTTTCAGAATTTAGTGAGCACTTTGGTTTTGACCGGCAGGAAACCCGCCAGTTTTTGCGGGAGCAAGCCAATAATCTTTTGGCATCAGGGGGTGAATACCTTCAGGACATCTTTAATGCCACAACCAGTACCCTCGTAAGTCTTGGTCTTTTGCCTGTTTATGTCTTTTTGTTTCTTTACTATCGTACCAAGTTTGCTTATTTTCTGATGATGATTGTCGGACGGAAGCACAGACCTGAATTGACGATTATTCTCAGGCAAATTTCCAGGGTTTTTGTCCGTTACATTGCTGGTGTTCTGGCAGTGGTTTTTGTGCTTTGTATTTTGAATTCAATGGGGTTGTGGATTATAGGGCTCCGATATCCGGTTGCTCTTGGGATCATAGCGGCAATTTTTAATTTTATTCCATATTTTGGAACGTTGCTTGGCGGGGCTGTTCCTTTGTTGTTTGCATTGCTCATCGAGAACGACCCGGCAATGGCACTACGGGTAGTCTTTCTTTTTGTGATCGTTCAATTTCTTGAAAACAATGTTCTGACACCTAATATTGTGGGTGGCAATGTCCGGGTGAATCCTTTTTTTATTATTACAGGTTTGGTGGCAGCCAGTATTGTCTGGGGAATTCCGGGAATGCTTCTGATCGTGCCTTTCCTGGCGATTGTCCGAATTGTGTTGTCACATATTGAATCGATGAAGCCTTATGCTTTTCTTCTGGGTGATACAGGGACTTCCCGGCATGCGATTACAGTCGATAAAATTAAAAGTTTACTGGGGAAGAAAAAAAAGCGCTCATGATTGTCTGGGTTTTATGAAGGTCCTGTATTTTGGATTGGATGTAAGGTTGATTATGCAGGGGCTTCATCATAATCATTCGTCACTAACGGAATAATTCCTAACTTTGCAGCCAAATTTGTGAAAAAAGAAAGACAATGGCCCAGAAACCATCCATTCCCAGGGGGACGAGAGATTTTTCGCCGGCCGAAATGGTGCGGCGCAACTATATTTTCGATACCATCAAAGAGGTGTTTCAGAAATATGGCTACATGCCTGTTGAAACACCAGCCATGGAAAACCTCAATACCTTACTTGGAAAGTACGGGGAGGAAGGGGATAAGCTCCTCTTTAAAGTTTTAAACTCAGGAGATTTTCTGAGCAAAGTAGATGAAGACCTCCTGGCGCGGAAAGATTCGAGTCGTGTGATGGGAGAAATAAGTGAAAAGGGGCTTCGTTACGATCTTACTGTTCCTTTTGCCCGGTTTGTGGTCCAGCACCAGGGAGAACTAACCTTCCCATTTAAACGCTACCAGATCCAGCCGGTCTGGCGGGCCGATCGTCCTCAGAAAGGCCGTTATCGTGAGTTTTTTCAGTGTGATGTGGATGTGGTGGGCAGCGACAGTCTGCTCAATGAGGTGGAGCTGGTTCAGATCGTGGATGAGGTGTTCCGCCTTCTGGGCATTCGCATTGTTGTGAAGCTCAACAACCGGAAAGTTCTGGCCGGAATTGCCGAGATCATAGGGGAAGCCTCCAGAATGACCGATATTACTGTGGCCATAGACAAACTGGAGAAAATCGGTCTTGAGAAAGTCAATGCCGAACTTTCGGAGAAAGGATTGTCAGAAGAGGCTATTGAGAAATTGCAGCCCATCCTTTCCCTTAGCGGGACAAATCTTGAAAAACTGAACAGCCTGGAAAAGATCCTTGTTTCATCCGAAACCGGCACTAAAGGTGTAGAAGAAATCCGGGAGATGTTGTCGGTAATCAGTCATGTGGATTTGTCAACATCCGTTGAGTTGGATCTCACCCTGGCTCGCGGCCTCAATTATTATACCGGTGCCATATTTGAAGTGAAAGCTCTTGACGTGGAAATCGGTAGCATCACAGGAGGCGGGCGTTATGACGACCTGACCGGTGTTTTCGGGCTGAAAAACGTTTCCGGGGTTGGTATATCCTTTGGGGCCGATCGCATATTTGATGTCATGAATCAGCTGGAGCTATATCCCCCCGAAGTGACGACCACGACGCAACTGATGTTCGTGAATTTCGGAACGGTGGAAGCTACTCAATGTCTGAAACTCGCAACCCGGCTGCGTAAGGATGGGCTTAAAGTGGAAGTTTATCCCGACAGTGCCAAGATGAAAAAGCAGATGAACTATGCCAACCGGAAAAATATTGCTTATGTGGGGTTGGTTGGCGAGGAAGAAATGAAAACGGGTACCATTACCCTTAAAAATATGGAAACCGGGGAGCAACAGTCTGTAAAACCCGAAGAAGTGGCCGGCATTGTCATCTGATCCTTTTCTGAAGGGGAAAACATCAATTTGTTACAAAAGAAGTAATCTCGTACCTGTTGAATTTTCTTAACAATTCTATTTTATTATATTTGTTCTGGCAAACTAAAACCTTAAATCACAGGTATGTTTTTTATTGGCATTTCCGGCTCTTTGTTACCTTATCTCTTTGTGGCGGGGGTTGTACTTGTTTTTTCATTCAAGGCAACCGGTCGTTCGATGGATGATGTTACTGAGTCCGGTGAACTGAGTGCTTCCGGACATGTTGTTTACAGCGAACCTTCTACAAACGGGGTGTCTTCAGCCACTTACTTTTATTCATTTGAGAACCGGCGTTCTTGTCAGACAAAACCCTGCGATAAAAAGGATAAAGCAAAATATTTATTGCTTCGATCGGAACCGGAGGAGGCCTCAGGTTTAGCCATTTGTGCCGGATTTTCCGGCGAGCGGCTGATCCGGCCCCCTTTGTTTGGGTTCAGATTTTCCGGACTGTCACCACCTGTTGCGTTTTTTTCCTGAAAGGGGGCCTTAAGTAGCCGGCCCGGATTAAATTTTTATTTATCAAACACTCATCACCGACAGTCAACATGATTGGAGTAATCGGTTTAAGTCATAAATCCGCCCCACTAGAAGTACGGGAATGTTATGCTTTTGACAGTACAGATGTCATCCGTTTGTCAGAGTGTATTCTTTCCGGTGATCAGGTCGAAGAGATCGTGGTCATCTCAACCTGTAATCGCACAGAACTTTATTTTACAACTGCCTCTAAGTGTCTCAAAGGTGCTGTCAAGCATATTGATCAGTGCCTGCACGATTTCGGACCTTATGATATTTCTTCCAAAAAACATTTTTATCACCTTTTTGAAAGCGGTGCTGTGAACCATCTTTTCAGACTCATATCGGGTCTTGAATCGATGGTGACAGGAGAATACCAGATTGTTTCACAGATCAAGGAAGCCTTTCACCTGGCAAGCAATAATTCTTTTACGGGCAAAATTCTGAATCGCCTCTTTACCAAGGCTCTTGAGGTTGGGAAACAGGTGCGCACACGCACCGGCATCAGCCGGGGAGCCTTTTCGGTGAGTTATGCTGCCGTTGAGAAATGTCGTGAACATTTCGCCAATCTTGAACAACGAAAAATACTCCTTGTGGGGGCCGGAGAAACCGGCGAACTGGTTGTAAAAAATTTCCACAAAAGGGGGTGTCAGCATATTTCCATTGCCAATCGTACGCCAGGTAATGCGAAAGAACTGGCCCATCGTTATCAGGCCGAAACCGTCCCGTATGAAGAACTGGCCTCAGCCATAAAGAAAGCCGAGATCGTGATCACTTCAGTTACGGGGGAACATCTTATTCATCCGGGCATGTTTGAAGCTGCCGGTTCGGATCACAAGATTATGATGATTGACCTTGGGGTGCCCCGTAATATTCATCCTGATGTTGGAGAATTGAGTCATGTCCGCTTGTTGAATATAGATGATTTGCAAAGAGTGGTAATCCAGAACGAAGAAAAGAAGAAAAGTTATTTCGATACTGCCGAAGAGATTATTGCCGAAAAGAATTCCGAATTTGAAGAGTGGATGATCGGTCAGAAACTTTCGCCGACCATTCAGAATATTGTGTCTTCGGTTCGCCGGATTCATGGCGAAGGCATGGATGCTTTTCGTTCATCGCACTCCGCTGAGGAACTTGAAATTATGGAACGTTACAGCCATCACCTTTCGGAGAAGATGATCAAAACACTGGTCAAAAACCTCAAGGCCACCACCGATAATGGACGAAGAATTGAAGTTGTCAAAATGATCGACAAGTTGTTTGATTGATTGCATTTTATGTCGAAAGATACCATCAATATAGGAACACGCAGCAGTGATCTTGCCATGTGGCAGGCGCGTAAAGTGAAAGAGGCATTACAGAAAACTTTTCCCGGGCTTATTGTCAATATTGTAAAAATTAAAACAAAGGGAGATGCTGTGCTTGATGTGGCCTTATCGAAGATCGGTGATAAAGGACTTTTCACACGGGAAATCGAGGTGGCTTTGGCCGAAGGTCGTATCGACATGGCAGTACACAGCCTTAAGGATTTGCCAACGACTTTGCCGGAAGGACTGACCCTGGGCGGCGTTTTGCCCAGGGGTGAGGTGCGGGATGTGATAATATCGAGAGACCGGCGTGCGTTGAAGGATTTAAACAAGGGCGACCGGGTGGGAACATCAAGTCTTCGTCGCCAGGCCCAATTGTTACATTACAATCCCGGTCTTGAGGTGGTTGATATCCGCGGCAATGTCAATACCCGGTTGCGTAAAATGAAAGAGGGGCACTGTGATGCAGTGGTGATGGCTGGAGCGGGGATTATCAGACTTGGACTGGCTGATGAGATTGCCGGGTTTCTTGATCCTGAAATCATGTTACCTGCCGTGAGTCAGGGAGCTGTGACGGTTGAAATTCGTGAGAACGATCCTGAGGTGGAGGAGCTTTTGAAAGGGATCAACGACGAAAAAACATGGTATACCACCATGGCCGAACGGGTGTTTCTGAGAACCATAGAAGGGGGATGTCAGGTTCCTGTAGCTTGTTATTCCGAACTGTCGGAAGCTTCCCTCAGAATGACAGGTTTGGTGGCTTCGGTGGATGGCAGGCGGCTTTTGCGTGAATCCATCGAATGCCCGCTCAGGGAAGCCGACGATAGAGCCGAATGGCTTGCCCAAACGCTTCTTGACCGTGGTGGACGGGAAATTCTGGACCAGATACGATAAAATGAAATATGACATTATCAGCGGATGACCGATTAGGAAATATAGTGATCAGCACCTGGCCCTATAGACAGGACGATCGCTTCCGTTCTGTGATGCAGGCCTCAGGTATAGATGTCATTTCAATGCCTGTGATCGAGATCCGTTTTCTGCCATTTGATATGCCCCGGGATGTGGAAAGTTATGATTGGTTGGTTTTTACCAGCAAAAACGGGGTGCACTCCTTTTTTCATCAGATGGGGCTTGTTAGAAATCCCCGCATTGCCGTTATTGGTGAAAGTACTGCAAAAGCCCTGAAGAGTGAAAATCTGGAGCCTTTTTTCACAGGTGGTGGAAAATCGGGGTCAGAGTTTGCAGAGGAATTGGTTAAGGTGATTGGCAAGGGACAAAACGTTTTGGTGGTTTTGGGAAATTTGGCCCCCGATACCTTGCAGAATATTTTGGAGACAGACAATCGGATTGACCGGGTAAATGTTTACGAAACCCGGGCTGCACAGCACGTGGATCCGCATGTTCCGGAGCTTATCAGAAATGATGATTACGGCCTTATTGCGGTGAGCAGTCCCTCTGCTGTAAAACGCTTGCATCAGTTGGTGGAAGAAGTTGCAGGTGATTTGCGGATTGTCAGCATCGGAGCCACCACTTCGGCCGCTGCCCGGTCCCTGGGAATGGAGCCGGTGGCAACATCACCGGTCCAGACTTATGAAGGACTGGCGGAAACTGTCCTGGAGAATCTGAACAGCTGATGGTGAAACGCAAATGTGGTTTTTAAAAGAAAAAAATAGAAATATGAGTTTTCCCGTTACACGACTGAGACGACTACGCAAAACCCCGGTCATTCGCAATATGGTCCGGGAAACGTGGGTCGACACCGACGATCTGATCATGCCTTACTTTGTTTGTACCGGCCAGCGCGTAAAAAATCCGATAGAGTCTATGCCGGGCAATTCTCAGCTTTCGGTGGACCTGTTGGTGGAAGAAGTGAAAGATCTTTACAGCAAAACCGGCATAGACAAGATTTTGTTGTTCGGCATTCCTGAAAAGAAGGACGAAGACGGTCGCATAGCCTGCAGCCAGGATGCTATTGTGCCGCTGGCCATCAAAGCATTGAAAGAAGCGGTGCCAGCGGTCATGATCGTGGCCGATGTTTGTAACTGTGAGTATACCACGCATGGCCATTGCGGTACCATTGTGGATGGCGACGTTGATAATGATACGACTCTCAAGACGCTTGCGGCTCAATCGGTGGTTCTCGCCGAGGCCGGTGCTGATATTGTGGCACCCAGCGATATGATGGACGGCCGCGTTGGAGCGATCCGGCAGGCTCTTGACGACAGAGGATTTGAGAATACACCCATCATGGCTTATTCGGCCAAATATGCCTCGGCTTTTTATGGTCCTTTCCGCGATGCGGCAGGGAGTGCCCCTCAGTTTGGCGACCGGGCGACTTATCAAATGGACCCGGCAAATTCGGATGAGGCTTTGCGGGAGATCGGGGAAGACCTGAACGAAGGGGCCGATATGGTGATGGTGAAGCCGGCCCTGAGTTATCTTGACGTGATCCGCCGTGTGAAAACATCCTTTAATGTGCCGGTAGTTGCCTATAATGTGAGCGGGGAATTTTCACTGGTCAAGGCTGCTGCACAAAAGGGCTGGATAGATGAGAAACGCATGATCAGGGAGATACTGACCTCCATCAAAAGGGCAGGGGCCGATGTGATCATTAGTTATCATGCAAAGGAATTTATCCTGAACGAAACAAACCATGAGTGATGATCTGAAAAACACTTAAGAAGAGATTTGCGTCATTGCATTCCGGTTTGAGATCATTTTACTGACTGATAAAATCACAATAGACCGTTAGACTTTTTGATATCAGATTTAAGACAAATCGCATAATGCTGATATACTGTAATTTAACACAGAAAACCTCAAAAAGTTAAACAACTGAATTACAAGGCATTGAAAAAGTTTAACGGACTATTGAAAATCAGCAACCCGAAAAATATTGATTATGAACACGTCAAAGAGTATAGAAGCATTTAAAACCGCCCGCGGCTTAATGCCGGGAGGTGTGAACTCACCTGTCCGGGCTTTTAACAGCGTCGGGACCGATCCGATTTTTGTTGAGAGAGGGAAAGGCTCCAGGGTTTGGGATATCGACGGCAATGAATACATCGATTTCGTTGCTTCATGGGGGCCCCTTATCCTCGGGCATGCCCATGAGGAGATTGTGGGAGCCGTAAAAGAGGCTGCCGGAAAAGGGACCAGTTTCGGCATGCCTACATTGCCTGAAAACGAGATGGGGGAACTGATCAGCGAGATGGTGCCATCTGTTGAGAAGGTAAGAATGGTCAATTCGGGTACCGAGGCCACCATGAGTGCGCTTCGTCTGGCCCGCGGATTTACCGGCCGGGATAAGGTGATCAAATTTGCCGGGTGCTTTCATGGCCATTCCGATAGTTTTCTGATCCAGGCCGGCTCGGGTGCCATGACCCTGGGATTACCCGATAGTCCCGGTGTGACAAAGGCATCGGCAGCGGATACCCTGATCGCAGAATTCAATGATCTGGCGTCGGTGGAAAAATTGTTTGAAGAATACCCGGAAGAGATTGCTGCAGTGATCGTCGAACCCGTTGCCGGCAATATGGGGGTGGTGCCTCCTCAAACAGGTTTTTTGGAGGGTCTGCAGGAATTTACTAAAAAATTTGGTTCATTGCTTATTTTTGATGAGGTGATGACCGGTTTCCGTTTGTCTGCCGGTGGTGCACAGGAATATCTTGGTGTTACACCTGATCTTACCACTATGGGAAAAGTGATCGGTGGCGGACTTCCTGTCGGAGCTTTTGGCGGAAGAGCCGATATCATGGACCAATTGGCCCCCGACGGCCCCGTTTACCATGCCGGTACTTTATCGGGCAATCCCCTCGCCATGGCAGCCGGTAGTACCATGCTGAAAATTCTTAAAAACAACCCGGGCATCTATCGCGGCCTTGAAAACAAGGCGGCACGACTGGAAGAAGGATTGCAGAAAAACCTGAAGGAAGCGGGTGTTTCAGGTGTTGTCAACAGGATCGGCAGCATGTTGACCCTGTTTTTTACTGAAGAAAGTGAAGTGTTCAATTATAAACATGCGGCCAATTCCGATACCGGGAGATATGCTGTGTATTTTCGTTATTTGCTGGAGAACGGCATATTTCTGGCACCTTCGCAATTTGAGTGCACGTTTATTTCAGATGCTCACACCATGGATGAAATCGACCGGGTGATAGAGGTGTCGGCGAAGGCCCTCGCATCCTTGTAAGGATAAATGTCATCCGGTGATTCATAAACTTTTATCAATTGTTGGTTATCGAATAAGCCGTTAACCGATGATCCAGACAGGCGCGTGGCACGCCAAAAAAGAAAATGACATGAACAGCACCCTGTTGATCGATAAACTAGAAGGAAAAGCAACCCCTCGTCCGCCGGTATGGTTTATGAGGCAGGCCGGGCGGATTTTGCCAAATTATCAGAAGCTGAAGGAACAATATACGTTTCATGAGCTGATGAGCAACCCGGAACTGGCTTCAGAGGTCACCCTTATGCCCGTTTACGATCTGGGTGTGGATGCGGCCATACTTTTTTCGGATATACTGGTGGTGCCTGTGGCATTGGGCATGGAGATGTCCTTTACCGGCCGGGGGCCTGTTTTTAAAGAACCACTTCTTTCATATGAACAGCCCCGCCGGAGTCTGAAGCCCGATCCGGGGAAGCTCTCATACATTTATGACAACATTGACGCCATTATCCGTAACCGGCCGGCCGGTACGCCACTGATCGGTTTTTGTGGAGCTCCTCTGACCACTTTGTGCTATATGTATCAGGGCACGGGGGCCAATCCATCGTTCCCGGATCTGGTGAAGTTTTTGTATCAGAACAAACGTGAAGCCCGAAAATTGATCGATGCCATTGCCGATATGTCGGTGGAATATGCCACAAATCAAATCAGACACGGGGTGGATGTTTTTCAATTGTTTGATACCCATGCAGGCCTCATTCCTGTGGAATTGTATATGGAGCTGTTCTGGCCGGCTGTTCAGAAAATATCCCGGGCTGTGAAAGCAACAGGCACCCCATTTATCTTTTTCCCAAAAGGATTTGGATCCGGAATCCGTTCGGTTACCCCCGAAGTGGCAGATTTTGTAAGCATCGACTGGCAAATGCCTATGAGGCATGCCCGGAAACTTGTGCATCCTGAGGTCGGTCTTCAGGGCAATATTGACCCGCGGCTGCTGTATGCTTCAGAGGCTGAGATCGGGAAGGAACTGGAAAAATACATCCCGTTTTACCAGGAACATCCCCCTTTTATTATGAATCTGGGACACGGCTTCCTGCCCGACGTTCCTTTTGATCATGCACGGTTTGTCGTGGATTGGGTGAAATCCACTCAATGGTTATGATGATTTCAACTCACGAATAAGATCATCGAGGTTGGCCGTGGCGAATGATGATGCATAGTCGCTTATGGCATAGGGAATGATGAGTTCTCCGTTGTGGATATAAGATCCACAGGAGTAAACGACATTGGGAACATATCCGGACCGTTCATTTTCCGACGGAATAAGCAGGGGCTCTTCCAGCCTGCCGATGATCTTAGTGGGGTCGTTCAGATCAAGCAGACAGGCACCCAGGGAGTATTTTCTCACGGCTCCCACACCATGGGTGATCAGCAGCCATCCATGTTCGGTTTCCAGGGGAGAACCGCCATTGCCGATCTGTGTGAGTTCCCAGGAATAAAGGGGCTCCTGCAGGATCTGTGCCTGACTCCATTTGCTGAGATCGTTGGAAAACATAATGTAGTTATTGATGCCGTCTATCCGCCCGATCATAGCGAATTTTCCATTGATGCGTCGCGGGAAAAGGGCCAGATTCTTGTCTTTGGCATATTTTCCGTGAATGGGGAATATGCGAAATTTGTAAAAATCTTTGGTAACGATCAGTTTTGGAAGCAGAGTGTATCCATCGTAGGCTGTATAAGTAGCATAATAAGTTACGCTTCCGTCGTCCTCGGTAAATTTCACAAAACGGGCATCTTCAATGCCGTTTTTTTCGAATCGTGAAAGCGGGAATATTACTCTTTCCGACAAATCCGTGTCGAGGGAAAACCGTATTTCTGTGTAAGAGCCCGCCAACCAAAGGATTTCCTGAAAGGCTTTATTGGATTCCATCGAAAGGTTTTCTTCTTCATCATCCAATCTCTGGACCACTTCTCTTACCTCGTCGTAATTGAATTTTTCAGGCAATTTTGATAAGACGGGATTGTAAAATTGCTCCTGGATTTCCATCTCTTCCAGTTTGCTCTTGAATATCTGCTTTTCATAGAGATGGCTTTTGATCGATTCGGCTTCATCGATCTGGCTGCCTTCTTCCTGTAAAATGATTTCGTTGTGCTGGTCGATGATGGCCCGGCGGAATACAAGGGATGATATATGGCCTTCACCGGTTCCTCTCAGGCTGATGATGATCCGTGTTTGGCCATCTTCTAACCCGCTCTGATCGGGGTCTTCCACAATAGAGGGGTTGAATAGTGCCGCCGATTCAATGGCATACTCCATGGTAAAGTAGGCCCCGATGAGAAGTTTCCGGTTTTCGGACAAAGTGGTTTTGCCATTGAGCCCGTCAACCACATGTTTGACTTTATTGTAGTGTTTCTTAAAAAGCGTTGTGATGCTTCTGTGTCTCCGTGTAAATTCCCTGAGAATTTGGGCAAGTCTGGCCATGACCATTTCTTCTGGTATTTTGAGAATGTTGGCTATGACCATGGCGCCCCGTTTTTCGCCATTGAAAAAAAATCTTGCAATGACCCTGTTGTTATCGGGATAGATGACGGTGTCTTTGCGCTTAACGGATAGTTTCATTTTGTGTAGTAAGAATTGTTGATCTTGTGAGCAATGTTTGTTCCGGACCAATGATGCTTGTGAAGAAAGTTGTGGCTTTTTGTTTTCCCTTTTATTTTCCATTCACAAATTTAGGGATTATTACCGGAATAGATCTTTTCATTTCGAATAACTGGTATGTAATCTTTTATTATTAAATTATGTTTATCGAATTTGGTGATGGGTTTAAACGTTTTGGCCTGTCTTTTGTTTTAATAAAAATAAGAAAATTAATTAACTAAAAAATTATCTGTTCTTTTTTCCGGCATTGATGTTTTTTGAATAAAAAAATAATTAAGAAAATTCTATTTACAGGAATGGATCATCCATAATCAATGCAGGAGAAGGGCTTTCCCCACAATCTGGGAGGGCTCCGTATTTGTACAAGTCATAAAAAGATCAGCCCCGGGGCGAGTATTATGATCGTCCATGACAGTGGAAGCGAACATCCCAGGAGTCAGTGCAATAGATGTATAATTGGGAGATTAAATCAAAACAAAAAACCATGATAACAAGATATCAACACAATCCCATTCTGACCAGGAAGGATGTGCCCTACCCGGTGGCCACGGTTCACAATGCCGGGGTTACAAAGTTCGGCGATGAATACATTATGCTGTTCCGTTCGCACAAAATGAACGGCCGGAGCATTCTCGGGCTGGCCCGAAGCCATGACGGACTGGATTGGAAAGTGGATCCGGAACCTTTCATG
>JAWOCV010000269.1:0-14498 GCA_046483585.1 Marinilabilia sp.
CAGGCGTTCCAGGTTCTCAGATGAAGAAATATAGGCTACTATCATGGGGTTACCCTCTGTAGATCTTCCCAAATCAACAACCTTAATTCTATCCGACAAGGCGTCGAGATAATTAAAATACTCAACGATCTTATTCCACCTGACAAGCTCGCCGTCAGTACCGGGTTTATAAAAAGATCCTACAGACAATAACGGGTTATGCCTTTTTATCCTGAATCCCCTTTTTTGATTACTTCTTAACGCCAAAGACCATGATGGTTTTGGTATTGTAGGTATCTTCCGGTTCCAGAATGGTTGAAGGAAAATCAGGCTGATTGGGTGAATCCGGGAAATGCTGGGTTTCCAGGCAAAGTCCGGCATGTTTGCCATATACGCGGTCATCTGTTTTCAAGGATCCGTCCAGGAAGTTGCCGGAATAGAACTGAATGCCGGGTTCTTCGGTGTAAACATCCATTGTTCGGCCGGTTATCGGATCTTCCAGATTGGCTGCAAAACGCGGTTTTTCAGCTTTTTCCTGCGCAAGCACAAAATTGTGATCGTATCCGCCGGGAACTTCTTTGATCCTTTCGCCTACCGGGTGTGGTTCGGTGAAATCCATGGGGGTATCATCGACTGACTTAATATCGCCGGTAGGAATAAGAGTCGTATCCACGGGGGTATAATGAGACGCGTCAAGGGTCAGGATGTGGTCGAGTATATCCCCTTCGCCTGCCAGGTTATAATAGGCATGGTTGGTGAGATTGATAGGTGTGGCTTTGTCAGTGGTAGCGGTGTATTCGATTTCAAGACTGTCTCCTTTCAGGGTATAAAGCACCGTGACCTCCAGGTTGCCAGGATATCCTTCTTCACCGTCTTCACTGAGATAAGATAGTTTTAATCCCGGCGCTTCAGGGTCTTCGATTACTTCCGCATCCCAGAGTGCCTGGTCGAAACCTTTTTCACCCCCGTGAAGATGATTGGGACCATCGTTGGTGGCTAGTTCATAGGTTTTGTCGTTCAGCTCAAACTCGCCGCCGGCAATTCTGTTGCCGTAACGGCCCACAATGGCTCCAAAATAAGGTACATCTTCTTCGATATAAGGCTCCAGTGATGAAAAGCCTAATACCACATTGTCCATGTTACCCTCCTTGTCAGGGGTTTTCACAGAAGTGATGATCCCCCCGTAATTGGTGATCTTTGCCTCAAGACCGGTATGGCTGACCAGTGTATAGAGATCAACCTCACGGCCGTCTTCCAGCTGTCCCCATTTTTCCCGGGTAACAGGGGATGTTTCGGGTGTCTGGCATCCGGCCACTACTAATGTGGCAACTGTTAAAAATAAAACAAATGGTGTTTTCATGTCCTGTAAATTTGATTATACGAAATGGTTGATTTGTTAGATTTTAGTTAATTTTATTGGCAATCGATATTTTGCCCTGGTGGCAAAAAAAATGAAAAATTATGCTGAAATAATATTTTAAAAGTAAAAAATACTTTTTACATTAGCAAAATGAAATTGCCAAAAAATTTGAAAACTTTAACAAAGCAATGATTAACAATGATATATATAAAGGTAGTCCTCAGCAATATGTGGCCGTGGATTGTGTTATATTCGGATACGAAGACTATCAACTTAAATTGCTTTTAATGCCGAGACCTATAGAGCCATCCATTGGCGGATGGTCGTTGATGGGGGGGTTTTGTGGGGATCATGAATCACTCGAAACGGCCGCTATTAGGGTTTTGAAAAAAAACACCGGGCTTTCCAATATTTATCTGGAACAGGTCCAGGCTTTTTCCGATGTACAACGAGATCCGGGAGGGCGGGTTATATCGGTTGTGTTTTATGCACTTATTCCACTCTACCAACAAGATATCGATAAAGTACAAGAAAGAGGCGCTCATTGGTTTCCGGTAGAGCAGCTTCCTGATCTTATTTTTGACCACCACGATATGGTGCAAATGTGCCTGAAAAAGCTCCAGATGAGGGCCAGCTATCAATTGGTTGGCAAAGAGCTGCTGCCGGAGCAATTTACCCTTACCCAGCTGAGAAAACTTTATGAAGCCATATTTCAGCGCGAACTGGATCCCGGGAATTTCAGGAAAAAAGTGTTGTCGCTCAATGCTTTGGAACGACTGAACAAAAAAAATACCACTGAATCAAAAAAAGGAGCCTATTTGTACAAGTTTAAAAAAGAGCCCGATATACAGAATAATGACAGAGTACTGAAAATAAATTTCAATTTATTATAACCAATAGTCCGTTAAACTTTTACAAGAACCTTTGATTCAATTTTTATATTTCAATAGTTCTTTTTGTTAAAATGCAGATTTTAAGTATTATATGATTCATCTTAAATTTTATACCTTATATCTAAAAATCTAACGATCTATTGTATAACTGAACAGATATATTTATGGAGTCTTTTGAGTTTTCAGAGCATTCGCACAGGCGCTTTAATCCCCTGACCGGGGATTGGGTGTTGGTTTCCCCGCACCGGACAAAGCGCCCATGGCAGGGGAAAGTGGAAAAAAATGCAGGTGAGGCCAGGCCTGAATACGATCCCAAATGTTATCTCTGTCCCGGAAATGAGCGAGCCGGCGGAAAGACAAATCCCGATTATAAAAATACATTTGTTTTTAAGAACGATTTTAGCGCTCTGATACCGGATGTTCCCGAAGGAGAATACAATCACGGAGAGTTGTTCCATGCCAAAAGCGAAAAAGGGTTTTGCAAGGTTATTTGCTTTTCGCCACGTCACGATCTGACCATTCCCGAAATGGATGTTGACAATATAAAGAAGGTGGTTGACGTTTGGGCAGAAGAGTATAAGACCCTTGGCGGATATGATTATATCAATCATGTCCAGATTTTTGAGAACAAAGGGGATATTATGGGATGCAGTAATCCCCACCCGCATGGTCAGATATGGGCCCAGCAATCCATACCCTTTGAACCATTAAAAGAGCAGATGCGGCAAAAGGCTTACTTCGATAAGCATGGTCGGACTATGCTTGAAGATTATCTGACTGAGGAATTAAACGCAGGTGAGCGTATTCTTGTCGAAAACAGACACTTTGTAGCTCTTGTGCCGTTTTGGGCCATTTGGCCTTATGAGGCAATGATATTAAGCAAACGGGCAGTTTCTGATCTTGCCGGTCTTTCCGAAGATGAGAAAATGTCGCTGGCCGACTGTTATAAAAAGCTGACTGTGATGTACGATAACCTTTTTGAAACTTCATTTCCTTATTCCGCCGGCATTCACCAGGCCCCGACCGATGGAGAGGCACATCCGGAGTGGCATTTGCATATGCACTTTTATCCGCCTCTGCTCAGATCGGCCACTGTGAAGAAATTCATGGTCGGTTACGAGATGATGGCCGATCCGCAGCGTGATATAACCGCCGAACAAAGCGCGGAGAAATTGCGCAGTCTTCCCGACAGGCATTATAAAGAATTGCGAGATAACAATAGATCGTTAGATTTTTAGATGTTAGATGTAAGATAAATCGTATAACACTGAAAATCTGCATTTTGACACAAAGAACCATTTAAATATAAACAATTGAATCAAAGGCTCTTGCAAAAGTTTAACGGACTATTGAGATAAATAAATACAGAATAATTGAACAACAAAACTTGATGATTATGGCAAAAATTAAATCGCTGCTCCAGGCCATTAACAATGGGGACAATGACTTGTTCAGGAGGCTTTACGGAGCAGACAAATCTGTTTTGAAGGAGCAGGCAAAACGTTACGAGAGTCTGATGAAAGATTTTCAGTCGACTTTCGGCTCCGATGATGCTGCACTCTTTTCGGCTCCCGGCCGTACCGAGATCGGAGGGAACCATACCGATCACAATCATGGACGTGTGCTGGCAGGGGCTGTGAATCTTGACAACATTGCTGTAGCCGGGAAGAACGGAACCAACACCATTCGGATCAAATCGTCCGGTTATCCGGAGTTTCAGGTGGATCTTTCCGACCTTGAGGTTAAAGAAAGCGAGAAATACACCTCAGCGGCACTTGTCAGAGGGATTGTTGCCAGGATGAAGACCAACGGCTATCAGGCCGGGGGGTTTGATGCCTGCGTAGAGGGGCGGGTACCCAAAGGCTCAGGACTTAGTTCTTCGGCATCTTTTGAAGTTTTGGTGGGTACCATTATCAACAACCTTTTCAACGACGGCAAGATGGATGCCGTGGAAAATGCGATCATCGGACAGTGGGCTGAAAACAA
Organism: Marinilabilia sp.; assembly: GCA_046483585.1. Classification (GTDB taxonomy): domain Bacteria; phylum Bacteroidota; class Bacteroidia; order Bacteroidales; family Marinilabiliaceae; genus Marinilabilia. The sequence continues at coordinate 4,219 of JAWOCV010000269.1, forward strand.
TTATTTCGGTAAGCCCTGCGGATTGATGGACCAGACAGCCTGTTCTGTTGGCGGTCTTATTACCATTGATTTTAAAGATCCTGCCAATCCTGTGGTTAAGGCCATTGATTTTGATTTTGTTTCCACCGGTTACTCACTTGTGATCACGGATACCGGTGGCAATCATGCTGATCTGAATGACGAATATGCTTCACTGCCTACCGATATGAAGGCTGTTGCAGCAGAACTTGGGAAATCGGTATTGCGGGAAACTACCTTTGATGAAGTGCTGAAGGAGGCCCCTAAACTTCGTGGAAAAGTCGGCGACCGTGCATTATTGCGTGCTTATCACTTTCATGGAGATAATCAGCGGGTTGTCGATCAGGTTTCTGCACTTGAAAATGGCGATTTTGATGGCTTCCTGAAAATGGTGGTCCGGTCGGGATACAGCTCTTATATGTACAACCAGAACATATTCCCTGTCAATAATCCGACCGAACAAGGGGTTTCACTGGCTCTTGCCCTGAGTGAAAAAGTACTTGACGGTAAAGGTGCCTGGCGTGTTCATGGCGGAGGTTTTGCCGGTACCATTCAGGCATTTGTCCCATCAGAACTGGTGGACGAATATGTGAAAACCCTTGAGCATGTTTATGGGAAGGGTCAATGCCATACTTTGTTCATAAGGAACGAAGGATCAATTATGCTGGAACTTTGATTCAAATTTCTAATACTAACAAATTCTAAAAAAACTTGTTATGCCCAAAAACAAATATTTTTTTCCGTTGATTATCATGGCGGCCCTGTTCTTTATGATAGGGTTTATGACGACCATGAACAATTCGATGATTGATTTTCTGAAGGAGTCCTTCCGACTTGGAGAAAGGCCCAACGGGGAAGTACTCAAGCAGTTGCCCAACAGCTTCTTTTTCGGGGCTTATGCGCTTTCGATACCGGTTGGTCTCCTGATCCACCGTATTGGTTACAAAAACGGTGTTATTTCCGGTATTGGGCTGGTTGCCCTGGGAATTTTCCTTTGCATTCCACTTGTGGCCATCGGATACATCCCATTCTTATTTGGAGTGGCAGTATTTGCCATTGGTATTGTATTCCTTCAGGTTGCGGCCAATCCGTATGTAAATGCGCTGGGACCGGCAGAAACAGCAGCCAGTCGTTTGACTTTTACCAATGCTATGAATTCAGTGGCAACGGTCATTGCTCCAATGTTTGTATCCATGCTGATCATTTCCGATGATATCGATCCCGCTGATGTGAGTCCTACCCAGGTGCAAAGTCCCTTTTTGATCATTGGCGTAATCGCAGCTGTGATCTTCGTTATTATGTTTTTCCTGAAACTCCCTCAAATCCGGGGTGATGAACACGACGATGCAGAAAATCCCAAGGAATATAAATCAAGTGCTTTCAAATACACGCATGTGTGGTTGGGCTCTTTGGCTATTTTCTTTTATATGGGTATTGAGATCGGTATTCCAAGCTTTTTCGCCGATTATACCAGAGAGTTGAATCTTGACTTTTCTTCATCTCAGCGTACCGATATGCTTAAATATTATTGGGGAGGCCTTATGGTTGGTCGCCTTATAGGTATTTTTGTGCTTCAGAAATTTACTGCCCGTCAGATTCTCACACTCTGTTCGGTTGGAGGTGTTGTATTGGTTGCCGCCTCACTGAGTATTGGTGGCAGTGCAAGTACTGTTGCCATATGGTTGTTCCTGGGTACTGGCTTGTTCCATTCCATTATGTGGCCCACCATCTATAATCTGGCTCTTGAAGACCTTGGTCCGCTTGCCGGTGTTGCCTCCGGAGTTATTTCAACTTCAGTGATCGGTGCGGCATTGCTCACACCATTGATGGGGGCTGTACAGGCTGCTACCGGTTCGGTAATTATTGCTGTCAGTTGCTTGTTTGTGTACTATCTATATCTGATCTTCTTTTCAGTCAAAGGATCGAAGATCCGCTAATGCAGAGTTCTTCTCATGCAAGTGTCACCCCTTTTCCGGGGTGGCACTTGGCTATTGTAAAACCATAAAATAGGTTTGTTATGACGAATCAAGCATCAGATACGTTTACGCTGACCAACAACAATAATGTTGAAATCACATTTGCGGCCCACGGAGGAAGACTTTTGTCAGCGAAAGTTCCCTCTTCATCCGGAGAAATCGCCGATGTACTCATCGGGTATGATACTGTTGAGGAAGCCCTTAATGGTGACCTGTTCTTCGGTGCTTTGTGCGGCCGTTATGCCAATCGTATTTCGGAAGGTCGCTTTGAACTGGACGGCAAAACCTTGCAGTTGGATGTCAACAATGGCCCCAACCACCTGCATGGAGGAAATAAAGGCTTTAATCAGAAGGTCTGGAGCGTGGAGCCGGTGGAGATGGAAGGTTGTACCAGTGCTTTCAGACTTTCTTTGGTCAGTCCCGATGGCGATCAAAAATATCCCGGGGAACTGTCCGTGAATGTCGTCTACAGTCTGAACGACAACAATGAGTTTAAGATTGAGTATGAAGCTGAAACCACCAAGCCCACGGTTATCAATCTTACCAGTCATCCCTATTTTAACCTGAAGGGGGCCGGATCGGGTGATGTGTTGTCGCACAAATTGTGGCTTCACGCCAGCAATTATACACCCATTGATCCCCAACTGGAAACCTGTGGCGGGGATATCTCCATTGTTGCAGGTACGCCCATGGATTTCACTTCAGAAAAAGCCCTGGAAGAGGCTGTTAACAGCTCATTTGATCAGATTAAGCTCGTCGACGGGCTGGATCATAATTTTGTGCTGGATCATGAAGGGAAATCGATTGGATTGGCCGCAACTCTGAAAGATCCGGATTCCGGAAGATCACTGGAGGTTTATACCAACCAGCCGGGGATACAGGTCTATACCGGGAACCATTTTGATGGCTCAGAGAAAGGCAAAGGAGGCATTCCCATTGATAAGTATGCCGGTGTGGCCCTGGAAACCCAGATTTTTCCCAATTCGCCCAATTGTGATCATTATCCCGATGCCACTCTGAGGCCGGGAGAAAAATACAATCACGTTTGCATTTACAAATTCAATCAGTGAGTTGTTGAAAAATAACCGGTTGGAGAATTTTAACCGCTTTCTGCATCGTGAGAGAGGAGATATTGAGAATCGAACCTGCTTCGTAAAGTTTTTTGACTTTTCGGGGCAGGTTCATTTTTTCAATAGATTGTTATTAGGTTCATCACTCTGCCTCCTGATAATCAAGGTTATTGCGAACGAAGTGAAGCAATCTCCCACTGTTTGAACAAATTCTCCGGACAATGGTGAAATAGAAATGTCTAATGATTTGCTATTAAAATGAATGCAGAACGCTTTTGCCAGCACAGAACAGAAAAGAATTTGTTCTTTGTTAAGGCAACAAGAAGGAAAAGAGATATATTTGCAGAATTCAATTTTTGAGGCAATATGAAGTCAACAGATTGTTGGATTTTAATATTTAAGTAATTCCGTTGCAGAGTTATGAGGCAGAAAGGACTTGTATCTGAAAGCTTGAGGCTCAAAGCTCAAAGCTCAAAGCTCAAAGCTCAAAGCGTGAAAAGAAGGTTGATCTCTCTTTGCGGGATAACCAAAAAACCAACGAATTTAGTCAAACATCTTATTTTGAATGATATAGGGTTTTGTTCAGTATAATATAAATGTTTGATTTTTAAAATGTTGGCAAAAATTTAACGGACTGTTGTGAAGCATGTGGATAATCTCAAGTATTTTGTAATTTTATTCTTCAGGACAAATTTGTCTTTCAATTCTTTCTGAAGGTTTTACGAGAATTTTTTTTACCGAATCATGAACAAAAAAGAGAAACGAGTTGGTATAGCCTCCGATCATGCCGGATACAAAATGAAGGAAGTGGCCAGGAGATACCTTGAAGAGAAAGGTTATGAAGTGATAGACTTTGGTGCTGACTCTGAAACGCGTTCAGACTATGCCGATTATGCTCATCCTTTAGGGGATGCCATATCAAAAGGAGAATTAGAAACCGGCGTGGCTTTTTGCGGAAGCGGTAATGGCATCAATATTAGTCTGAACCGTCACAAGGGTGTGCGTTCGGCTTATTGCTGGAACCCCGAAATCGCACGCTTAGGGCGGGCGCATAATGATGCCAATGTATGTGCTATGCCCGGAAGGTTTTTGACAGAAGACCAGGTTCGTGAAATTATTGATGCGTTTCTTTCTGGCGGTTTTGAGGGGGGCAGACATCAAACCCGGATTGATAAGATTGATTTGTAAGGCCAGACAGATCCGGTCCGGGGGTATCCCTTTTTTATCCGATTCTTTACCAGGGACCTTTAAAGTGTCCTGTACAATGGCAGAAACCTGAAATATTCTCAACGCACCATTGCTAATGTTGCCCTTTATCGTAATCCCGGCCGGCAGAAACCTGATCACATATCTGTGGTTTTACGTATTCCGATGCCGGAAACCATACATCAAGCGGAGTTCCGGTAGTGGAGTTGGATGCAAGTTGGATGTACTGATTGGTGCCGGAATAAGAAGTTTTGAGCGAATTTTTGTTATTGATCAGGTAACGTGCACTGAGGGGGGGTCTCAATTCGTGTAGGTGTTGAATATTTCGTTGTGCTTGTATGTAACTGTATCAGAAACGTCAAAAAGCTGATGTGAGTGTTTTTGCTAACTTTGCCGGCCGAGTGAGTTTTGAGTTCCGGGTGGCGGGGTTTCTCGTTGAGATGCACGGCCGTGCGTCTTTACTTGTTGCGAGTTCCTTGTTAAAGCGGTCATTCTGAGCCTGCGAAGAATCTGTTCCTTGTCAAAAAACTGCTAACTGATGACTGCTAACTGATGACTGATATATGTGGCTGATATTAACGCTATTTTCCGCTTTTTTTCTGGGTTTTTACGATATACTCAAAAAAGTCTCGTTGCGCGACAATGCGGTTTGGCCGGTGTTGTTTTTCGGCGCATTGACGAGTACTTTAATATTTATTCCATTGGTGATTTTGTCGGAACAAGGGATGTTGCAATCCGGCGATATGGTCTACGTGCCTCGTCTCACGGCGCGTGAACACTGGATGATTCTTTTGAAGACTTTCATTGTTTTGGTTTCATGGGTTTTCAATTATTTTGCTCTGAAGCATTTACCGCTGACGATTGTGACGCCTGTCAGGGCAACCGGTCCTTTCTGGACTCTTATTGGCGCACTTATTATTTTTGGAGAGCAACTAAGTCCGTTGATGTGGGTGGGCTTGTTGCTGACTCTTTTCTTTTTCTTCCGGTTTTCCACAGTGGGTAAACTTGAAGGATTGTCCTTCCGCAAAAACAAATGGATGTGGTTTGTGATTATCGGCACGCTGGCCGGAGCAGTGAGTGGTTTATACGACAAACATATTCTTCAGCAGATAGACCGCTTGGCTGTTCAGGCCTGGTTTTCTTTTTACCAGGTGATTTTATTGCTTCCGGTTTTGTGGTTTGTCCGGCGTAAGCGGCCTTCCCGCACGCCTTTCTACTGGCGGTGGACCATCCCCCTCATCGGGTTGTTCCTGGTGATTGCTGATTTCCTGTACTTCTATGCACTGAGTGAGCCTGAATCGCTGATCTCTGTTGTTTCAGCCCTTCGCCGCAGCAGTGTGATCGTACCTTTCGCTTTTGGTGCTTTGATGTATGGTGAGAAAAATGTGAAGAGAAAAGCCTTTTATCTCGGAGGTATATTGGTGGGGGTTGTTTTGTTGTTGATGGGTTAAATGATTAAGGTTTTATATTTCTGGAAGTTTTGATTTTGGAAATACTTCTTTTGGTATGAACAATGCGAAGAAGCTGAACCTCTTTGTTGGTAATTCTGTAAATCAGATAATGCGCATCTAAGATAATCCACCTGTATTTTTTCGATTTGGTGGGAAGATATCTGCATTCTGGAAAAATTGTGTAATTAGTTGAAAGATTGTGGATTAATGACCATATTTTTTCTTCATATTTTTCTGCCTGATTTTTTCCGAAGGTATCATGGCTATATTGATAAATATCGTCAAGATCGTACAAGAATTCATTGGAAATTGTTATTTCTTTTGGCGCCTTTTTTCCCTCCATTCTTTGAGTATTTTTTTTGAATCTTCAATGGAATAAAAAGGACCTAGCTCAGCGTCATGGATACCTTTTTCAAAATCTTTTTGAGAGATCGGTTTTCCCGGACAGCTCCATCTTCCGTTTTGAATATCTTTTTCTTTTATACTCATGGTTTGAAGTTCTTTTTTGTAAAATTAAGAATAAATGAGCAGAATATCAAAACACAAAAAACACCACAACACCAGCTACAGCAATAAAAGCTCCGATCACTTCTTTTGTCGTGATCTTCTCTTTAAAAATGTAACGTGCCGGCAGGATAATCATGACCGGGGTTAAAGCCATAAGTGTACTGGCAATTCCGGTAGTCGTATATTTCACGGCCAAGAGACTGAAAGATACGCCCAAAAACGGCCCGAAAAAGGCTCCTACCGATATTCTTTTCATAGCATCCTGGTTTTTCAGGGCTGTCCATACATTGCCCCATCTGCGCCAGAGAAAAAACACCAGGGAAAAACCTGTGATTCCGGCGATGACACGGATCTGTGTAGACATAAATGCATCCAGATCGCCCATGCCCAGTTTGCTCAAAACCAGTCCGAGGGCCTGACCGGCAGCTCCGCCAAAAGCCAGTAACAGGCCGGCGACCGGAAAATTTATGGAAAACCGCTTTCCTTTTACAGGCCGTGACAGTATCACCAGCGCAATTCCACTTATGGTCAGTAACATCCCCATGATGTTGATGAGGGTCATTTGTTCACCAAGTATGATGAGGCCAAAAAGTGCTGTTAATGGCGGGGTAAGCGACATTATGAGCATGGAAACCCTGGCACCAACCACTACGAAAGCCTGGAAAAGCAAAAGATCACCTATCACAAAGCCGACCAGCCCCGATAAACTTAACCACAACCAGGCGTGAGTCCCGGCATCAACCGGCCAGAAGTGGCCGCGGGTAATGGCAGTAAAAAGCCCAAGCAGAACCAGCGCCATCACCAGGCGGATAAGGTTAACCGACAAAGATCCTACCTTTTTGCCAGCCGATTCGAAGGCCATACTGGTGGCCGTCCAACATGCAGCAGTAACCAGTGCTGCCAGTTCACCCCAATGGGCTGCGAAGAATTCCATAGATTTATTTTATGAACATTGTTGGTTTTTCGTCGTTAAAGAAAGTAATTTTGTTGTTCAATTTTGTTGTCAATTATCAGTTATCGATAGATTGTTTGGATTTTTAGAAGTTAGAATTTCCGTCGCAGAGTCAGTAGTAGCTGAAAGCTCGAAGCTGAAAGCTCGAAGCTCGAAGCTGAAAGCTGAAAGCTCAAAGCTCGAAGCTCAAAGCTGGAAGCTGAAGAGAAAGGTTGCTCTCTTTTGCGACGGGACCAAAGAACTAACAAAGTTAATTAACCAACACATTTTAAATGACTTAGGGTTATTGCTGGAAAAAGACGAATGACATAACATTGGTATTTTGAATCAATAGATTGTTATATGTTTAAGATTTAAGATGATTCATATGTCGTTGACAAACAGTTTACAAACAACCCTCCATTATAAACAATTGAAAAACATGCAATTGCAAAAGTTTATCGGATTATTGGATGATTATTTGATGGTGATGATGCTTTGCGGAGCGGTAATTTGTGATTTCCCGTATTATTCGGTGTTATGTACACATGCCCTTTACTAAAGTTGACCGGGATGATGCCTTCCGAATTAAACCATTTTACATGATAACGGTCTATGTACATCGTATGTTTTTCTTAGTAAAATTATATTCGACAGATGAAACGAAAACTCTGGATTGCCCTTGGGGCTTTTGGAATTCTCCTTACTGGAGCATTGATCATGTTTTTACTTTTCTCATTGAAGGAAGAGCCGGAAAAGACCACCAAACCGCAACCCGATATCTTTGTCGAGGCTGACACAGTTGAATATAAAGAACTTCAGTCTGTGATTACGTCTTCCGGCCGGTTGCATGCATTTAATGAAGTTGCCGTAAGTGCTGAAGTTTCCGGGCGATTACAAGAGGGTGAAGTACCGTTTCGTTCAGGACAGACTTTTAAGGAAGGACAAGTGATCGCAAGGGTGTTGAACCCGGAATTTCCTCAGAGTGTAAAAGCCCGGAAAAGTCGTTTCCTGCAAACCATTGCTTCACTTTTGCCCGATCTTGCATTGGATTACCCCGAGTCTTATGATCGTTGGTATGCGTTTTTTGAAAAGATAGACATTGAAGAATCCATGCCCCGGCTGCCAGAGACCGAAACACTGCAGGAGAGAATTTTTTTGGCCTCCCGCAATATTATCAGCGAATATTATACCATTCTTGGTGATGAAGCTCGTCTGGAGAAACATAAAATTGTGGCCCCGTTCGATGGTGCATTTAACGAGGTTCGCCAGGACCCGGGTGTTGTGATCAATCCCGGTACTGAGCTGGCATCCATCGTACGTACCGATCTTTATGAGCTTGAAGTGCCGGTGCCCAGGGATGAAGTTTCGTTGATAGCGGAAGATGATTCAGTGATTGTAATGGCAGAAGACAGTCTCCGTGAATGGAAAGGTGAGATAAGCCGGATTGGAGCTGTTGTTAATCCCTCCTCACAGGCTGTCAGTGTTTTTATAGCGATACCCGGTGAGAAGGGACTTTTCGACGGCATGTATCTGACAGCCGAAATGTACGGTTCTATGCTGGAAGATGTGATGGAGATGCCCCGGAATGCATTATTCAGCAACAATCACGTTTATGTGTTGGAAGATAGCAGTTTGCATGAGAAATCCATAGATATAGTGAAGCGAAACCCTGAAACCATTTATTTCCGTGGGCTCGAAGAGGGAGAAAAACTGGTGGTAGAGCCGCTTCTGAATGTGACAGGAAATCCCAATTATAAAATTCTCCGATAAAAAACTATGCGCAGACTGATAGAAGCTTTTGTTCGATATCCTTTTTACGCCAATCTTTTCATTGTGATTATTCTGGTAGCGGGGGTATTTGGTTTCCTTGAACTGAAAAAATCTTTTTTCCCGGAAAGGGAGACGCGTAACATTTTTGTAACCGTCAATTATCCGGGGGCCAGTCCTGAGGAAATGGAAGAGGGGGTGACTGTGAGGATAGAACAAGCCATACGGGGCCTGGTTGGCATTAAAGAGATCAATTCCACCTCTCGTGAAAACTCTTCACGCGTGAGCATTGAAACTACGGGTGAATACGATATAGATGAGGTCCTTCAGGAAGTAAAAAATGCTGTTGACGGGATTCCCAGTATGCCCGTGGATGCCGAGCGACCTATAATATATAAACAGAGGTCTACGACACCTGCCATCCGACTGGGCCTCCATGGCGATGCCGATTTGATCAGACTGAAAACATTGGCACAGAGAGTAGAAGATGATTTTCTTCAAAGTGGATTGATGAGTCAGATCAACATTAGTGGTTATCCTTCCCTTGAGATTGCTGTTGAGATTCGTGAAGAAGTGCTCATGCGTTACGGATTGACCCATAACGATATCAGTGAGGCCATTTCACGCAACAACCGGGATGTTTCAGGAGGTGAGTTGCGCAGTGATGAGCAATATCTGATTCTCCGTTCACGATCCAGGACTGTTGATCCCGATGAGATTGCCGATTACGTTGTAACAGCCGACCCCAACGGGCGTCTCATCCGTATTCGTGATCTCGGGGAGGTACACCTTCAGTTTTCCGAAACACCCAGTGGCGCCTGGCTAAATGGTGACCGTGCTTTGTCTATTTCGGTCAACAAATTGATTACAGAGGACCTGCAAGCAATTTCAGATTACGTCAACGATTATGTGGACGAATTTAACAGTGATCATGCCGATGCTGAACTGATCGCTACATTTGATTTTCTGGACCTGCTCAATTCACGACTTCACTTGCTTTATCGCAATGGCGGCATCGGGTTAATGCTGGTTATCATTATTCTGGCCGTTTTTCTGAGTTTCCGTCTTTCCATGTGGGTGGCCTGGGGAATACCGGCCTCGTTTCTGGGAATGTTCGTGGTGGCCAGCATGTATGGTATCACAATCAACACCATTTTCATCACCATTACGAACACCGTCGGAACACTGATCTACCTGACATGGGGGGCAAGGACCACCACAATCAACCCCTAGTTCTCCCTGATTAAGAATACTATCAGAACAAGACGGTTCAGGTTCTTCGCTTTCGGAGGAAGAGGTCGTCGATTGAGAACAAGGTTCGCATTCACCACCACAATCAATACCACTCTCG
>JAWOCV010000089.1:0-10158 GCA_046483585.1 Marinilabilia sp.
CGGGCATCCTCGTTGCATTTCTTCAATACAGCCCTGTTTTATTCTGTATGCTCTTCCGGCACATCATATTGATCCTGCAAACGGCGGATTTCCTGTTTTAGCTCTTTCGTGACGGCTTCAGTTCCCTCTTCACCATAGATATTGTCCACCTCGTGGGGATCGTTTTTCAGATCGTACAGTTCCCATATGTCTTCTTTGTAAAAGTGCATCAGTTTATAGCGCTGTTTTTTCACACCATAATGGGCCCGCACGCTATGAAAACCCGGGAATTCGTAATAATGGTAGTACAATGCATCCCGCCAGTCCTGTACATCTTCTCCTGCCAATAATTTCCGGAACGATCTTCCATGCATGTTCTCCGGAACATCAACACCGGCATAATCCAGGAAGGTAGGGGTAAAATCAATGTTCTGGGTGAGTTCATTCACCTCTGTTCCGGGTTCGATCTCTTCCGGATATCGCATCACCATGGGCATGATCATCGACTCCTCATACATGAAACGTTTGTCGAACCACCCGTGTTCACCCAGGTAAAAACCCTGATCGGTGGTGTAGACCACGATGGTGTTGTCGGCCATATCGTTCTCCTCGAGGTAATCTAGCACCTCGCCCACGCTTTCATCCACCGATTTGATGGTGGCAAAATAATCCTCCATATAGCGTTGATACTTCCATAAAGCCACACTCTTTTCATTGGTGGTATCCAAGGCAAAATAACTGTCGGCTTTATCCCGGTAGGCATCCCAAAAGCGTTCTGTCTGTTTGTCGTCCAAACGATCGATCCACACATGCGGCCAGGGATCGAAACGCAGATCCCGGCTGCCTTCGGTTTCCACCATCTTCAGGTCATGCCCCTCGTACATATCGCGGTAGATGTTCATCTCCTGATGTTTTGCAGCATACCGCCCTTCATAGTCGTCGAAATAAGTTTCAGGCACCGGGAAATCCACATCATCGTATTGCTCGTAATGCCTTTCGGCCGGCATCCAGTTGCGGTGAGGCGCCTTGTGGTGCATCATCAGGAAGAAAGGCTTGTCCTTGTCCCGTTTATCCAGCCAATCCTGCGTAAAGTTGGTAATGAGGTCAGTGGCATACCCTGAAAAGCTGGCCGTATCGCCATTGGTGATGAAATCGGGATTGTTGTATTCGCCCTGATCATTAAGAATTTTCCAGTGATCAAACCCTGTGGGTTCCGAAACCAAATGCCACTTCCCGATCACAGCAGTCTGATACCCGTTGTTTCGCAAGATTTTGGGCAGGGTTTGCTGTGACCCGTCAAACCCGCGGGACTCATTTTGCATATATCCGTGCTCATGGCTATGCAGACCGGTCAGGACTGTGGCCCGGCTGGGGCCACAAATGGAATTGCCGACATAATTGTGTGTGAAAAGAGCGCCTTCGTCAGCTAACCGGTCAATATTGGGGGTGGGTGCCAGTTCGGAGAGGGGATGATCGTATGCGCTGATGGCCTGCTCGGCATGGTCATCAGACATAATGAAAAGGATATTAGGCTTTTCCTGCTCCGGTTCAGAATCTCCACAAGACATGAGTCCAAGTGTGGCTATTCCAAGTGAAAGGGCAGATATTTTTGTGTGATTAAGACTTATCTTCATTTTCCTAATTTTCTAATGATTCAATACCTGAAAAGGGGACATATGGCTCGGAGAAGACAAACTCCGGCACATCATATGAATTTCTTTTGTTCTCCAGCTCTTTTTTCAACTCATCAATTATCTCCTGGTATTCGGGTTGGCCATACACATTATTTACCTCATTTGGATCGGACTCGAGGTCATAAAATTCAAAATCTCCATCCGTATAAAAATAAATGAGCTTATACCTTTCGGTTCTCACTCCTTCATGTCGCGGCACATTGTGCTTGCCATGATCATAGTAATGATAGTAAACCGATTCCCGCCAGTCGTCAGGCGTGTTTCCTTCCAGCACCGGTTTGAATGACCGGCCCTGGACATCTCCGGGAACTTCAATTCCGGCCATGTCAAGAAAAGTAGGGGCATAATCGATGTTCTGGATCATGTCATCGATCCGGCTACCGGCTTCAATATGTCCGGGCCATCGGATCAGGAAAGGCATCTTCATGGCTTCTTCATACATAAATCGTTTTTCAGCCCATCCGTGTTCGCCGGTAAAATAACTCTGATCAGAAGCGTAAACAATGACGGTGTTTTCTTTCAAATGACCATTTTCATCCAGCCAATTCAGTATTTTCCCAACATTGTCGTCGATTCCGTCTACCACACGCAAATAATCTTTAATGAATTGCTGATATTCATATTTTTTGAGAGCTTTCCCTTCCAGGACGCCCTTCTCCTTTAGTTCCTGATATTCTCTGGCGATCGGATCCTTATAGGAGTGCCATTTTTCAAACTGTTCTTCCGACATGCGGTCGAAATAGATGTTTGAAGAGGGATCATGATCTTCCAGAAGAGGATCGGGCCGGTAGTGCATTTTCATATTGGCTTCTGCTGCATATCTTTCCCTGGTGGAATAATCATCAAACAAGGTTTCCGGTTCGGGAATGGTGTCATCTTTGTACTTGTCGAGATACCTGAAATGAGGCATGCGCGGCACATGCGGCGCTTTATACTGAACCAGAAGCATGAAAGGGCTGTCCTCATTTTTTCTCTGTTCAAGCCATTCAATGGATTCCTCCGTAATGATATCAGTTGAATATCCCTGTTCGGTTACAGTGTCGGTACCATTGATGCAGAATTCAGGATTGTAATAAAACCCCTGCTTTCCGGCACCCGTCAAAGCTTTGGAATAATGAAACTCGTCCCCGGGCAAAGAGTTCAAATGCCACTTCCCGATCAGGGCAGTTTCATAACCATTCTCCTTCAATTGCCGGGGAAAAACAAACTGACTTCCATCCCACGGGGCCCCGTTGCCGGTCACTCCATTCTTGTGACCATGCTTGCCCGTAAGTATGGATGCCCGGGAGGGGCCGCAAATGGAATTGCTGCAAAAGCTCTGGGTGAAAATGGCCCCTTCATCTGCCAGACGATCAATATTTGGTGTCTGATTGACCGACCCGTCATAAGCACTTATGGTTCTGTTGGCATGATCGTCGGACATGATAAAGATAAAATTGGGCCGCTCATTGTCTTCTGATGCTTCAGAACAGGAAACAAGAGCAGGAGCCAACAATACGGCCGAAATGAGCACATTAACATTCCAAAAATGGCTTCGATTTTTCATAATTGACATGGGATTTTAGTTTGGTTAATAATTCCGGTAAAAATTAACGCACAGAAAGTTCCTATTTTTGTGCCGGTTGAAAACTACCCCGACATGCTTTCTTGTGCCTGCGCTTTTTCGCTACACTTCTCTATGGAACTTTCACTACCTCTGTTTTCTCAGAAATCCCATTCTCATTAAACGCTTCGATAGAGAAATAATATTCTGTGTCGCGGTCCAGATTACGCATGAGATGCTCATTGACATCATAAACGAGCCATGACTGGTACAATTTATCTGGTGCAATGCCCCAGCGGATGTTGTAACCCTGGGCCCCTTCTACCGGCTCCCACGAAAAAGAAGCATTTCTACGGTCTTCCTGGCGGTTCACCTTAAAACCCTGCACTTTAGCGGGTCTTTCACCATAGCCTTTTCCAAATACTCTGATTTCTGACAAGCCGAGATTTTTTCCGGGAACTTTCACATTGTTGTAGCGGACATACTTGGCCCGTACCGGCTGTTTGAGAGCAATGTAGGCATTGGGGGCGTCCTTGTAACTGTCGCTCCGGTCGACCACCGTTTCCCAGTTCTCCCCGTCTTCCGACACTTCGAGGGTAAAACGGTGCCGCAAACCATCGACACGGGTGTAGATGCCCGTATTATGGTCGTGAAAATTCACCTGAAAAGCGTACACTTTGCCGGGCGAAAGCATTTCAATCTCCACCCATTGCTTATCATCATTGGCTTCGGCTACCCAAAAGGATTTGGGACTTTCATCGGTCAGGACCTTTGAAGTGATCTCCCCTTCCTCATTTTTTTCCGAAGGCATTTCCTTGATGTCAAACTCCCCGTCGGTGGAAGTGCTTTTCCTGACCTGCTCTTTCGATGAAGAAACCGTGGTCTTTCCTTTGTAAGACAATAACATCCACCCGGTATGCTGCCCGGCTTTGGTAGGATGATCGGGCGCAAAACGGGGGTAATCGCCATAATGCGTATTCGAATACATCAGGCCCTCCTCATCAAAATAGGTGGGGAACATGCAAAGCCGGCGTTCCCAGTGGGAATTGGAGGCCAAAGCCATGGTGGCAAAATGCCAGTACTGCCCGTTGGTTTGTTGCATGGTCATGCCATGCCCCGCCCCGTTGGTAAAACCACCGGGTTTAAAGCTCATGGGATTGTTTTTCATATACTCAAAGGGCCCGAGCGGGGAATCACCCACATAAGCCCCATCGCCATACACGTTAAATTGCGTGCCCGGCGCTGCATACTGCAGATAGTACTTGCCATCGTGTTTGGTCATAGAAGCACCTTCGATATAGCCATCCTTTAATTCCGGATGATAATTGTTTTGGCCAAACTGTTCCCAGCCATGTTTTTCTTCATCCAGGTTGATCAGATCTTTTTTCTCGCCGGTTTCCAGAAAACGATCATCCCTGTCCAGCATTTTTACACGGATGGGATGAACGTTGGAGGAGCCCCAGTAAAGGTAGGCCTTTCCGTCATCGTCGATAAAGAGTTCCGAATCCTGAATATCGTGGGTGATCGATGCGGTAGGTTCCCACTCGCCGCTTTTGGGATCATCGGTATAAAGAATGCTCCCGTAACCGGCCGGGTCACCTGCAAAATAGATCACAGAATCTTTGTAATTGAAAGCCGTAGGGGCATTAGAACCTTCAAAGAACCATTTCTCGGGCTTAATAAATTCCCAGTCCACCAAATCTTTGGAATGCCAGTACCCGAAAGAACGGGTGACAAACATGTAGTATTCATCGCGAAACTCAACCACCGCCGGATCGGCACCGGAACGGTAAGACTGATTTTTGGCTGAATTGTAGACCATGTATGTATAGTCGATATCCAGGGGATTGATGTAGGTTTCCGGGATGACTTCCTGGGCCTGAATTGTCGCGGTTAACGACAAAACCACCACGGCAAGTATGTTTCTTAATCGTTTCATAATTGAAATTTTAGATAAATGAATCATCACATTAATGCATACCTGGAAATTAAATGATCTCTCAAAAATTTGAATGCTTCCTAAGTAAAATGGCTTACGCCATTTTTTGTTTTGGGTCCACGAAACGACTGGAAGGAGTTCGATAACACCTTAAAAAATCAATTATGATGTTTTCAATTCTTGCAAGCAAGCGGCAGAGCCGAGCGACGCGAATTGGAAAGCCCGCTGAAGCGGGCTGAAAGAGGTGTTTGTGGCCTCTTTGAAACACCCTGCTGAAGCAGGGTGCTAATCTCATATGATACAAATCCTTCTGATATAGAAGAATCTATGAGAATAGCACCCCTATTTATCGGGGTGTTCATAAATTGCGGATACCCTCACCCACCAGCCGGCTTTAAGCCGGCTTCCCGTAAATTGCAACTAACTGACTTTTTCAGTAAGCCCTTCTAAATCTATTCAACCAATGAAAACTCCAGGTGATTGGACTCATCGGCAGAACTTGCCGCAATCCAGGCTTCAAATTCACCGGTTTCGGCTACTTGTTCCATGTCGATGTTGTACATCTTCAGCATCTCTTCATCAATGGTAAACTCAACCGTTTTGGTCTCGCCTTTTTCGAGTTTTATTTTTTCAAACCCTTTCAACTCTTTTACAGGGCGGACAACCGACCCCACTTTATCGTGGATATACAGTTGCACCACCTCTTCCCCATCCATATCTCCGGTATTGGTCACATCAACCGATGCGGTGAGGGTTTCTCCGCGTTCCATCTTTTCGGAACTGATTTTCGCTTCGGAATATTCAAAGGAGGTATAGCTCAGCCCATACCCGAATGGATAGAGCGGACTGTTGGGACTGTCGATGTAGGACGAACGATAATCAGCCGGTTCTTCTTCATCAAAAGGACGGCCGGTGTTTTCGTGATTATAGAAAATGGGAATCTGACCTACATTTCTGGGGAAAGTCATGACCAGTTTGGCCGAGGGATTGTAGTCGCCCGAAAGCACATCAGCTACACCATGACCTGCCATTGTTCCGGGATACCAGGCTTCCACAATGGCATCTACGTTTTCATCTTCCCAGGAAAGATCCAGCGGACGACCGTTAAACAACACCAACACAATGGGCTTGCCGGTCTTTTTCAGTTCCTTCAGCAATTCGCGCTGATTGCCCGGCAGCGTAATATCGGTGCGACTGGCAGCTTCGCCCGACCAATGGAACTTCTCTCCCATGGCTACCATGATCACATCGCTGTTCTCTGCTACATTCACAGCTTCAGCAAAGCCACTTTTGTCGGGGGCGTCCGTCGTAGACACATGCTGGGTTGCAGGATCTATGACAGGCAGGGAAGTCCCTTTGGCATAAGTAAACTCCACATTGGAATCGGCATATTTCTCCTTCAATCCTTCCATCAATGTCACCGATTTCTCACGATCGCCTTTGATGGCCCACTCCCCGTTCAGACTTTCGCGTTCTTTAACGAAAGGGCCGATCAGGCCAACCTTTTTGGTTTCGCTCTTCTTCAGTGGCAACACCTCATCTTCATTTTTCAGGAGAACAATGGATCTTTGGGCACCCTCCCGGGCAGCATCCAGATGCTCACGATTCATGACGGCTTCTTCTTCACGCTCTTCATCGAAATACTTATACGGATCATCAAACAAGCCCAGCAGGAATTTCATTTCCAGAATACGCGACACAGCCACATCAATTTGTTTTTCAGAGACCTTTCCTTCCTCAACCAACTCTTTCAGGTGAGATACAAACCCTTCGCTGATCATATCCATATCGATGCCTACATCAATCGCCAGTTCTGAAGCATGTTTCAGATCCCGGGCAAATCCGTGGGGCACCATCTCCTGAATCGCCGTATAGTCGGTTAGTGCCATTCCACCAAAGTTCCACTGATCACGTAATATATCCTGAAAAAGATACTCATTCCCCGTACAGGGAACACCGTTGAGGGTGTTAAAAGCCGTCATAATTGAAGCCACCCCTTCATCAACGGTAGCTTCAAAAGGCGGAAAAAAGGTTTCATGAAGCCGGCGTTTCGACATATCTACCGTATGATAGTCCCTGCCGGCCTGGGCAGCGCCATAACCCACGAAGTGTTTGCTGGTGGCCATCATGGTATTGATTTTGGAAAAATCTTCATAATTATCAATTCCCTGAAAACCACGCACACGGGCACGGGCCACCTGAGTTCCTAAATACACATCCTCACCGGCACCTTCCATCACACGTCCCCACCGGGGATCGCGGGAAATGTCAATCATCGGGGCAAAGTTCCAGGCCACGCCCGACGCCGTCGCCTCCTCAGCTGCAATACGGGCGCTCTGCTCCATTAAATCCAGGTCCCATGAACATGCTTCCGCCATGGGGATGGGGAAGGTGGTCTCCAACCCGTGAATCACATCGGCTGCAAAAAGCATGGGGATGTCCAACCTCGAATTTTCCAGATTTTGCTCCTGAAGCATTCTGAGATGGTCGGCACCAAACACATTGAAAGTACTGCCGATCATTCCTTTTTTCAAATATTCGCCCGATTTGGTATCTTCGACTTCGCCAGTGGTTGCAAAGTCTCCGGAATACTGATTCATCTGCCCAATTTTCTCTTCAAGGGTCATGAGATTCAGAACTGAATCCACTTTACTCTCAATTTCCGGATCTCCGCTATAACTCTCCCATTCCGGGTTATTTCCGGAATTATCTATACCTGTACAAGACATCAGGGCCACAAAAAGGCCGACACCTACCAATGTCATTATCTCTTTTCTCATGTCAATAAATTTGGGGCTGCTGAATAAATTGGCAGCCGTGTTTTTTAATTGTTTTACTATATCCTTTTGGGCATCGCCCCAAGTTTCAAAAAAAGGGGGAAGCCGGCTGGATGTTGTTGTTCTTAAACTTTTAAAACACCCCGTTAAAACGGGGGGGGGCTATTCTCATGATTGTCAAAATATCTGCAAACTATGAGATTACCACTGACGCAATGTCCTAAAATCTATATTTAAAGACGTTTTCAACCAACACAAATTAAATTTTGTAAGTTTTTTACTTCACAGGAGTAAACTCCAGATAATCCAACGAAAGGCGTCCGCCCTCCGATTGTTCCTCCAGCCACTCAAAGACCAGCTCCTGCTCACCTTCTTCCATATCGATTATGCCAAGGTCAATTTTCCGGACGTCTTCATCTTCCTCTTCATGATGAAAATTGATCTGCCCTTCGAGGGCTCCCTCGTTCAGCTGAAACCGGAACTGACCGCCCTCTTTTGAGCGGATGATGTTTGCAGACACCCTGTATTTCCCTGATTTCTCAAAATCAAAAATGGTTTTCAGCACATTTTCTTTCTCAGGGTCGGCAAACCAGTTTAGAATCTTGTGACCACTGACCTTTTTGAATAACGTTTCGTGTGCAAAGACATCATTGGAAGCCCAGCCTCCTGAATTCGACGCAATGCGCATATCCTCCCCTTCAATGGCATCGTCAACCCGAAACACCGAATAGTCTTTTTCGAAGCCGTATAACTCACCGGCGGGGGTGGGCTCAATGGGGTCTGTCCCATCACGATCCAGATACCAGTAGGCCACAGTGGCATACTGGGTGGGCCATTCATTGGGAAAATACTTCTCCATATAGGCTTCAAAGGACTCCTGAAAAGGCACATTGTCGATGATCTGCCACCGGTTCAGGGCCTGATAGCCCATATTATCCTCGGTGTAATTCTGGGAATGATAGGCATGCTGAAAAAAGTTGGGCACACACCAGGCATATCCGAAGTAATCCTCCGTGCCTGTACCAAAAGTGGAAGGAAATTTTTCTCCATCCACAAAGAATTTTTCGTCGCCTTCGCCCCACCAATGATGACCTTCTCCGGCATGCCGCACGCACGAACCACCTTTGGGATTCCAGACCGACAGAAACATACCGACAAAACGTCCCGTGCCTTCGGTCTTAAGGACAGTCCAATCGGGCCAGCGCGAGGAATCAACCGGCATGATATCGCGGTGCCATTTGGCATGAAAGTACCCGAAATCATCGCTCTCAATTGCATTCTTTTCATGCGTCACCTTAACATCCAGATCGGCCGGAATATCCGAATGGTTTTGAAATTGGATCTCAGCTCTTTTGGAAAACGGCATATACCAGTAGGAATACATATCCCGGTCTTCCATGCCCATCATCAGGGTTTCATAAGGATTGAAACCCGGTGCTGATCCAAAGAAATCACCAATGGGCGACCAAACAGCCGGTTCTTCCTGATCATCCCAGCGAATTTTCATCACTGTTTTTCTCAACAATTCTTCTTCCTCCTCACGGGGAAGCGAATCCACATTCACCCGCAGTGAAGTAATGGCACGACGCCCTTCTATCGTAATGGGGTCGCTGGATTCACCGGGTCCCATGACAACAGCATGCGCATCTTCATCCGGATCTTTCGTTTCATAAAAAGGTTTTCCCAATCCATCACCAAAAAGCTTATTGATCTCTCCGAGCGTCTTCACTGCATCAGGAGATGGTTCCGAATTAAAGGGTTCAACGGTTTGGTCTTCCGGGAACTGAATGTAGTTGAAATGATAGTACTGGCCCCAGCCCGGTTCTGCCACAACCTTTACAGAATCGTTGAAAGTAATCGGAACATAGTTATTGAACCCCCGGGCATTGGTTTCATAAACCAGATTGGAATAGTTAAATGCCGGCAATTTTGAAGGATCAAAATAATCCCGGAAGGGCATATCCAGCACCGGCTTTTCTTCTCCATCGATATAAATCTTCACATGTCCCTGTTCCGGATTGGCCGACCAGATGCGCACAATGGCACCGGGACCTTCCATCTCAGCCAGGACCATATCATCCCCCTCCTTGCGGATGTATTGGGGAGACAGACCATCGTCATTGGCCGACCATTCAACATATTCGCCTGTTTCTTCGTCATATTGGCTTTTGCGGTCGTAACTGCTGAACATCCCGCTCTCTTCTCCTTCTGCAGGCAATTCAGCCA
>JAWOCV010000117.1:0-99987 GCA_046483585.1 Marinilabilia sp.
CTTGATGCCTGCTGATAAAATCAGAAGCCCTGCCGTGATCAGTAAAGATAATTTTTGCATAAGCGTTTTGTTTGTTGGGTTCAACTTAGTTTAGCCTGATTTATTCATGGATTATTGTAATAAATAATCGCTGTAGTTTAATTTTGCTTTGCTATTTTCCAGAAACCAATAAATTTTGGCAAAATTCTTAAAGCCCTTTGTCAGGGTGTTACAAAAAAATCGTCATTTTAAACTTCAGCCTGAATAATTTATGAAATAATCAGTTTAGAATGTTTGGTCCCGGCAATGGTTTAATTCTGTAAATCTACCACATAAATATAATAATCCTTTGTGAAATTGGATTGTTATATTCTCGGATGTTTGTTTAAGGCAAAAAAACCGGGACAAAACTTTTGTCCCGGTCTCCTTGTGTATGTACAATTCAACGGTGTCATGGTGCTTGTGTATGAGCATGGTTACACTGGCATCATACTTTAAGGTCCTTTTTCGATAAGTAAAAGTCGATGCGATCAATTCCTGTCTCTTTGTTTCTTGCTTCCATTTCATCCAGGGTTTTAGGTGGCGGTACAATAACCTGATCCCCCGGCTTCCAGTCGAGAGGAAGGGCCACTTTGTGTTTATCGGTTACCTGCAATGCTTTTAGAGCTCTGAGAATCTCGTCCATGTTCCGTCCTACATTCAGCGGATAATACATGATAAGACGTATCTTTTTCGAAGGATCGATGAAGAAGACGGCACGTACGGCGGCTGTTTCATGTTCGTTGGGCTGCAGCATACCGTACAGTTTGGACACTTTCATGTCGAGATCGGCGATGATGGGGAAGTCAAAATAAACACCTGTCTTTTCTTTTACATTGGAGACCCATCCCAGATGGGCATGGATGCTGTCAATGCTAAGGCCCATGAGTTCGGTGTTCAATTCATCAAACTCTTTTTGTCGTTTTGCAAAACCACTCATTTCGGTAGTGCATACCGGTGTGAAGTCGGCAGGGTGAGAGAACAAAACCACCCATTTGTCTTTTGCAAATTCGGAAAATTTGATCTGACCTTTTGTGGTCATGGCTGTGAAGTCGGGTGCCTGATCACCAATGCGTGGCATTGGATAAAATTCTTGTTGTTGTTCGTTGCTTTCCATCTTTCTGAACATTTTTGGGTTTTTGAATAATTGTTTTGCTTAAAATGTAGAACAAAATTATAGACCATTAAGTTTTGAATCAAATCAATTATTTCAATGTGAGATAGTACCCGTCTATAAGTTAAACAAAGTTTTTTTATGGACAGAGACCAGATAGATGGATTTTATTGTTTAGGGGGAAGAAAAAAAACAGTGATCACCACCATCAATTATTGACGGGTTGGTGATCACTGATTATCAGGTGTTATATTCTACAGAGGATGTTATTATGAATGATTAAAAGCCAAACAACTCATGCATCTTGTAAAAGATGTCGGTGTTTTTCATCACTCCTGTGAAATGTTCTGCCCCAGGTCCGAAAGCAAATACCGGTACCATTACACCGGTGTGTCCACCGGAGGTATATTTGGCACTAATCTCACCTTTTTTGAAGTCGCCGTTCTCCAGGGACATACCACCGGTTTCGTGGTCTGAGGTAACGATGACAAGTGTTTCTTCATCCTGCATCGCTGCTTCAAGGGCTTTCCCTACCGCACGGTCAAAATCGAGCAATTCTTCTACGATGTAGGTCGTGTTGTTTTCATGTCCGCCCCAGTCTATTTGCGAACCTTCCACCATAAGGAAATACCCCTCATCATTTTGGTTCAGGACATTTATGGCCTTTTTTGTTCCTTCAGGCACTATTTCCCCACGCTCGGGCCAGCGGGGATTGTGCTTATCATTCGTGAGAATGGCCATTGGGGCTTTATTGGTGTTATCTGCTTCTTTTATGGCATCAAATACTTGATAATCTTTTTCTTCAAGTTCTTCCAGTAGATTGCGTCCGTCTTCCCTGTCTTCGAAAAAGCTTTTGCCGCCGCCAATGAATATGTCAATCTCTGTTTCCAGGAAATCGGCGGCGATTTCTTCATAGTTGTTTCGGGATTCATTGTGGGCAATAAAAGAAGCTGGTGTAGCATGGGTGATGGCCGAAGAGGAGACCAGTCCCGTTGATTTGCCTTCCTTTTCGGCAATTTCAAGAATGGTCGTCAGGGGTTGTTTGTCCATATCCACGGCAATGGCTCCACCATATGTTCGCTCCCCTGTTGAAAAGGCCGTGCCGGCCGCGGCCGAATCGGTGATGTAGTTGTCGGCACTTTGGGTGGTGACAAACCCGGAATAAGGCATGCTGGTCATATACAGATTTCCCCCGTTGGCGGTATAGCCTGCAGTCAGTTGCGTGGTTCCCATGCCATCAGCGATCAGGAGAATGATGTTTTTGGGTTGCTGCCCGGCGCGGGCTGTCTGATCGGGAACAAGGGTGACTTCATGCATTTGTTCGTTGACAAATGTTTCGTCGGGATTTTTCTTATCCTTATAGTCCTCTTGTGCAAAGGCTGCAAATGAAAAAGCGAGAAGCAGGAAAAGTGTTAGCAGTTTTGTCTTCATGTTATTGTCTTTTTGATGGTTATTATGTCAAAATACTGATTTTCTTGTTATACGATTCATCTTACCTGTCTGCCGTTTTCTTATTACAATGCTGCTATATAAAACAAACTTTGGTTTGTACAGCAAGCTCATTTTTCATAAACCGCCAGGCAGGCATCTAATATCTAAAAATATAACAATCTATTAATGAATTAAGGGTTTGAGCTGGTCGTCTCATACTGCCGGTTATTTCGTGGTTTGTGATTGGGTTTTAATGACTGGGTGTTGAGAAGGTCTTGATTTCTTTTATTTTCCACTTGTATTGGGGCAGGATGAGATTGACTGTAAAAGTGGCCCTTTTCTGGGATATTAACAAAAATCGTCTATGAAAGTTTTATTAAATCGGGGTAAACAAAAATGAAACATGCTTGTTTTTATTTTTAAGCAGGTTTAATTTGCTTCTTAAGTAAGTTTGAAAAAATGTCTGTATCAACGGAAAATTTTCTAAAAAACATTTATCTCCTGGAGCAGGAAGGAACCATGCCTGTTACCAGTGGCCTACTGGCCGGGAGGTTGAATATTTCTCCTGCAGCGGTAAGTGATATGGCCGGCAGACTTGGCCGGGAGGGATTGATCCGTCACAGTCCTTATCGCCCGTTTTCTTTGACGGAAAAAGGGCTTAACCTGGCATTAGATGTTGTCCGGAAGCATCGCTTGTGGGAGCTTTTTTTATATGAGGTGTTGGAAATGGATTTGCTCAGTGTTCATGAGGAGGCGGAAAAACTGGAACATCACACCTCGGGTGAGCTTACCGAGCGGATGTTTCATTTTCTTGGAGAACCGGAATTCGATCCGCATGGGGATCCAATTCCGCGGTTGGAGGGAAGTGTTCCTTCTGAAGAGGGGATTCTTTCACTGGATGAATTTTCCGCGGGAGAAAACTGTACTGTCAAAAAACTTCGTTATCGGGATAATGAGACGAGTGAAATGTATGACAGATACGGGATCAGACAAGAGATGGACCTTTTGGTCAGAAAAGTATATGCCTTCGACGGGAGCATAGAGATTGAGACGGAGGATGGAGCAAATGTCGTTATTGGCCCAAAATTGGCTTCACATATATTTTGTTGCAAAAAGTAGAAATGATTTTTTAAATTCTTTTGTATGGAATTGAATAATTTGATGCTGGCTTTCGGATTGACCCTTTTTGCAGGGTTGTCAACAGGGATAGGCAGTGCTATGGCCTTCTTTGCCAAACGAACCAACACCCGGTTTTTATCGATCAGTCTTGGGTTTTCGGCGGGTGTGATGATCTATGTCTCATTTGTCGAGATCTTTGTGAAAGCCCAGGACTCTCTGGTAGAAGCTATGGGGCATGAGCCGGGCACCTGGTTGACAGTGATATCTTTTTTTAGTGGTATTGCCCTGATCGCCGTGATCGACCGTTTTATTCCCAAAGGGGAGAATCCGCACGAGGTTGAATTGATTGAGCATATGACCGATCAGCAGCGAAAAGAACATAAAGATAAAAGGCTGATGCGGATGGGCGGATTCACAGCATTGGCCATCGCGATTCACAACTTTCCTGAAGGTTTGGCTACTTTTACTTCGGCCATGAATGATCCCAGTCTGGGTATAGCCATTGCCGTGGCCATTGCAATTCACAATATCCCGGAGGGGATTGCCGTGTCGGTTCCGGTTTACTATGCCACGGGTAGTAAAAAGAAAGCTTTTATGCTCAGTTTTCTCTCCGGATTAGCAGAGCCGGTCGGCGCGGTGGTTGGCTATCTTATCCTTATGCAATTTATGAATCCCCTGATGTTTGGAGTCCTGTTTTCAGCTGTGGCCGGCATCATGGTGTTTATCAGCATTGATGAGTTGCTTCCCGCGGCCAGGGAATACGGGGAACACCACCTTTCGGTTTATGGAATGATTGCCGGTATGGGGCTTATGGCCTTGAGTTTATTGATGTTTATTTAACCTGACAATACTCCGTTAAAGTTTTACAAAGATCCGATAATGAGCATTCTAAAGCCACACCATTCTTTTGATTATCTTTTTGATAATCAATTTTCTGCGTTTTTGCGCCTCTGCGTTTAACCTTTTTTGCGAGAGGTTGGTTAAAACACTGAATAACAGCAATAAATTTATCATATTAATCTGAAAATCAAAAGATCTATTGTGAGAAGAGAAGAGCGATTTAAGCACATTATTAACTGGTTTCGGGAAAATGTCCCTGTGGCGGAAACGGAACTGAAATACCAATCACCTTACGAGTTACTGGTGGCGGTTATTTTGTCGGCCCAATGCACCGACAAACGGGTGAATATGATCACACCCGCCGTGTTTGAACAATGGCCCACGGAAAATGAGTTGGCTGAAGCCACGCCTGAACAGGTGTATGAAGTGATAAAAAGTTGCAGCTATCCCAACAATAAAAGCAAACATCTGGTGGGGATGGCACAAATGCTTCGTGATGAATTTGGAGGTGAAGTTCCCGATGATGTGAAAGAACTTCAGAAAATGCCCGGCGTAGGACGAAAAACGGCCAATGTCATTGCTTCGGTGGTTTATCAAAAACCGGCTATGGCAGTGGATACGCATGTTTTTCGGGTGTCATCCAGGCTGGGCCTGACGGTCAATGCCAAAACGCCCCTGGAAGCCGAAAAACAATTGGTGAAATACCTTCCCGAAGAATTGTTGCCCATAGCTCATCATTGGCTGATCCTCCACGGGCGGTATGTCTGTTTGGCACGAAAACCAAAATGTGAAGAATGCGGACTGAGACCCTGGTGTAAATATTATATCAGGAACAATGCTGCAAAAGAGGCGGATGAAAAGTAAACAATACATGTTTTTATTTTTGAACCACGGGTGTACGGTTGAAGTTATCCGCTGCTGGTTTCAATTCATTGCTTCCCCGGTAATGGAAAAATTTAGTAATTTTGGGAGGGTTTATTTGACAATTGCCCCTTAATGAGTTTGAATGCTTTCGTGACGAATGCAAAATATGCCGATGTAGCTCAGTTGGTCAGAGCGGTTGTTTCGTAAACAACAGGTCAGCGGTTCGAACCCGCTCATCGGCTCACTCTTCATCTCTTCTGGATGGATTATCAAGGTCTTTTGATTTGAAAAAAGCAATGAGCTCTTTGAGTTGTTCTGCCTGACTTAACAATTCTTCAGCGCTGGATGCGAGTTCTTCACTTGAAGCCGCGTTTTGTTGTGAAATGTTATTGAATTGCTGAACGGCTTCTTTCACCTGATTGGTTCCCGTAGTCTGTTCTGCTGATGAGGCATTTACTTCCCGGATCATTTGTGTGGTCTGTTCAATTTTAGGGATGGTAGATTTCATAATCTCACCCGTTTCATTGGCCAGTTCGAGACTTTTGTTGCTGAGGCTTGTGATCTCCCCGGCTGCAGATTTACTTTTTTCTGCCAGTTTGCGCACTTCTGTTGCCACTGCAGAAAATCCCCGTCCCTGGTCTGATGCTGCTGAGGCTTCAATGGCTGCATTCAATGCAAGAATATTGGTCTGAAAGGCGATGTCATTGATCATGTTGATTTTGGTATTGATATCAGCATTGGCCATGGCTGCCTGTCCGGCCTTTTCGGCCACCTTCAGGACCAGTTGGTTGGCTTCAGAAGAGACCTTTTCGGTGTTTCGGGCATTTTGGGCGTTATGTTCGACCATGGATGAGATCTCTTCCATGGTGGAGGATACTTCTTCTACAGAACCGGCTTGTTCATTCGCTGATTGCGACAACTGTTCTGATGCACTGCTTACCTGGTGACTGGCGCTATTCAGGTTGGAAGAGTTGGTGTCGATCTGGAGAATGATCTGTTTTAAGTTTTTTGTCAGATCAAATATCGAATTGTTAAGAATGCCCAACTCGTTTTTTTGCCGGCTTTGTTCAACGTCAATGTCAAGATCTCCTTGTGCCAGGTTTGATAATTGTTGAATCGCCTTTGCCAGGGGTTTTCTAAGGGTCCGGTTGATGTTCCAGAATACAAAGGTTCCCAATGCTACATTCAGCGGTGTGACCATCGCCGCAAGGGTGTCGTTAAGTAAATATTCAATGGATGAGGCAAAACCAATATAAATCATCAATATCACCAGTTTGAAACTTATGCCAAACATGATGGAGCGACCGAAAATGACTCGTAATATTATAAATGCTACCGGAATGACTGCCAAACCCGTCAGTGCTTCTTTTAAAACTTCATTCATGGTTTTTTTCTGAAAACTTGTTCTTTCAACTCCTGATTATCTCTCTCAAAAATTTATTTTTTAAGGTCGGATGCCCGCTTGTCGGCAGACCTTGAGCTCGTCCTTAACTGCCCCGATTTATCGGGGAGTAATCGGGGCTCGTTTCATTGGGGGGGAATCGGGCGGGCCAGCAGACTTTAACGTTTTGTCGTTCAGTTCTGTTTGAGGTTCTTAATTCTTTGCAAATATATCCTGTCTAATGCTTCTAAAAATGGCTTGCCCTCTCAAATCTTGTTAAAAAACATGAATTTAGGTATGGTTTTACTTGATTGGCGTTTGTTTATATTGTGTTGAGTTGTTCATCCGTAGTTTATCCTTTTTCTCAGTGCTTTTCTCAAAGTGGTATGTTATGTACAAACACAAATTAAACTTTCCCTTTCCGAGCTTGTTCTAAAAAGTATTGGAAAATGTGATAACATATTCCGTTTGCAAAAAGAATTTTGAAATACCCGGGTTAATTTTTTTGATATATTTTTTTGTTTATGATTTACTCAGGAAAACCGGACCGGTTATTAATCCTTCTCTTAATGGTTGTTTGGGCGGGGTGTTCGCCAAAATCAACTGATGTGGTCTCGCCCGTCAGTGAAATGGAATCTTTTCAATCAGATGGAGAATTTGATGTGCCCGATCGTTGGTGGACGGTTTTTAATGATTCTCGTCTGAATGACCTGGTCGACAGTGCCCTGATCAATAATATGGACCTGCAGACAGCCTGGTACCGGCTTCGTGAAGCACAAGCCATTGAAGACAGAGCATCATCTTCTTTCTTCCCCTCTATCGGGGGTGATGCCCGGGCAGAATCCCGTGAACCAGGGTCAGAAAACAGGGAGAACAATCAATTTCAACTCGGCCTGAGTGCTGAATATGAAGTTGACCTGTGGGGACGTGTGCATTCGGCCGTGGAGGCTGAGCGTGCCAGAGCTCAGGCTTCATGGCTTGATTATGAAGCGGCCGCTTTATCGCTTTCGGCAGAGATCGTTAATACCTGGTACGAGCTTATTGAGGCCCGCAATCAGATAGACATTGCTGCCCAGCAGGTGGAGACCAATGCCCGGGTACTGGAGCTTGTGAAAGCCCGCTTTGAAAAAGGACAGGGGCGAAGGGTCAATATTCTTCGTCAGGAACAATTGCTTGAGGCCACCCGGGCACAAAAAATTGCAGCAGAATCGCGGGAGGAGGTTTTGCAGCATCAACTGGCTGTGCTTTTGGGTCGTCCGCCCGGTCAGACCGTGGAAGTGGAAACCGGAGATATGCCCGGGATGCCCCCTTTACCAGGGACAGGACTGCCTGTTGAGCTTGTTCGTCGTCGCCCCGATGTTCAAAGAGCTTTTGAATTGGTGCGTGCCGCTGATCAGGATATGGCCTCAGCCATCAGTAATCAGTATCCGCGTCTGAACCTTTCTGCCTCTTTTTCCACTTCTGCTGATGAAGCGGGCGATCTGTTTGACAGCTGGGTCCGGTCTTTTGCCGGGAATCTGTTTGCGCCACTTTTTTATGGAGGAGAACTAAGGGCTGAAGTGGATCGTGCCGATGCGGTCAGAAATCAACGCATTTATCAATATGGGCAAACGGTTTTGACAGCATTTCAGGAGGTGGAAGATGCTTTGGTGAGGGAAAAAAAACAGTTGCAAAGCATTGAAAGCATTGAAAAACAATTAGAGCTGGCACGGGAATCCAATGAACAAATACGTGTAGCCTATTTCAATGGCATCGGGAATTATCTCGATGTATTGACTGCCCTGGATGAAGAACAACAGCTTCAGCGCGATCTCCTGTCCGAAAAACTTACGTTGCTGGAGTATCGCATTGCATTATACCGGGCTTTGGCTGGTGGTTTTGAAATACCTTCTGATGAAGAGGGTGAGCAGCCTTAAGCTTTTATCTGATCCCTTTTGTCAGGTGAGGGAGAAAAATGCCATCCGGTAATACAATATTTTGAATGTGACTTGATAATCAAAACCAGATCAGATGTATAAAAGAAAGACCTTTATTATATCATTACTAATTCTGGCAGGTGCTGCATTGGTTGTGGTCCTTATTTTTCTTACCGAGCCCACTGCTTCCCGTGAAGGTGCGACCAAAGAGACCGCTATGCTGGTAGATGTCACAACCGTTAAGCGGGATGATCACAGACCTGTGATTGTTTCTACAGGTACTGTGAGACCGGTCCGTGAGGTCATGTTAAGTCCCCGTGTCGGAGGAGAAGTGATCCGGCGTTCCCGTGGTTTTAATCCCGGAGAGACTGTAGAAAAAGGTGATCTTCTGTTGCAGATTGATCCCTCTGATTTCAAAAATACTCTTCAGCTTCGGGAGAGCGACCTTCAACAAGCTTTGGCTGAACTGGACATTGAAAAGGGACAGCAGGAGGTGGCACGTCTCGACTTTCAGCAATCCGAAGCACAATTATCAGAGGAAAACCGTGATCTGGTTCTTCGTATTCCCCAGCTTAATTCGGCCGAGTCGGAAGTTGCATCGGCCCGGGCTGCCGTCGAACAGGCTCAGCTTGATCTGGACCGTACCAGCATCAAGGCTCCTTTCGATGCCCAAATACTAAGCCGGAATGTGGATGTGGGCTCCCAGGTGTCTCCGGGCGATGAACTGGCAAGGTTGGTTGGAACTGAGTATTATTGGGTGGAAGCAACGGTTCCTCAGGCCCAGGTGCAATGGCTTTCTTTTTCCGGAAGGGATGAAGATGAAGGTTCAGAGGTGAAGGTGCAAAACAGGAATGCCTGGGAGGAAGATGTTTATCGAACGGGCCATTTGGATAAAATGGTTGGAGAACTGGAAGATCAGACCCGCTTTGTCCGCGTTCTTGTCCGGGTAGATGATCCGCTTGGGGTTCAGAACGACTCCGTTGACAAGCCGGCTATGATGCTCGGCTCCTTTGTGGAAACCAGAATACATGGGCGTGAGATCGGGAATGTCATTCGCCTTAGCCGGGATTATGTGCGAAAAAATCAAACCGTTTGGGTTATGGCAGATGAGAAACTTGAGATAAGAGAGGTGGACATTGTACTCAGTGATGCTGAATATGCTTATATACGGGAGGGACTTGAGGATAACGAAAAGGTTGTGACCACCAATCTTGCTACCGTGGTGGAGGGATCTCCTTTGCGACTGGAAGAGGAATAAATCCGATGATCCGGAATGGTTTTTTCCGATGAAACTTGCATAACCATCAAGGTCTCAAAAGAACATGTAAATGTTGATGAATGCAAGCCTGCCTGGCGGGTTATGAAACAGAAACATTCTGGATTTTTGATGTTAAAACATTAAAATTGATGGTTCCATATACATAAAACGTCAGGCAGGCCTGCCTGCCGGGTTGATGCAACAAAGATCCTGATTTCTGAGGAAAATTCTTTGGAACACATGGATTCTTTTTCATAAAACGTCAGGCAGGTTCCATTCGACCAAATACTTAGATTAATTATTTACGAATGAAAAAAAGCTTCTACTGAATCTTAGTCATTGTCGGCGACAGGGATTATTTATGAAACAGAGTTCGACAAAGTCAATAATCCGGGTTAAAAACCAATTCGCGAGAATCATTGTTATTTAAAATCATTTTACTTAACATTGCACCCTTACTGGAAAGAAAAATAGTGGTAAAAACTGATTTTGCCGTTCACTTATTCTTTGTCTTTTCCGGTTGCCGGGAGAAAAAGTGCTGCCGGACAGGCTGAGAGTACAGGGTTCTTGCCGTATTTGAACTGTTTGCGACGGGAAGGGTTTTCTATGAATCAAAAGACATCTGACCATGGAAAGAAATATAAAACGTGAGAAAAAACCTGCATGGCTTAAAATACAATTGCCTGATACAGGGGAATACCACTGGATGAATAAAACCATACGGGATCATAAACTGCATACCATCTGCACCAGTGGAAAATGTCCGAATTCGGCTGAATGCTGGGGAAACGGAACCGCCACTTTCATGATACTGGGGGATATTTGCACACGTTCCTGTAAATTTTGTAATGTCAAAACCGGCAAACCTGAAGCGGTCGATTTTAAAGAGCCTTTTCGCATTGCCAGGTCTATTCAGATATTGAAATTGAAACATGCCGTGATCACTTCTGTCGACCGTGATGATCTGGAAGATGGGGGAGCGGGAATATGGACTTCTACCATTCGTAAAGTGAAAGAGATGAATCCCGGCATCACGCAGGAAGTCCTGATCCCTGATTTCAACGGGCTTAAGCATCTGCTTCAACAGGTGATCGATGCCGGACCCGAAGTGGTCAGCCACAACCTGGAGACGGTAAGACGGCTGACGCCACAGATCCGGAGTAAAGCCAAATATGATCTCAGTCTCAAAGTGCTGAAATACATTGCCTCTTCAGGGCAGGTGGTTCCCAAATCAGGTATTATGGTTGGATTGGGTGAAACACCCGAAGAGGTTTTCGAAACCATGGACGACCTGATCGGGGCCGGTGTGAAAGTCTTTACCATCGGTCAGTATCTGCAACCTTCCTCCAATCACCTGCCGGTGCAGGAATATATCACGCCCGAGCAATTTGCCGTTTACAAAAAGGAGGGGTTACGAAAAGGTTTTAAATATGTGGAGAGTGGCCCGCTGGTGCGGTCGTCATATCATGCCGAAAAACATATTAACGCGTTTTGATTTATGCAACAGGCAAGCACCATATTTGAAGATATAGGACAAATCGATTACAAAGAGGCCTGGGATTATCAGGAGAAACAGTTTAACCGGATTGTTGATGCCAAGCTTTTTAATCGCGATCATTCTGGAAATCCCCGGTCAGCAGAACACCATCTGATCTTTTGTGAGCATCCGCATGTGTATACTCTCGGGAAAAGTGGCCAGGCCAATAATTTGCTGATCAGGGATGATTTCCTGAAAAAGATTAATGCCACTTTCTATAAGATCAACAGGGGGGGTGATATTACTTATCATGGTCCGGGACAGATCGTGGGTTACCCCATCTTTGACCTCGAACAGATGGAGCTTGGGGTAAGAGAATACATCTCTCGTCTGGAAGATGCGATCATTTCAGCGCTGGGCCGTTACGGCATTTCGGGTGAACGCCTTGACGGATCAACGGGTGTCTGGTTGGAACCTTCAACCCCCCGGTCACGTAAAATATGTGCCATAGGCGTAAGGGCCAGTCGTTACGTTACCATGCACGGGTTTGCCCTGAATGTTAATACCGACCTCACGTATTTCAGCCATATTAATCCCTGCGGGTTTATCGATAAAGGGGTTACCTCGATGGAAAAAGAACTTGGCGAAAAGGTCAATCAGGAAGATGTAAAAATTATCCTGAAAGAGGAATTGAAAAACGTTTTTGGGCTGGATTTTGTTAGATCCTGAACAAGTTTCCTGACACCTCTTTTGAGAAAAAACCAGGAATCAGACACAAAAAACTAACATCTCAAAGGTGAGGATGGGAAAAATGGAAAAATCATGGCAAATAAAAAGTTCTCCGGATGCAGAGACCGAGTCAGGTCTTTCTGCTTTTGATGATATCGGACCGATACTTGGAAAGCTGCTTGCCATGCGTGGCGTCAAGAATGCTGATGAGGCCCGCGCTTTTTTCAGTCCGCGCCTTGAAGATCTGCATGATCCTTTTCTGATGAAGGATATGCATGAAGGTGTAGAACGACTCAGTGAAGCCATTCGAAAACAAGAAAATATCTTGATATATGGCGATTATGATGTTGACGGCACGACCAGTGTTGCCCTGGTTTACTCTTTTCTGAAGCAGTTTCATCCCAATATTGATTATTATATCCCCGACCGGTATGAAGAGGGGTACGGTATTTCGTACAAAGGCGTGGATTTCGCCGTTTCCCGGAATATTTCGCTTGTTATTGTCCTTGATTGCGGAATCAAGGCCGCCGATAAAATAGAATATGCCCGGAGTAAAGGGGTGGAATTCATTATCTGTGATCATCACACGCCGGGCGATGTGTTGCCGCATGCCACGGCCTGTCTTGATCCCAAACGGCCCGACTGTCCGTACCCCGAGAAAGAGCTGTCGGGATGTGGTGTGGGGTTTAAATTTCTTCAGGCTTTTTGTGAGCGCAATGATATTGCGCCCGGCCGCTTGCATAAATATCTCGATCTTGTGGCCGTCAGTATTGCCTCAGATATTGTGCCTGTTACCGGAGAAAACCGGATCCTGGCTGAATTTGGTCTCATTAAGCTGAATGAAAATCCCGGGACGGGCCTGAAAAGCATTATTGAAGTTTCCGGGATGAATGGCAAACAACTCACTATAACCGATGTGGTTTTTAAAATAGGTCCCCGAATCAATGCTGCCGGCCGTGTGGAGTCGGGGAAAGATGCCGTCGCTTTGTTGGTGAGCGATGATGAGAACAAAGCTTTTGGGATGAGTCGTACCATTAATGCTTGCAATGAAACACGCAAGGATCTGGACCGCAACATCACCCATGAAGCCCTTCAGCTTATCGCTGCCGACCAGGCACAGAAGGACCGGAAAACAACGGTTATCTTTCAGCCCGAATGGCATAAAGGAGTCATCGGGATTGTCGCTTCAAGGCTCACCGAAACCTACTATAAACCCACCGTCGTTTTGACTTCCTCCAAGGGCCTTGTGACAGGTTCGGCCCGTTCAGTGGACGGATTTGACCTATACAAAGCCATTGAAGCTTGTCAGGACCTTCTAGAAAATTTTGGAGGGCATACCTATGCCGCTGGGTTCACTCTGCGACCCGAAAATATTACGGCCTTTGCCGATAGGTTTGAAAAAGTCGTTTCCGGTTCCATAAAACCAGAGCAGATGGTGCCTCAGATCGAAGTGGATGCTGAGATCAGCCTGGGAGATATTACCAATCAGTTTTTCGAAAAACTGAAACGCTTTCAGCCCTATGGCCCCGGGAATCCGAAGCCTGTGTTTATCACCCGTAGTGTCTATGATTTCGGTACCAGCAAGGTTGTGGGAAAGGACAAAGAGCACCTGAAGCTTGAGTTGATTGAAAGCACCTCCCCAAAGATCATCAAGGGAATAGCCTTCGGAAAGGGACACTTGATCCGGAAGATCAAGGAGTCCCAGCCCTTTGATATTTGCTATACCATAGAAGAAAATCCTTATGAAAGACACTTGCCGCTTCAATTGATGATCAGGGATTTTAAATTCCCGGAGTGATATCTTCACCCTTTGCGGAAGACCGGATAAGAAAAAATGACTACCCTGAAAACAATCTTACGTCTTGAACAGACCTGGTTTGATGGAAGGGTTTTTCTGTAATGATCAAATTGGGCTTGAATTTCCCCTGGATAGCTGTGCCTTTTTCACATTAATCATTTATATTTGTAAAAACAAAAAAAAGCTGATAACTATGAGAAATGTGTTTAGCCAATCACTTATTGTTGTTTTGTCTTTAGCCTTGATTTTTCCAGCCTGCCAAAC
Organism: Marinilabilia sp.; assembly: GCA_046483585.1. Taxonomy (GTDB): domain Bacteria; phylum Bacteroidota; class Bacteroidia; order Bacteroidales; family Marinilabiliaceae; genus Marinilabilia. The sequence goes on from JAWOCV010000117.1 coordinate 14,210, forward strand.
AGGGCAGAAAAAAGATGATCAGGGGGATGATAAAAAATCAGAAACCGCTCCGAGGATAGAGAAGGAAGAGGTAGAAGAAGATGTGCGGGAATTTGTGTATCCATTGCCTACGACATTTGAAGTGACAGAGATGCTCAACCGGATCGGGGCTTCATATATTTTGACATTGTCCAATCCTGCTGATAATGTTGAAAAATATTTGACAGAGAAGAAGCAAGCCCTTAATCTTGGCGTATATGGGGCCGATCTCAGTTATGCCAGTACTTATAACCAGAAGCAACCAACCATGGACTACATGGAGGCCTCAAAGAAACTCGTGGATGCCCTGAATATGTCAACAGCCCTTCCTTCAGATATATTGGAGCAGATAGAGGAAAACCAGGATGATAAGGACAAACTGGTCGAGATCATCACCAATACTTTTTATGATACTTATGACCATCTGAATGTTAACGGCAGGGGTGCCGTGTCCATGCTCGTACTGGCCGGAAGCTGGGTGGAGGCATTGTACATCACCACCAATATTTCCGAAGATACCTATCAGAACAAAGAAATGGTAAGGATCGTCATGCAACAGAAATCGTCCCTGAACAAGTTGCTGGACCTGATGGAAGCTCACAAGGACGACGAGGCTGTGAGTGAAGTGATGGGTCAACTTGAACCTCTGGCAGAAGTTTACAATGAAGTGGAAGATACCTCTATTTCGGAACGGCAGATGAATACCATCATCGAAGAGGTGACCAAAGTGAGGGAAGATTTTGTAGAGTAGATTGAACCATAGACAATTTCCCAAAAAAGTAGCTTAAAAAGCCATCCGGACTTTGTCATGGGTGGCTTTTTTACAATTCCCCGGTCTTGTTGAATTTTCGGAAAACCGAGCATACATGGAACAGACATTGACGGAAGCACTTCTGGAATCACTGATGAAGCTGTTTGCTCTTCTGACCGATCTTAGGACGGAGAGCAAAACCGGCCGGGCGCGCTTTTTGGTGGAAGATTTCCTGGCCAGGCACTTCAATTCGGAATACGTTCAGCAATATCTTGAAAAATTCGACAGTTTTCTGGAACGTTATCATTCACATGTATATAGCAATAATCAGGAGCTGATCGAAAAACAATCCTCCGATAATCAAACACGGATACTTAACATCTGTAATCAGATCAATCAGGAACTGGAACAGGAACCCAAGATTATCCTGTTCGTTCAGTTGCTCGATTTTCTGAAAAAGGAGGAGACCATTAATGAGGAGGAACATTACTTTGTAGACCTCCTGGCTGAAAACCTTAAGATCGATCCTCAGGATTATGACAACCTTAAAACCTTTATTCTGGAGTCGCCTGAAGAGGTCAACGATAAAGGATCTTTGCTCTACATCAGTGGTGATAAGGAACCTCCGGATGCCAGAATCAAACATATCTACAACCCCAAACAACAGGTCTTTGTGTGGGTTTTGCGGGTCAGAAGTACCAAAACTTTTGTTTTCCGGTATTGGGGAGCCCGGAACCTGTATTTGAACGGTCACAAGGTAGAACAGAACAGGGCCTATATTCTGGCCGTGGGAGCGGTGATCAAAACATCACGCATGGCCCCCGTTTATTACGGGAAAGTGGCCGAAAAATTCATTCACAGGATTGATAAGGCCAGGATCATTTATCGTGCTGTGGATGTCTCCTATAAATTCAATAACAACCAGATCGGCATTCATCGTTTTAGCTTTACCGGACGTTCAGGGCAGCTGGTAGGCATTATGGGCGGCAGCGGTACCGGCAAGTCAACCCTCCTCAATGTAATGAACGGCAATTACAAGCCGAACAATGGGAAAATTACCGTCAACGGGTATGATCTCTATCTTGATAAAGATTCACTGGAAGGGGTTATCGGTTATGTGCCACAGGACGATCTTTTGAAAGAGGAACTTACCGTCTTTGAAAATCTCTATTTCAACGCGAGACTTTGCTTCAGTGATCAGAGTCATGAGGAGATTCTTCGGCGGGTTGAAAATGCCTTGCGGGATTTTGATCTGGCGGAGGCCCGGGACCTTGTGGTCGGGAGCCCGTTAAATAAGATTCTGAGCGGAGGGCAGCGTAAACGATTGAACATTGCCCTTGAATTAATCCGGGAACCGTCTGTCCTTTTCGTGGATGAACCCACTTCAGGGTTATCCTCCATGGATTCAGAAAAAGTCATGTCACTGCTCAAGCGTCAGGTGTTGAAAGGGAAACTTGTCATTATTAATATTCACCAACCGGCATCGGACCTCTATAAGATGCTTGATAAGCTTCTTATCATCGACAAAGGCGGGTATATTATTTTCAACGGCAATCCCATGGACGCCATCGTCTATTTTAAGAAGATGGCCAATTATGTGAATCCCGAAGAGCGTGAATGTTATGTTTGCGGCAATGTAAAATCGGAGCAGGTGCTGCGCATTGTGGAGGCCAGAATGGTCAACCCCTACGGAAAACTTATCCGCGAAAGAAAAATAAAACCTGAAGAATGGTATCGCTATTATCTTGAAAATTTTGAAAGCAAATTTCAATGGAAGGTTAAGCGACGCATTGACCGCAAAGAACCTCTCCCCGAGAACCTGTACAACATTCCCAACCGGCGGAAGCAGTTCTGGATATATACTTTACGTGACGGCCTGTCAAAGTTGAAGGACCGTCAATATATGCTGATCAACATCCTGGAAGCACCTCTCCTTGCTCTTCTGCTAAGCTTTTTTACCAAGTTCCTTGCCGGGACTTCTGCCGGTGCCCCCTCTTATGTTTTTGCCGAAAATGTGAATATACCCGCTTATCTCTTTATGAGTGTGGTAGTGGCCCTTTTTATTGGCTTGAATGTGAGTGCCGAAGAGATTATTAAAGACCGGAAGCTGCTGCAACGGGAGTCGTTCCTGAATTTGAGCCGGTCCAGCTTTCTTAACAGCAAGATAACCATATTATTTCTTATATCCGCTATTCAGACATTGATGTTTGTGTTGGTCGGGAACAGTATACTTGAGATCAAAGGGTTGAATTGGAGTTACTGGTTGATTTTGTTTTCGACCGCCTGTTTTGCCAATATACTTGGTCTGAACATCAGTAGCGGCCTCAATTCGGTGGTGGCCATTTATGTTCTTATTCCGCTCATTCTTGTGCCTCATTTGTTGTTCAGCGGGGTGATCGTAGATTTTGACAAGTTGCACAAATCAATGGCTTCGGATCAATACGTACCGCGTATAGGCGATGTAATGGTGTCGCGATGGTCATATGAGGCACTGGCTGTCAATCAGTTTAAAAACAATGATTACCATGCCCGGTTTTTTGAAGAAGAACAGAATATGAGCAATGCTTCCTACTATGGAAGTGCCTTCATCCCGGAATTACTGAATCACCTCGAAATGGCCAGGTGGGCCGGCGGAAGGGCAGAATCCGGGAGGCAGGTGAAGCACCAAACCATGCTTTTTCATGCCTTCGAACAACTTAACCGGCAATATCCGGATCTGGTTCCACCCGATGTAGTGCCTGCCCCGGAACAATCCTGGGATGAAAAGGATTACGGGAGAACAGAAAAGGTACTCACTCAGGCCAGAGAAAAATTCAACGATGATTACCAAAAATGGAAAAGTGCCCGGGACCGGCAAATGAATGAACTTGCTGAAGAGCTTGGCTCTTCAGAGGCTATTGTTGACCTTAAAGTGGATCATCATAACGAAGCCCTGGCCGAATTACTGCTTAATAAAAAAAGTGTGGAGCAATTTGTTTACACTGGTGATAAGTTTATCAGAAAGCAACATCCGGGGTATAAAGAGCCTACCGGTGATTGGGGCCGGGCTCATTTCTATGCACCGGAGAAGAAAATGGGAATGCTCTCCATTTCTACCCCCATATTTAATATGATTGTTGTATGGGTGGGTGTAGTGATTCTTTATATTACCTTATATCTGGATGTGCTGCGCCGTATCATCGGATATTTTGAAACATTCAAGCTGAAACGGCTGCATCGGAAATTGCAGAATCTCCGCACCTGATGCCGCTATATGGAATAAAAAAAGGGCGACCCAATGGCCGCCCTTTAAAGTCTTCGTTAAATGTAATCTGGTATTGAAATATATATTCTAAACCAATTTAACATCTACTGCATTAAGGCCTTTTCTGCCTTCTACGAGTTCGAAAGCCACTTCATCGTCCTCTTTGATCTTGTCGATCAGGCCGGTAGCGTGAACAAAAAATTCTTTTTCAGACTCGTCTTCTTTAATGAATCCGAATCCTTTTGATTCATTAAAGAATTTTACTTTTCCTGTTTTCATCTTAAAATTGTTTGTTTGTTAAGCATTCCATGCAACTGATCCGGTCTATAGGCAAGTTCTTTAACCATGCTGTGCGATCATCTCAGCTACATAAATAATTATTCACGATACAAAGAAAATAACAATCTTTGGATTTTACATTATAATAATCAAAAAATTCTTTTTAGCCTTAACTATTGACTTTGTCGAACTCCGTTTCATAAATTATTTCCCTTATGAATAAAGTTCAGGTTAACCCCGACTTAGATGAAGTTAAACTTTTGAAAAAAGTTTTTACTGAATCTTAGTCGCTGTCGGAGACAGGGATTATTTGCGAATAATCCGGGTTAGATGGATTGCCTTTCTTCTCTGGTCGCCTCCCGTTTGAGAGGCAGGAGATCTTTGGTGTGATGTTATGAGGTCATTTTCAGTGCCTAGAGAATAGGTGTGGAATGGGTGTGATACCTAAATTGAATTTTTAAAGATTAAAAGTGTATTTTGTGCGATTGATTTGTTATTTTTAACAAACTTTTTCGGCCTGTGCAACTGGATTGTAAATTTCCGGCCGGAAGACACACGATTATCTTAAACCTATAAAACATTATCAGGATGAAAAGAACAATGATTCCGGTGATTTTGTTGTTTCTCGGATCAACATTATCCATGTGTACCACAGAAAAAGAAAGCAAAGAGATTGGCCTTCAGCTATACTCCGTGCGGGATGCAATGGAGGAGGCCCCGAAAGAGACCGTTCGCGAGGTCGGTGAAATGGGATATTCCTTTGTGGAAGCTGCCGGTTATGCCGACGGCAAGTTCTACGGAATGGAGCCCTCAGAATTTACTGCACTGGTCGAGGAGAGTGGCATGATGTTCCTTAGTTCGCATACCGGCCAGGACCTTCCTGATTCGGCATCTTGGGATGAAACAATGGAATGGTGGGACGAGTGTATTGAAGCTCATGCCGAGGCGGGTGTTCAGTATATTGTTCAGCCCTGGATGGGAGATAAAGGATATGAATCTCTGGAAGGACTGGAGAAATATTGTGAATATTTTGATGCGGTAGGAGAAAAATGTCGCGAAAATGGCATTAAGTTTGGTTATCACAATCATGATCAGGAGTTTACAGAGCTTGAAGGGGAGATGATCTATGATTATATGTTGAAGAACACCGATCCCGAAAAAGTATTTTTCCAACTTGACCTTTACTGGATACATGAAGGAGAAGAAGTGGCTGCTGATTATTTCAGTAACTATCCCGGTCGGTTTCCTCATTGGCATGTGAAAGATGAGAAAGAACTTGGGGAAAGCGGGAAAATGGATTTTGAATCAAGTTTTGAACATGCAGAATTGGCTGGACTGGATTATATCATCGTAGAAGTTGAAGAATATGATTATGATCCTATTGAAAGTGTCAAGATGAGTCTTGAATATCTGCAAAATGCTGATTTTGTTGAAGCTTCTTATAGTGAGTGAATAAGCTGTTCCTAATTCTATATCTGACCGCAGCAGGATTCCCTGTTGCGGTTTTTTTGTAACCGGCTCAAAGGCAGGCCCAGACAGCGTTGATCTTGGCCTTTTCCCGAAATTTTCGTAATTTTGTTGTAAATTGTGGTGGATTTTACCTCCTGAATGTTGTTTTTGGTAATATTTTTGAATGGAGGTGATGGCCATAGCGGGATGATTTCTGTTTTATATATTTAAATTGGAGGCCTATGAAATATCAGATTTTTTCATTGCACAATTATCGTAAAATTCCTCAGGTAGATAAGTTGAATGCGCAAGATTTAAGGAACATTGATGTGGTAGGGCATGTTTTGCCGTTCAAAACCAATAATTATGTTGTGAATGAACTGATAGACTGGGATAATTTCCGGGAGGATCCGCTTTTTATTCTTAATTTTCCGCAAAGGGGTATGCTTCAGACCGAAGATTTCAACCATATGGCTTCGGCTATGGACAAGATAACCAACAGAGTGGAATTGAAAAAGACGGCCAATGCCATTCGTGAAAAGATGAATCCCCACCCTGCCGGGCAGACGCATAATGTTCCCGAGCTGAATGGTGAAAAACTGCCGGGTATTCAGCATAAATATGAAGAGACCATGTTGTTTTTCCCTACCCAGGGGCAGACCTGTCATGCGTATTGTACTTTTTGTTTTCGCTGGCCTCAGTTTGTGGGAATGGAAGACCTCAGGTTTGCCATGAATCAGATTGACTATGTGGTCGAATATCTGAAAGTTCATCCGGAAATTACCGACATTCTTTTTACAGGTGGAGATCCTATGGTAATGAAAGCCCCTGTTTTAAATGAATATATTTCAAAGATCCTGGATGCCAATCTCCCAAACTTGCAAAACATCAGGATCGGTACCAAATCTTTGGCATTCTGGCCATATCGATACCTTACCGACAGCGATGCCGATGATGTGTTGCGGATTTTTGAAAAAGTAACCAGGGCCGGTAAGTCATTGGCTTTTATGGCTCATTTCAATCATTCCCGTGAACTTGAAACAGAAGCTGTGGCCAAAGCGACTGAAAGGGTGCGGCAAACGGGAGCCCAGATTCGTACCCAGTCGCCTCTGCTGAATCATATTAACGCAGATGGTGATGTTTGGAGAGACATGTGGAAGAAACAGGTTAAGATGGGGATGATCCCCTATTATATGTTTGTGGCACGCGACACCGGAGCTCAGGAATATTTTGGGGTATCCCTGGCCAATGCCTGGAAAATTTTCCGGAGTGCTTATATTCAGGTCAGTGGTATAGCTCGCACTGTAAGAGGGCCGAGCATGTCCTGTACACCTGGAAAAGTTCGGATTATTGGTGTGTCCGAGGTCAAAGGAGAAAAGGTTTTTGTTTGTGAATTTATACAGGGTCGCAACAGAGAGTGGGTGGGACATCCTTTCTTTGCCAGGTACGATCCCCGGGCGCTGTGGATGGATGATCTGAAACCTGCTTTCGGGCTTGAAGAATTTTTCTTTGAAGAAGATCTGGCACGGATGCTTCTTTAAACGGGGGGATCCTTTTGAAATAAGGTAATGATGCAGCCGCTTCGAATCAAACCGTAGCGGTTTTTTGATGATCCCAAAAACTCTCTTTTGGATGTTTGTGGCTTTCAGCAAGAGCGTGCGAATTATCACTTTTGGTATGCTTTTCTCCTGAAACCTCTTATCCCTTTTCAATCCTGAGGAGAAAAAGGATGTATTGGAAATGGAAAACGGCCGCTAAAACGGTTGGAAATTTTAACTTGGCTTCACCCAAAGCATGAAAAAGAAGAAAAACGTTATCAATATCATTAAAGTGGCCGGAAAGATCATCTTAAGCGGGACCATTTTGTGGTATATTTCTTCGAAGATTGATGTTGACGCCATCCGGGATGCCATTCAAAAAGCCGATGCAGAATGGTTGGTGGGCGCTGTTTTGGTTTATGCCATATCCCAGCTGGCGGCATCGGTCCGATTGAATACTTTGTTTCGGTTGATCCCTGTGCGAATATCCCAATGGGCCAATATGAAACTTTACTGGCTCGGGCTGTTCTATAATTTGTTCCTGCCGGGTGGAGTCGGCGGGGATGGTTTTAAGGTCTATCTTCTCAATCAGTATCTGGGTGTTCCTGTCAAGAGATCTTTGGGAGCTATTTTGACCGACAGGCTATCGGGACTGACCATTATAGCGACATATCTGCTTATTTTGTTCCAGTTTATTGATTATCCTTTGCCTCATGAATGGTTGTTGCTATTGGCTATCCCGGTCCCTCTGCTGGGTTTTTATTTGGTTTTAAAATGGTTGTTTCCGTTGTTTAGGAAGGCTTTTAGAGCCATTGGCTTTTGGTCTTTGCTTGTTCAGGGTTTGCAGATGCTGGCGGCCATTCTCATTCTTCAGGCCCTTGGGGCTCACAATTCGGGCCGTTACGATGCCTATCTGTTTCTGTTTTTTCTGTCCGCCATTATGGCTTCCATCCCTGTTACCCTTGGGGGCATAGGAGCCCGGGAATTTACTTTTTTAATGGGGGCTCAGTATTTAAACTTACAGCAAGATATGGCTGTTGCTCTCAGTTTGTTGTTTTTTATGGTTTCGGTGGTTTCGGCACTTCCCGGCTTGTGGTATACCCTTCGTCCCCGCTATATTCTGAAAAAGTAGAAAATTTTGGGGCACTTTTAAAAATTGAGCTTTTCAAGTTGCGGGTAGACCTCTTCCCGGAAACGGTCCAAAAGTTTGTTGCGGGCCTCTTTCAGAGCATAATCGTAACCGCCGGCGCGCATGCCTTTGACTTCCGTGATGGCATCACTGAATATTTCCCTTTTGTTTTCGCCTGCTAAAACAGAGAAGTATAGATCTGCAAAGACAAGGTAAACGGAGTAACCGGTGCCTTCTTTTATCTCTCCCTTTTTAAATGCCACTTCTGTTTTGACAATATACTCAGCTTCTCCGGGGGCATCAGTGAAGTTAAAGTAGGTTTCATTAAGTTTTGCCTTTAGCTGATTTGAAAAGGGTTGTTGTTGGTTCTCCCGACCAAAAGTTGATTCCCTTCCCTGAAAAAAGGCGTCTGATTTCTGAAGCTCTATGTTGAATGTGGCCGAAGGGATGGTTTCATCAGGCAGGAAAAAAGCTACCAGAGGACTTTCAATATTTTCTTCTTTGAGTAGGTCGGTGTGGTCAAAAACGACTTTCACCTGCTGTTTTTTCCGGGATGACTCCAGTTTTTGGATATGACTGGTAACGACGCCTGAGGCATTGGTGGAGTTTTTCTCCCTGAGGAGTCCTTCTCCCTCTATGAAACTGAAATTTACAGGAAGACTCTGGACCGGAATTTTTTCCCCGTCGGGAGTAAAATATTCTACTTTGGCCTCCAAAGGGGCCTCCATTTGTTTTGAGAAGACAATTTTGAGTTCCGGGTTTTCAGGGGTAACCGAAATTTTTGAAAAGAGGTCTCTCAGGTCCTTCATAATGTCGGTTGCGAAATTGATCTCGCCTTCCATGGAGCGGTAGGTCAGATCTTCTTTGAGGTGGTCTTCCAGCGATTCTATGGATTTGAAATAAGCGGCCAGTGCCGGCGTGATCTTATGATCATCCGCATGCTGCCGGGCGTCTAGAAAATGGGAAGCTGCCTGCTTTTTCGCCATCTCCAGGTCTTGTCTTTTCCTTCGCCTGTGTTTTTCCTTGTCCAGGCGCATCATCACCCAATATTCCCGTTTGTTCTCCCACGTCTGAACTTCATAGCCCTTTAGGTTATTGTTCGCTGAGGTTGCAATTTCCGACTCATAGGTTTCCTGAAATTCATAATTGTTTTCAAACTGACGAAGCAATGAGTTGGAGGAGACGTTTACCTCTATCTCTGAGGCGAGCTCTTTCAGGGCATCAGCACGGGCTTTTCTGGCGTAATCAAGACCTTCGTGATTGTCTTTCCCGGCCATTCCTATGCCGATGTAATGGTCTCTTTCAGAGGGACGTTTTTTTACCCATTTGGGTTTTGCAGCGTCTGCCGGAATGGATGACAGAATGAGGAGCAGAGCAGCAAAAAGAAATGTGTATTGCCTGGCCATAATTTATATGATATTTGAGATGGTTAATGCAACAACTGTTCCACAACTTTGATGACGTCCTGGTATTCATATCCTTTTGAAACGGCATGCCTGATAAGCGCGGCTTTTTGTTTCACCGGTTCACGGTCCCTGATTTGCTTTTGTTTGTCACGGATAATGGCTTCCAGAACTTCGAGATAATTTTCCTCATCTATTTGTTCCAGGGCTTCATTGATGATCTCTTCGGGCAGGCCTTTTTGCCTTAGTTGCCACCAAATCTTTTTTCGTCCCCAATGGTTGAACCGAAACTTGTCACGGACGTAAAAGGAGGCATATCTCGACTCGTCAATGAATTGTTCATCTACCAGATGCTTCAGGATTTTATCCTGATCAGCATCAGAGATCTCCCATTTTTTCAGCTTTCTTCTTATGTCATACAGGCAGTATTCCTGTTTGGAGCAAATGGCCGAGGCTTTGTTCAGGGCAGTTTTGTAGTCCATACTGTTTAATCTGTTTATCAGATCCCGACCACTAAAATAATTCTTTTTTCTTGATGTATCCCATTTCAGTAGATTATTAGATATTAGTAGCTCAGTCGCAGAGTCAGTAGTAGCTGAAAGCTCTTAGCTCTTAGCTCTTAGCTGTTAGAAGCTCAGTCGCAGAGTCACGACATAACCAAAGAACCAACAAAATTAGTTAAACATCATATTTTAAATGACTTAGGGGTTTTGTTAGATAAAAGTATCCAAGCCGCGGGGAAGCTGGAAGCTCGAAGCTCGAAGCTGGAGAGAAAGGTTGCTGTCTTTTGCGACATAACCAAAGAACTAACAAAAATGTATATGATTGAAATTCGGTTGTTTACATGTTTTGTTAGATAAAAGTATCCAAGCCGCGGGGAAGCTGGAAGCTGTTAGCTGTTAGCTCTTAGCTCTTAGCTCAGTCGCAGAGTTAGTAGTAGCTGAAAGCTCGAAGCTGAAGAGAAAGGTTGCTCTCATTTGCGACATAACCAAAGAACCAACAAAAATGTATATGATTGAAATATGGTTGTTTACATATTTTGTTAGATAAAAGGAAATTTGTATATGTGATTTATTACTGAAAGCCTTAATGTTAAACAGTTAAATTACAAGGTGTTACAAGATTTTAACGGACCATTACCATTAGGGGACTAAAGTTAACCGGGAAGTGGGTGAATGTGAATAAGAAGGTGTTTAAAAACTGTTGCAGAACGGCCGGTTTGTTATAAATTCCCTATTTTAGTGACACAAGAGAAGAATGAAGTATCTGCTGAATAGTCCGTTGAAATTTTGCAATAATCTTTGAGCCAGCTGTTTATGTTTAAAAGGTTCTTTGTGTCAAAGTACTTGTTTTTAGTGTTATACGATTCCTCTTACATCTGATTATCTGAAAATATATTGATCTGCTACTGATATGAGGTGTTGTTTTTTGTTGCTTGTTATATTCGTTCAGGGCCTGTTTCTAAGGGCTTCTGCCACCGGAGACGAGAATGGTCCTTTGCTTTATCTGAGTGGTCATTACTATGGTGGTGCGATTGAAGTGCATTCTTCCAAAATGGAGCACTTCAGAGGGGTACGCCCGGTGGGCGCCGGTGTTGATCTTTCCTGGAGATTCGTTTCCGAAAAAGCTTACTCCCTTCTCCAGTGCTATCCTTATATGGGGGCTTCCCTCAATTACTGGGACTTTGGACACAGTTCCCTGGGCCATGGTTTGTCGGCCCTGTACTATGTTGAGCCTGTTCTCTTCTCTCCGCTTAACACCGATATTTCTATAAAAGCCGGTCTGGGAGTGAGTTATCTTGATCATCCCTACGATGAAGAAACAAATCCTCAGAATTTGACTTACAGTACTTATTTTTCATTTCCTTTGATGATCGGAGTTTCTTTGACACATCCTCTCAATGAAACCTGGGCGTTACGTTTTTCCGGGATGTTTCAACATATTTCCAATGGCAGCATCAGTCAACCCAATCTTGGAATTAATTATACAACAGCTGGTATCGGTATACAAAGAAAACTTGATGCCAGACCGATTCCTGCTCCTCCGGAATTGGCACCTTTTGATTCCGAAAAGGGCATTCGGAGGGTTGAGTTATCTTTCATATCAGGTCTCAAAGAACCGCCCGAAGATCAGGGCAAAAATATGGTGATGTCATTATCGGGGGAGTATCTGCATCAGTTTGGCCGGATCAATGCATGGACGTTGGGGGGTATGTTCGAAGCTGATAACAGCCGGCCGGGAAATTCTTTTGAAGATCGATCGAGAGTAAGTTTGATGGCAGGTCACACACTTTTGCTGGGACGATTCTCTTTCGGCCAGAAAGCCGGGATTTACTTATGGCGGGGGCATCCAATGCCTGATTTCTGGTACCAGTATTATACCCTCGATTTTGCTGCAACAAATGACCTGGGCGTTGGTGTAGGTTTGAAAGCTCACGGGAAAGTAGCCGAATTATTGAGTGTGCGGCTGTTGTACAACATAGACTGACCGGCGTGGTTTCTCTTTTGGGCAGTATCAGGTGAAATGGATGAGTTTTTTAATTTTTCCCGGCTGAGCCCAGTTCATGGTGCCTTCCATTTTCAGGGACAAAAGATATTCTTCTATGGCCGGGTTTTGTAACTGCTTCAGGGCTTTCTCGGCCGCGGATCCGGATTGAAACGGGATGAAGGCTTGCAGGGACTGGTTGGCTTGCCAGTGGCCTTCAATGAGCATGGGATTGAATGTTTTTTTTCCGTAAGCTTCCCAAACAATTTTATAAGGCGCATAATTGTAGGGCCCAACACCGAGAAGTGCCCACCATCGCTCTCTTCGGAGCCATCCGTTGATGAGTGTTCCCTTCCGGTTGATCAGTTTTTCATATTGACTCAGGAGGTACCCTTTCAATGAAGGGTATGAATCGAGCTCCCCGGGGGTGAGTGGCCGTCCGTCAGAAGAATGGGGGATGAGCACCCAGGCTTCAGGTTTCAGGTGATTGTCTTTGAAGTTGGCAGATGTCAGCAACGGAAATACAAATTTCTCTGGCAATTCGATGTTTCCGTTAACGAGACAGGTATTTTCTGAGATTTTCTGACAGGATTTGAAAAAAAAGACATTGTTGGCTCCCGATGTGTTGATGCCTTGTCTGGGCAGGGCACTTTTGGGGAGCCTGATGGGCCGGAAATCCGACAATGGACTTCCGGTTATTTCTGTATAAACACTCAAAGGAGCTTCCCTTTTGTGCAAGGGGGCCGCCAGAAAATGTTCCCACTGATCTTTATTTAGTCTTACGTAGGTCATGGGAAAGACAGGTTCCCGGTCCCTTTGAAAATGGACCAGTCCGTATCGCGTGGAAACACTCAGGAAAACACCCTCTTTGTTGAAATCAAAAATCTTTTTGGGGGCATAGGATGTGTTCTTCACCCGGTAATTTCTGAATTGTTCGTTGGCACCGTCGTTCAGCAAAAGCGATAAAGGCATAAAAAACCAGGCCTCCCCGTTCCGCGCAAGAAAATCTTTGATGGTTTTTCGGATGACGAGTGCTGCAATGTCGATTCGAGATCTGCCCAGGAGAAGATCGCGAGCATTGCCGATAAGTCCGTATTCGGCAAAAAGAAGTTTGGTTCTTTCCTTGTAACCGGGAGGGAGGTCTGTAAAATTTTGCCATGGCGGATTTCCGAAAAGCACATCAAACTTTTCCGGGGCGAGATCAAAGATGTCTTCATTGCGGAAACTCTCAGACATTTCCAGTCCATATTTTTCCCGGAAATTGCTCAGGGCATCTTTGTAATAACGACTATTCAGCTCATTGCCGAAGAGGTTATTAACGGGAAGTTCGTGTATAGCGTAACCCTTTTCCAGTCCGAAATCAATAAGCGCTTCCAGAAGATGACCGGTTCCCATTGTAGGATCGAATATGGAAGCTCCTTTCATCCATTTTTTAAAGAGGCCGGATTCGGAAATAGCAAATCCGGCCCATTCCTTTGGGGTAAAAACAGTCCCGATTTTCAGGTTTTTGTCTGTGTCGGATGTGTTGGTTTTTACCATAAAGGAACGGGCCGGAATTTACGACTCGGATTCTGTTATTGTTTATCGGCCAGATTGGTCGGAATCCATTTTTCCACTTCTTCGGGTGTCATCCCTTTCCTTTGGGCCAGATCTTCCACCTGGTCGCGCTTGATATTGCCGACTCCGAAATAGATGGCATCGGGGTGTGCCATATAAAGGCCGCTTACCGAAGCATTGGGGTACATGCTGAAATGTTCGGTAAGGGTGATCCCTGCATTTTTTTCGACCTCCATAAGATCGAACAGAAGCCGTTTTTCGCTGTGGTCGGGACATGCCGGGTAGCCCAGAGCCGGCCGTATGCCGCGGTAGCGTTCGCGAACAAGATCGTCAAAATTGAATTCTTCATCGGGGTTGTATCCCCAGAATTCCCGGCGCACGCGGAAATGCATCAGCTCGGCGAAAGCCTCAGCCAGACGGTCCGCCAGTGATTTCAGTAGTATGGCACTGTAATCATCGTTGTCTTTTTCGTATTTTTCGATCCAGGGTTCGATCCCTTCTCCCGCGCTGACGGCAAAACCACCGATATAATCGGCAATTCCCGAATCGGCCGGGGCCACAAAATCTGCCAGGGAGTAGTAATGGTTTTTACCCTGTTTCTTTTGTTGTTCGCGCATAAAATGGAAGGTGGATTGCACCTCATTGCGTTTTTCATCGGTATATACTTCGATGTCATCCCCTTTGCTGTTGGCCGGGAAAAGGCCGATGACAGCGTTGGCTTTCACCATCTCTTCGTCACGCATGCGCTGAAGCATTTGTTGTGCATCTTTCCAGAGTTTAAGGGCTTCGTGCGCTTTTTCCTTTCCGGTTTCAGAGGTGAAGGTTTCCAGCCATTTTTCTTCGGAGGCTTTGTCGGTTACGTTTTCTATACCCCGGTAATTTCCTGAGAGTCGCCATGCCTGGAAAAAGAAGGTCCAGTCAATAAAGGGAATGATCTCATCTATAGGGTATTCATGAAATGATTTGACACCGAGAAAGTTTGGTTGCCTGACAGGGGCTTTCTCCCAGTCGGTGTTCCATTTCTTTTCGCGGGCATCTTGGATGCTGAGGTACTCTTTTTTCTTTTTGTTCTGATTGGACTGTCTCAGGGCCTCGTATTCTTCACTGATGCTTTTAACATACCGGTCATGTTCTTTTTCCGAAAGAAGCGATCCGACCACCTGGGCACTCATGGACGCATCTTTCACATAGACCACAGGCGCATTGTAATGGGGATCGATCTTTACGGCGGTATGAACTTTTGAAGTGGTCGCTCCTCCGATAAGCAAAGGTTGTTTCATCTCCCGTTGGGCCATTTCTTTGGCCACATTGCTCATCTCTTCAAGTGAGGGGGTGATAAGTCCGCTCAGGCCAACAATATCTGCCTCCTGCTCCATGGCTTCATTGAGTATTTTTTCGGTGGGGACCATTACACCCAGGTCGACGACATCAAAATTGTTACAGGAAAGAATGACACTTACAATGTTTTTCCCGATGTCGTGAACATCACCTTTGACAGTGGCCATCAGAATTTTTCCTTTTTTTGTCTCTTCGTTGCCGGCGGCTCGTTTTTCCTCTTCGATGTAGGGTTGAAGCCATGCCACGGCTTTTTTCATTACCCTGGCGGTTTTCACCACCTGAGGCAGGAACATTTTCCCGGCACCGAAGCGGTCGCCGACAATGTTCATTCCGTCCATCAGGGGCTGTTCAATGATGTCGAGGGCAAAATCGTATTTTTCACGGGCTTCGGTCAGGTCTTCTTCCAGGTAATCGGGAATGCCTTTGATGAGCGCATGGTGGAGGCGTTCTTCCAGAGACCACTCCCGCCATTCATCTTTCTTGGAAGCAGCTTGCCCGCCTTCCTCATCCTTGAATTGTTCTGCAGCATCCACCAGCCGTTCGGTGGCATCGGGTCTGCGGTTGAAGATCACATCTTCCACCAGCTCGAGCAAGTCGGCAGGGATCTCATCGTATATCTGCAGCATCCCGGGATTTACCAGTCCCATGTCCATGCCGGCCTGGATGGCATGGTAAAGGAATGCCGAGTTCATGGCTTCACGTACACGGTTGTTGCCACGGAATGAGAAGGAAAGGTTGCTGACTCCGCCGCTGACTTTGGCATGAGGCAGGTTTTCCTTGATCCATTTTGTTGTGTTTATGAAATCAACCGCGTAGTTGGCATGCTCTTCGATTCCCGTTCCAATGGCCAGAATATTGGGGTCGAAAATAATATCTTCAGGCGGCACATTTGCTTTTTGTGTGAGAAGATTATATGCCTTTTCGCAAATTTCGATGCGGCGCTCATAGGTGTCGGCCTGGCCTTTTTCATCAAAAGCCATGACCACCATGGCGCCTCCAAGCTCTCTTATCCGCCCGGCCTGTTCCAGGAATTTTTCTTCGCCTTCTTTCAGACTGATGGAGTTGACAACTGATTTACCCTGCAGACACTTGAGCCCGGCTTCGAGAACCTCGGGTTTTGATGAGTCTACCATTACCGGGAGGGAGGCGATATCGGGTTCGGAGGCCATCAGGTTCAGGAAAGAGACCATCTCTTTTTTCGCATCCAGCATGGCATCATCCATGTTGACGTCGATAATTTGTGCCCCGCCTTCTACCTGATCGCGGGCGACCGACAAGGCCTCTTCGTATTTTTCCTCCCGTATAAGCCGGACAAATTTGCGTGATCCGGCGACGTTGGTCCGTTCACCCACATTTACAAAATTGGTTGTTGCGTCCATGATCAAAGGATCGAGACCGCTTAGCCGGGTTTTGGGCTCGGGTTTTGCCGGGACGTGAGGCCGGGCGTCTTTGATGTATTCGCCGAAGGCCTTGATGTGTTCGGGGGTTGTTCCGCAGCACCCGCCAATGATGTTGACAAGCCCTTCGTTGAGGTATTTGAAAATCTGGGGGGCCATTTCGTCGGGGGTCTCATCGTACTCTCCAAACTGGTTGGGAAGTCCGGCATTGGGATAGGCGCTGATGAACCATGGCGCCTTTTCGCCCAGGTTCTTGACATAAGAGCGCAGGTCTTCGGCTCCGAAAGAACAGTTGAGCCCTAAGGAGAACAGCGGATAATGGGAAATGGAGATCAAAAATGCTTCGAGGGTTTGTCCCGAAAGGGTTCGTCCACTGGCATCAGCCACGGTGACAGAAACCATGACGGGGAAATCTTCGAGACCTCGTTTTTTGAGCTCCTCTCCGATCCCATGAAGGGCTGCTTTAGCATTGAGAGTGTCAAATATGGTTTCCAGCAACAGCATATCGGCGCCGCCATCTATCAGTCCGGCAACCTGTTCGGCGTAAGTAGCGGACAGATCATCGAAAGTCACAGCCCTGTAGCCGGGGTTGTTAACGTCGGGACTCAGCGATGCGGTTTTGTTGGTCGGACCCAGGGCACCTGCCACGAAACGTGGTTTTTCGGGGGAGGATATTTTTTTTGCCGCCCGGGAGGCGAGTTTTGCCGACTCAAAGTTCAGGTTGTAGACCTTGTCTTCCAGGGCATAATCGGCCTGGGAGATACGATTGGCACTAAATGTGTTGGTTTCTATGATATCGGCCCCGGCCTCTAAGTATTTTTCGTGAACGGTGGTAATGATATCGGGGCGCGTAAGGGAGAGGATCTCGTTGTTGCCTTTTTGTGGATGAGTATGGTTTTTGAATTCACTTCCTCTAAAATCTTCCTCCGTAAGCGTGTATTGCTGTATGAGGCTTCCCATGGCGCCATCGAGCAGCAATACTCTTTCCTGTACAAGTTTTTTCAGTTGGTCTGTTTTACTCATAGTGTTCCCTGATGTCATAATACTACAGTTTAGGCACCCGCTTCGTTTGGCAGGTGCTTTGATTATTTAATTCCGGTTTGGGCAAAACGAGTTTCATAACCCCATTCCGGATGGTTAAAATTGCAAACAGTAATGTAATGGTTTAATACGGTTTTTGTTCACTGTGATTTTTGTTTCAAAGTGAAATGGCCGGATTTGAAGTGCAAAGGTAAGAAAATATCAGGTTTATTCCCGGCCTCTGAGTTTATTCAGTTCATTAAGGTGTTGGCGCGCCATGGTTTTTTCCTTTTCAAGAGCCCTCTTTTTGTGGGCATCGAACTCTTTTTCGAGTTCTTCATGTCTTTCGCGCGTTTGCCGGGTAATTTGCTGACTTCGTTTGTAAAGCAGAAATACAAAAACAAGTCCGCCTGCCAGAATCAATACCGCCCCCCACATTATGGAGTTGTATTTGGATTTGGGCGTTTCCGATCCTAAGAATGATATGCTGTTTTTGGACGCCAGGGCCTGGTCAAGGTCTTCCTGAACTGTTTCCAGGTCCTGATTCAGGGTCTCTATTTCTTCCCTGAGCGAATCAATACGGACTTCTCCTTCATCGATGCGTGACTGAAACTGGTCAAGTGAATCCAGAACGTTGGATTTTAACTTGTAGAGCCAGGTTGTGCGAACCACACGATATTCTTCATAGGTGCTCGATTCTTCGATGATATAATCAAATTGCCCCGGCAGGGGCGCTTCTTCGAGTGTGGCATCCTGGCCAAAACTTGTTGAAGTAAAGCTTAGTATGATTGCTGTCAGTACGATTCGGGGAAAAATGGTTTTCATGGCCTTTATTTGTTTAAGTTCTCAAACGGTGAAGGAAATGGAAAATTGTGCAGGGTAGTGAATTTTTATATGTTCTTCCAAAGGTACAAAAAAACCGTCCCTTTTGAAGAGACGGTTTAAAAATAAATTTGTTTTTTGGATTATAATTATTCAAGGGACCCGATCATTTTTCCCGGATCGACCCATTTATCAAACTCTTCTGATGTGAGATATCCCAGTTCCAGGGCAGCCTCTTTCAGAGTGGTTCCTTCTGTGTGTGCTTTTTTGGCAATCTCGGCAGCTTTATAATAACCAATATGGGTGTTGAGAGCTGTAACAAGCATCAGGGAGTTGTCAAGATGTTTTTTAATCCGTTCGTGATTGGGCTTAATGCCCACCGCACAATTGTCGTTGAACGATTTGCATGCATCGGCCAGAAGTTCAGCGCTTTGAAGAAAATTGTAGATCATGACCGGCTTGAAAACATTGAGTTCGAAATGACCGTTCGACCCGCTTGTTGATACCGTCACATCGTTACCCATAACCTGAGTGCAGACCATGGTCATGGCCTCTGCCTGGGTTGGGTTGACTTTTCCGGGCATAATAGAAGAGCCGGGTTCGTTTTCCGGGATAAGGATCTCTCCAATACCCGACCTGGGGCCTGACGCCAGTAACCGAATGTCGTTCGCTATTTTCATCAGGCTTACAGCGATTTGTTTCAAAGCGCCGTGGCTTTCTACAATGGCATCATGGGCGGCCAGTGACTCGAATTTATTCCCGGCTGTTCTGAATGGCAGCCCGGTGAATTTGGAAATGTATTTGGCCACTGTAACGTCGTATCCTTTAGGGGTGTTGAGTCCGGTGCCAACGGCGGTTCCTCCCAGGGCAAGTTCCGAGAGATGATCCAAAGTTGATTTCAATGCCTTCAGTCCGAAGGTGAGTTGAGCAGCATATCCGGAAAATTCCTGTCCCAGGGTGAGGGGTGTGGCATCCATAAGGTGGGTACGGCCTATTTTGACCACCTCCCTCATTTCTTCTGATTTGGCGCTTAGGGTGTCTCGAAGTTTTTCAATACCCGGTATCGTTCGCTCGGCGAGCATCTTGTAAGCGGCAATATGCATCGCTGTGGGGAAAGTATCGTTCGATGATTGCGACTTGTTTACGTCATCGTTGGGGTGAATGGGCCTCTCTCCTTCACCGGGTTTACCGCCGTTGAGTACATGAGCCCGGTTGGCCACCACTTCATTACAGTTCATGTTTGATTGGGTGCCACTGCCGGTTTGCCATACAACCAACGGAAATTGATCATCGAGCTTTCCCTCAATGATCTCATCGCATGCACGTGCAATGAGATCCTTTTTTTCATGGGGCAATACTTCATGTTCTGCGTTGGCAAAGGCAGCCGCTTTTTTCAGGTAGCCGAAGGCATGTACAATTTCTAGAGGCATTGAGGCTGCCGGACCTATGGGGAAGTTTATGACGGAACGCTGGGTTTGAGGGCCCCAGTATTTGTCGGCGGGTACTTTTACTTCACCCATTGTGTCTTTTTCTATCCTGTATTCCATTTTGTATGTGTATGTTTTGATGGTTGTTACTCTTTCTGAAAAACTTCTTTGGCTCCGAATTCCATCAGGTAGGCTTTCAGGAATCCGTCTATTTCACCGTCGAGGACGGCCTGAACATTACTGGTCTCATAGTTGGTACGGAGGTCTTTGACCAGTTTGTAGGGTTGCAGAACGTAAGAGCGTATCTGGGATCCCCATTCGATTTTTTTCTTTTGTGATTCGATCTTGTTTTGTTCTTCCAGCTTTTTGCGGAGTTCGATCTCGTAGAGTTGCGATTTAAGCATCCTCAGAGCATTTTCTTTATTACCTCCTTGTGACCGGGTTTCGGTGTTTTCGATCACGATTCCCGTCGGTTCGTGTCTTAAGCGGACACCTGTTTCCACTTTGTTGACATTTTGCCCTCCCGCTCCGCTGGAGCGAAATGTTTCCCAGGTAATGTCTGCCGGGTTGACATCCACCTCTATGGTATCATCGATGAGGGGAATAACGAAAACGGAAGTAAAAGAGGTCATCCGCTTGTTGGCTGCGTTGAATGGGGAAAGACGAACCAGGCGGTGAACACCGTTCTCGCTTTTCAGATAACCATACGCGTAGTCGCCTTCAAACTGGAGGGTGACGGATTTTAATCCGGCTTCATCTCCTTCCTGAAAATTGGTTTCCCTTATTTTGAAGCCCTGCCGTTCGCCCCATCTCATATACATGCGCATGAGCATGGCTGCCCAGTCCTGGCTTTCGGTACCGCCCGCGCCGGCATTGATCTTCAGGATCGCACCCATTCTGTCTTCCTCTTTGCGCAACATGTTGCGCAATTCGAGGTTTTCGATGAGTTCCAGTGCTGTATTATATTGAGCCTTAACTTCTTCCTCGGAGGCTTCCCCCTCCTTCTGTAGCTCTATCAGAACCGAAGTTTCTTCAACGGCGTTGCGAACCTTTTCGTATTGGTCAACCCAGCTTCTCAGTCCCTGGATGTATTTCATCTTCTTCTCGGCCTCGCTGGGATTATCCCAGAAATCAGGGGCCTGAGTGCGCATCTCTTCTTCCTCTATCTCAATTTTTTTCCGGTCGATGTCAAAGATACCTCCTTAACGCGATCTCGCGTCCGGAAAGCTCTTTCATCATTTCTGTTGTCACCATGATCATTTCTTTTAATGAGAATTTGTAAGTGCAAAAGTAACAAATAAATTGCGGTGGATTCGCAGGGGCATCAATTAAAGAATAATTTCTTTAATTATTGCAGCGTTTGGGTTCCTTTTGATAAAGAACAAAAAAAACGGGCAACTGTTTGGTTGTCCGTTTTAAAGGGTGAAAGACCGGATTCGAACCGGCGACCTCCAGAGCCACAATCTGGCGCTCTAACCAACTGAGCTACAATCACCATTTTGATTAACGGGTGCAAAGATAAATATTTTTCGATTAGTTTTGCAAATGTTTTTCCAAAAATGCCACGGTATCTGCATTACAGCAATTTTACCGTGCTTAAAATAAAATCGTTGATCATGAAAATTTTCCCGCTTCAACCCGAAATTGACCGGAAGGTCGAAGAGGTCATAACCACTATACGCCATCTGAAAAGTGGCGAGACATCCGACCTGATCAAAGGTTCAGGTGTTGTATATAAAAAAAATTACGGAGTTTCTCTTGTTCATTTAAG
Source organism: Marinilabilia sp. (assembly GCA_046483585.1). GTDB lineage: Bacteria > Bacteroidota > Bacteroidia > Bacteroidales > Marinilabiliaceae > Marinilabilia. Next base: position 35,837 of record JAWOCV010000117.1, read on the forward strand.
GGAGATGGCTGCCGGGATGGAGAAAAACCAGGAGCTTGCCCGACGTCTTTGGTACCGGGAAATCCGGGAGACGATGATCCTGGCAACCATGTTGGCGGTGGTTGAGCAGATGGGTTCTGATGAAATTGAACAATGGGGTGAAATGATCCACACAATAGAGTTATCGGAACAAATGGGACGTAATTTGCTGAATTGTCCGTCTATTTCTGAGGGCATACTGGTGGGGTGGCTTGACAGCCACCATTTTTATAGAAAGTATGCTGCTGCCATGGGATTTGGATGGCGATTGCGGTTTTATCCCGAAACGGGCTTTGACTCATGTGATATTGTTTTCCCCCTGTTGAAAAAGGGCCTTGAAGACAAGCGTTTCATGAGAGCTGGCGGTTTTGTTCTGAAGATGGCCGGACGTTTCTCCAAAGAAAATCGCGATGCTGTCCTTTTTTTGATTCACGAGTGGAAACAGGATAAAAACATTTACCTCCGTCAGGTTGCCCAGGATGCAAAGGAAGAAATAGAGCTGTTCCTTTGATTTTTTTCAGCAGGTGTCATAAATCATCATTCCCTGTTCTGACACCCCTTATATTTGTGCTTCTCTAATGTGAAAACTGATGTTATGCTTCCACATGAAGAATATTTTGCACGTTTTCGGAAAAACATCATAGGAAATGATGCCCGGATAGACACGCCTTATGGATCGAAACCTTTGGTTTATGCTGACTGGATTGCATCAGGCCGTCTGTATCGCCCTATAGAGGAGCAAATTATGAATGTCGTTGGACCTGTGATTGGCAATACGCACTCCGAATCAAGTGATACCGGTCAGATCATGACCAATGTTTACAGGCTATCGCATCAGATCATAAAAGACCATGTTCATGCGAACAGTGACGATGTGATCATAACGGCAGGGGCAGGTATGACCTCGGTTGTTAACAAACTTCAGAGAATTCTTGGGATGCGGGTTCCCGAACAGGCTCAAAAGTATTGTTCAATTCCGGAAAAAGACCGGCCTGTGGTATTCCTGACTCATATGGAGCATCATTCCAATCATACTTCCTGGTTGGAAACCAATGCGGATGTAGTTGTGCTGGAGCCTGATGAGGATTTATTGGTGGATCCCCGTTCTCTTGAAAAGGAAATTTCGAAATATGAAGATCGTCCTCTTAAGATAGGTAGTTTTTCTGCCGCTTCCAATGTCACCGGCATCGAAACTCCTTATTATGAGCTGGCTCAAATAATGCATCGTTACGGGGGGGTTTGTTTCGTTGATTTCGCAGCAGCGGCTCCTTATGTCAAAATGGATATGCATCCTGGTGATCCGAACAAACAACTTGATGCTGTGTTTTTTTCTCCTCATAAATTTTTGGGAGGCCCGGGAAGTTGCGGTGTCCTGATTTTCAACTCTGCCTTGTATCACAATTCAGCTCCCGATGATTCGGGAGGAGGAACTGTGAACTGGACCAATCGCTGGGGGCGTTATCGGTATATTGATGATATTGAAGCACGCGAGGACGGAGGCACTCCGGGCTTTTTGCAATCCATCAGGGCTGCTATGAGCATACGCCTGAAAGAGGAGATGGGCTGCGATAAGATCCAGGAGCGTGAGGATGCTATGCTCAAAATGATATTTGAGGCATTCAGGAATATGCCGGGGTTGAATATTTTGGCTGCCGGCCAACAAAAGCGGATTGGTGCGATCTCCTTTTATCTGACCCGGGCTCATTTTAATCTGGTGGTAAGACTTCTGAATGACAGGTACGGCATTCAGGTGCGGGGAGGATGTTCCTGTGCCGGCACATACGGACATTATCTTCTTCATGTGGATTACTCCACATCCAGTCAGATTACCAGGAAAATTGATATGGGCGATTTATCAGAAAAACCGGGGTGGGTGAGGCTTTCTGTTCATCCGGTAATGTCGGAGGAAGAAATTCGGTATGTCATTTCTGCTGTTGGTGAAGTGGCCAGGTATGCCGGAGAATGGGGAAAGGCTTATGAATATCATCCGAACCGGAATGAGTTTGTTCACAAGCTTGCTTCGGAACATAGGATGATGGACTATTTATCCTGGTATGAGTTTTCTTCCTGATCTGAAATTCAAGATTAATCAGGGTAGGGGGTTTTAAACTTGAATTAGGTATAAATTATTTATTACAATGATCACAATACTCGGTTTAACTTTTTCAAGTGATTGATAATAAGATGCTTGCATGACAATGCAAATTAGTTGTAACTCTCTGATAATAAAAACTTTACGTCATTCCGCCTGCCTGACGATAAATGAAATAGAGGCTTTCTATCTTTTAGTAAGAGCCTTTGAGTCAAAACAGTTCTATTTCATGACACGGCAGACAGGTCTCTGCGTTTAGGCTTTTTTTAAACGACTATTTGATCAGAATAGACCGTTAGATTTTTAGATATTAGATTTAAGACGAATCGTATAATACTGATATACTGTAATTTATCACGAAAAACTCAAAAAGTTAAACAACTGAATTACAAGGCATTGAAAAAGTTTAACGGACTATTGTGATCAACTACCCGCGAAATATGAACGTCCTTGATAATATTGATTTGAAAATAGTTCACTATTCTCCTCTTCAATTTCATCTGGGGTTGTCCAAATTTTTTGGTGTTTGACCATTTCATCACAATAATTCATGAATAAATCGGGTTAAAATCATTAAATTTGACATCTTTGAAAAATATTGTTTCCATTCGTTAGAAGCCGGAAAACAGTGGTGTTACTAAATCTAATTTTATTAAGTTTATTTCTTAGTTATGCAAATAGCCGAGGTCAAAACCAAGAAACAAAGACAGCAGTTTTTGGATGTCGTTGATACCGTTTATAAGAACGATGACAATTATGTCCGTCCCCTGGACATGAGCATTGAAAAGATTTTTGATCCCGCCACCAATGATTTTTTTCAGCATGGTGAAGCTGTGCGGTTTCTGTTATTTGATGACAATGGGAAACCCATTGGCCGGGTAGCGGCTTTTGTCAATGAGAATAAGGCTTATGGCTTTTCCCAGCCCACCGGGGGTATGGGATTTTTTGAGTGCATCAACGACAAGGAGGCGGCGTTTAAATTGTTCGATACAGCCAAAGAGTGGCTTGCGGAACGAGGCATGGAAGCCATGGACGGTCCCATCAATTTTGGTGAGAATGATACTTTCTGGGGATTGTTGGTGGAAGGGTTTACTCAACCGGCTTTTGGTATTCAGTACAATCCACCATATTATAAGGATTTTTTCGAGGATTATGGATTTGTCAACTATTTTGAGCAGGTAACCAATCACCTTGATCTGCAAAAACCTTTTCCCGAGAGGTTCTGGAAAATTGCCGGATGGGTTGGTCGCAAGCCAGGCTATCATTTTCGCCATTTTACCTGGGAGGAGAGTGAGAAATTCATTCAGGATTTTATAGAGATCTATAACGATGCCTGGCGTTTCCATGAAAATTTCACACCCATGAAAGCTGACACCCTTCGCAATACACTTGCCGAAGCCAAAGATTTCATGGATGAGGAATTGATTTGGTTTGCTTATTATGAAGATACGCCCATCGGATTTATTGTTCAGTTTCCCGACGTGAATCAGATCATCAAACATTTTAACGGAAAGATGAACCTGATCAATAAGTTGCGTTTCGCTTACCTGAAATGGCGGAAGGTCATGACACGAACACGGGTCGTTATTCTTGGGGTCCGCCCGCGGTGGCAGCGGAATGGAATTGAATCCGGAATATTCTGGCATTTGCGTAACGCTGTAGCCCGAAAACCCTGGCTTAAAGAGATGGAACTTTCATGGGTGGGGGATTTCAATCCGAAAATGCGGGCCCTCCATGAAGCTGTGGGTTCTGAATTCGGCAAAAAGCATATTACTTATCGCTATCTTTTTGATGAAGAGAAACGTAAGGAAGGACAACGTGCTGGTTCAATTCCGCTTGATAACAGAGAAAGTGTGACTCAGTAAGGCGATGCTTTTGAGTGGAATATCAGGGGCCGGATGGCCCTTCATAGAGGCTCTGGATGAGAGAAAAGAGATTTTCTTAAAAAAGTTTTGGCGGTTGCTCGGGGAATGATTAATTTTGCCATCCGTTTAAAAAGGATATTGAAGACGTTGTAGTAAGAGAACAGAAAAGACTAAAACATCAGAATAATATGAAAAAGGAAATTCATCCGGACAATTATCGCATGGTGGCGTTTAAGGATATGTCCAACGGCGATACATTCATTACCCGTTCCACAGTTAATGCCCGTGAGACCATCGATATCGACGGTACTGAATATCCGTTGGTAAAGCTTGAGATATCGAGTTCATCGCACCCGTTTTACACCGGTAAGATGAAACTTGTTGACACAGCCGGACGGGTTGATAAATTCCGTAATCGCTACAAGAAGCATTACGATAAGAAGAAATAAACAATTGCTTTGACAATTGAAGAGCTAAAGCTTCGGTGGATACCGGGGCTTTTTTTTTTGATTTGAGCAGGTCAGCTGGAAGGGGGAGCCGGCACAATATTGATCGGACCGACTTTCAGACAGGACCGGCAAAAAGCATTACCTTTGCAGATTGTAACCCCCCAAATGGTATGTCAAGCTTTTTCTGCTGCTACCTGAAGACAACGATGCCGGTTTATTGAAAGATGAAAGTTAGATAATAATATGAACAATTTTAGACAAGCCTCCGACGGTTTTGGATCAGCTGATTTTATAAGCGGGGAATCGGAGTTCATCCCTGTCACTGGAGATGATCTGGAGCAGGATACTGATGATAATCCCATCCCGGAGGAGCTTCCTGTATTGCCTTTGCGTAACACCATTTTATTTCCGGGCGTAATCATTCCCATTGCTATTGGTCGTGAAAAATCGCACCAGCTCATCAAAGATGTTGATAAAGCAAAAGGATATTTCGGGGCTCTGACCCAAAAAGATTACAAAGTTGATGATCCCGTTACTGAAGATCTTTACAAAACCGGGACAGTTGCCCGTATTATAAAGATCCTTCAGATGCCCGATAACTCTGTTTCTGTGATCATTCAGGGGAAGAAAAGGTTTCATCTGGATGAGATGATTGGGGATGACCCCTATTTGACCGGACGTGTTACGGTTTTGGAAGATAAAGAGCCCGGGGGGGATAAAACGCGGGAGTTTGAAGCAGTGGTGTCTTCTCTTAAAGATCTATCGCTTAAGCTGATTAAGCAATCACCCAATGTGCCACAAGAAGCCTCTTTTGCCATTCGCAATATTGAAAGTCCGGCTTTTCTTATCAATTATGTCTCTTCCAATTCGGATATTCCGGTTAAGGAGAAACAACGTCTCCTTGAGACCAATGATCTGAAGGGTCGGGGGATGCGGTTAGTGGAATTTCTTGTCAGAGAAGTGCAGCTTTCCGAGATTAAGAATGATATCCAGTCCAAAGTCAAACAGGATATGGACCAGCAGCAACGCGAGTATTTGCTGCAACAGCAAATGAAGACCATTCAGGACGAGCTGGGTTCCAGTCCTGTTGAAAAGGAGATCAGGGAGCTGGAAAACCAGGCTGTCAATAAAAAATGGTCTGAAGAAGTCAACGGACTCTTTAAGAAAGAACTGGAGAAACTGCACCGACTTAATCCGGCTTCAGGCGAATATTCCATTCAGTATAATTACCTGCAGACTTTGCTTGAACTCCCCTGGAATGAGTATACCAAAGACAACTTTGACCTGAGGAGGGCCCGCCGCATTCTTGATCGCGACCATTACGGACTGGAGAATGTCAAGGAAAGGATCCTGGAGCATCTGGCTGTGTTAAAACTAAGAGGGAACCTGAAGTCCCCCATTCTTTGCCTTTATGGTCCGCCAGGGGTGGGGAAAACATCCCTGGGGAAATCGGTTGCAGAAGCTCTGGGTCGTCAATATATCAGGATGTCACTGGGCGGTCTTCATGATGAGGCTGAAATACGTGGACACCGAAAGACTTATGTCGGTGCCATGCCGGGACGAATCATTCAGAACATCAAGAAAGCAGGCTCAGCCAATCCTGTATTTATCCTCGATGAGGTTGACAAGGTCAGCAACAGCTTCCACGGTGATCCGGCTTCTGCTTTGCTGGAAGTTCTTGATCCTGAACAGAACAGTGCCTTTCATGATAATTTCCTTGAAGTGGATTTTGATCTTTCGCAGGTGATCTTCATTGCTACCGCCAATACGCTCAATTCCATTTCATCACCATTGCTTGACCGTATGGAGTTGATCGATGTTAATGGGTACATTCTTGAAGAGAAAGTGGAAATCGCCCGTCGCCATCTGATTCCCCAGCTACTCGACAATCATGGCATCCCCGTAGGGACGGTTACTTTGCCCCGTCGTACGATTGGTTATGTTATTGATCATTATACGAGAGAATCCGGCGTACGGGATCTGAACAAATCTTTAGCCCGGCTTTACCGGAAAATTGCCCTAAGGCTTGCTACCGATGAGAAGGTAAAAAAAACCGTGACCATAGCTGATGCCCGTGAATATCTTGGTGCCGAAAGATTTTCGAAAGACACATGGCAGGACAACCGGTTTGCGGGGGTGGTTACGGGGTTGGCCTGGACCGCTGCCGGAGGCGAAATCTTATTTGTTGAAAGTAGTTTGAGTAAAGGAAATGGCCGCCTGACCCTGACCGGGAACCTTGGTGAAGTAATGAAAGAGTCGGCCATGCTGGCCCTTGAATACCTGAAATCTCATGCCGGTTTCCTCGAGCTCCGGGAAGAGATCTTCGATGAAAGGAATGTGCATGTGCATGTTCCGGAGGGAGCCATCCCTAAAGACGGGCCATCGGCGGGTATCACCATGGTTACATCGCTGGCATCTTCCTTTACAGGGCGGAAAGTCAAGTCGCGAATTGCCATGACCGGAGAGATCACTCTTCGGGGGAAGGTATTGCCGGTAGGAGGGATTAAAGAGAAAATTCTGGCTGCAAGGCGGGCGGGAATCAATGAGATCGTTCTGTCCAAAGAGAACAAAAAAGACATTAATGAGATCAAACCCATCTATCTGGAAGGACTCACGATCCATTACGTAGAGGAGATACTTGAAGTACTCAAACTTGCATTGACCAGGGACAAGGCCGAAAAGTAGGGCGTTGGTTCAGGAACTTTGCTGTCCTACACTTATGAACCGTTCTTCGAAAGCATCCAAAATGGCTTGCATTTCGGGCGTAATACGTTCCAGAGCACGGCGGGTGATCGATTTTGGGATATGCTGGAAGTAAGCTTCAGCAAGCCCCCCGGCTATGGATGCGATGGTATTGCTTGGACCACCAATGGTTATGGCCAGCCTTATGGCTTCTTCATAATCGGACGCTTCTATAAATGCTGCAAATGCCGGTTGAACAGGAGAGTCTTCACTGGCGGGAGAAAGCTTTCGATCGATCCAGTCGTCCACCGTCAGGGATAAGTCATAATCAAAAGCCTGGCCGATAAATGTTTTGATCTCTTTTTTTGTTCCGGCCGATTTACAGATAAATATGGCTGAGGCAACTGCTTTCGCAGCCGTTATTCGTTCAGAAATGTTGTGGGTGATGCGGGTGCTTTTTTCTGCTTCCTGAAGGGCCTCTTCAACACTTTGGGCGGCAAATCCTACGGGACTTATCCTGCGGGCTGCCCCGTCCCCCTTGCTTAGGTAAGGTTTTGAATCATCTGAAAGGGCCCATTCCAGAAATTGCGGACGATAACCGGCTTTAGGAAAGGCTCTTACCCATTCCTTTAGCGTTTGCTCATAATTTTCATTGCGGAGTATTGAGTCAGCTGTGGCTAATGTTAAAACTGTGTCATCGGTATAAGCCGAGGAGGGCCGGAAAAGCTGAAAATCTAAATCGGGTGTGTTTCCTGAATTAAATGCTGAACCAATAATGTCGCCGATTATTGCACCTTTCATATTTTTGTGAGGATTTAATTTAATTAATTTAGATGTCTGATCATAAACCCGTTACTGAAGAATTATTTGTTGTTGATCTTTTTCAGAAAATTTTGATCCTCATTAAAAAATAGATCGGTTGAAAATATATTTTCAGGATAGACCATAGACAAAATATATTCTCCCAAAACAGGCCCAATTTAGGGGGCTAAATATGATAAGTTTTCCTCAAAAAACAAACTTTTCTGATAATTATTGTAACAGGTCTGGTAATACAGGTGAGCCGATGTTTATGTTCCTCAATTAATTTGCTTCAAGCAATCCTGCATGAAACAAAATGCCGTGTGATTAACCGTTATTTTGTATATTTGAACTTATGTGAGGGAATCCGGAAACTACTTGCTTTTTTGGCTTGGTTTCTTCCGGGTGCGATTATGCCAAACTGCCGGATCTAAACATAGTAATATATGAGCATGAGGTCATTTTTGAAAAATCTTTTTCTGACGCTGGCTATCTTCGTCGGGATCTTTCTATTGTGGTATTTTCGTTCTATTGTTATGTTCGTAGCTGTAGCAGCGATCATATCCCTGATTACCCGTCCCCTTTTTGAACTTTATCACAGCCTTCACATTCGCCGTCTTCGGATCGGCAGAAGCCTGGCCGCCCTGCTTACGGTTCTGACGTTGTGGGTCTTTATTGTGATGTTTTTTCGTTTTACGGTTCCCCTTATTGCCACTGAAATACAGTTCTTTTCTTCTATTGATATCCCTGTCGCGCTTGATAAAGTCGGACGGTTACTTTCGGAACTCCTTGCTCCGATCAGAGGCTCCGAGTTCGGACAGACGATCATGGAAAGCATTGAAGAAGAGTTTGAAGTGGCATTGCTGACCCTTCTTGACTTTGAACAGGTCCGGGACTTTTTTGCTTCTGTGGTTGAGTTTTTCGGAGGCATTTTTATAGCCGCGTTTTCCATTACATTCATAACTTTTTTCTTCCTCAAAGAAGAGGGACTTCTCATTGGCGGGATTCTTGTTTTTGTCCCTGCTCGTCATGAAGACTCCATAAGGCATGCTTTAATTTCAATCCGGTATCTTTTGCGCCGGTATCTTGTGGGCATCCTGATCCAGACCACCCTGATGGGGACGATTGTCACTTCAGGGTTTTCCATCCTTGGAATTGGGTTCAGCCATGCTGCAGTGATCGGTCTTTTTAGTGGTCTTATGAATATTATTCCTTATCTGGGCCCCCTGATTGGGGCGACATTTGGTATTAGTGTGGGCACCCTTGTGTACCTGCAGTTATCCATGGAAATGACATTCCTTTCTTTTCTGGGGGGTATGATCCTGGTTTATGTGACGGCACAACTGGTGGATAATATGTTATTCCAGCCACTGATCTTTTCAAACAGTGTAAAGGCTCATCCTCTTGAGATATTTATCGTGATTCTTAGCGCCGGTTATCTTTCCGGGATTGTCGGTATGTTTTTGGCCATTCCTGTATATACCATTCTCAGGGTTATCGCCCGGGAGTTTTTTAATAAATACGAAGTGGTTATGCGGCTGACGGATCGAATGTGAGGAAGCTTTTCAGTTACCCGAAAGGCGTCCCGGGATGCTGTCAGCTCTCATATTCAGTGCATCGCTGACTTTTATACGATGTCCGTCCTGGGTTGCGATAATGTGTGCCTCTTCAAAACCAATTTTTCTGATCACTTTATTGAATTCCGATGCCTCATTGTAGGTAGGGAAAATTCCAAGTGTAAACTGGTTTATGCCGGCCGCACTATTCTGATGAAGGGATACCATATTATTGCGGAATTTTTCCAGATCAACTCCCAGGTAGGCGCCGATCTGAACGCTAAAGAATATGCCGTCGTCGGGAATAAAGAACGCAACGGTATCTGAAGCGGGCGTGATGATCTCTGCCTTTTCAGGTGGCGTTGAATCTTCCTTGGTTACTGGTGTGGTTTTTTCCCGGGAAGTTTCGGTAATGGTTTCCAGGCTTGTGGAATCTTTTTCCTGGGCAGAATATATTCCATCCGGATAATTTCCGTCCATCGAAAAAACCCACAATCCCGCCAGGGATGTAATAGCAGCCAGAATGACCCATAAAAGTGTCCTGCGGAGATTTCTGAGTGACCGGCTTTGTTGTTCGGTGGATTCCCGCAGTCTTTCCACCTCTTTTTCCAGAGCTTCCCGTCTTGTCTCTTCTTTCCATTGATTAAATTCTGTTTCGTGGTCTGTCATAAATGGTGATTTTCAGTTAAGGTCAAACTAATCCGGCTTTTTTTACGATCTCTTTTATGGACGGGTATGTCTTATTTGCAAACAAAGCGGCTTCGGAGATGTGAAGCCAGGTAACGCTGGAAATATCTTCTTCTTTCTGTGGGGTCGGACTTCCCGTGTCCTCCGAAACCATTTCGAACCACCGGGTCTCTTTAAAAACAGGTTGATCATCCAAATAATAGATATGGAAAGAGGAGCCAATGGGAGCGATGATGTCAGGAAGGGCTATCCCGCACTCCTCAGATACTTCGCGGCGGGCCGCTTCTTCGAAATTCTCGTTTGGTTCCACTTTTCCTTTGGGCAGATCAGGTCGTCCGAGTCTGTGGAGCACCAGAAAATGGTCGCGGTTTTTGTTCCATACCAGTCCGCCTGCGGCTGGCATGTTCTTAAAAAAACCCCTGAATCTTTTCAGGAGTTCGTATTTATTGTGATGATAAATATATGCTTCTTTCTGATTTTCATTGGATTCAAAATCGAGAAGGAATTTGCGTAATTCACCTTCACTTCCCAGTTTATGAATGCCTCCGAAATCAGGGGAAAGATCTGTATCTATGCGGTCTGTAAGAATGATTGCTCTGTCTTTGAAAAATATCTTGTACATTTGCAATATGAAAAATTTAGAGGACATTATATCAACACAACTATTGCAAATAAAAGCAATAAAACTACAACCTGCAAACCCTTTTACATGGGCTTCGGGTTGGATATCACCCATATATTGTGACAATCGAAAAACATTGTCATGGCCTGATGTGCGGAATTTTATTAAGATTCAGTTTGCACGCCGGATCATGGAGCGCTGGCCTCAGGTCGATGTGGTTGCAGGCGTGGCTACCGGCGGCATTGCTCAGGGGGCTATGGTGGCTGATGAATTGGGGAAGCCTTTTGTTTATGTTCGTTCGAGTGCCAAAGGCCACGGCCTCGAAAACCTCATTGAGGGAGATTTGAAAGCCGGTCAGAAGGTCGTGGTCATCGAAGATCTGATCTCTACTGGTGGCAGCAGCCTTAAAGCTGTAAAAGCCCTTCGTGACGGTGGTGCAGAAGTACTCGGCATGCTGGCCATTTTTTCATATGGATTCGAAGTGGCTGCTGATCATTTTTCCGAAGCAGGGGTTGAGTACGAAACCCTCAGCAATTATCAGGCTCTTCTTAAGGTTGCGGCCGAAACCGGATATGTTTCCCCCGGCGACCTTGATGCCTTATCGCAATGGCGGGAAGATCCTGCCAACTGGAGTCCGCGTTAAGCAATCCCCTTTACGTCCCGTCCCGGACTCCCCTGGTTTCCCTGGAAGTTTGGTCAGGCATCAGAAAAAGGGAATGGATGAAAATCAATATTTTTTTAGCCCGTTCTGAACTTTCGGGATCAGTGATGCGTTCCCCGTAACATTGTAATCCCTGATGCTCAATTTAAAGAAAAATTATTATATGACATATTTTGAAAGTGATGTAAAAAGCATCCCCTATCCGGCCGGAAAAGTTTACGGCTTCTTGTCAGATTTTGACAATTTCGGTTCATTGATAGATTCAGACAAGATCAGTAACTGGCAGAGTTTTGGCGATAGTTGCAGTTTTGAGGTGGAAGGTCTTGGCGGGGTGGATCTCACGATCACAGATCAGAAGCCGGATAAGCACATTAAGTATGCGGCCGGGGGAAATGTTCCGTTTAATTTTTATCTGTGGGTTGAGCTCACCGAGGTTGAAGAGGATCAATGCCACCTTAAACTTACGCTCGAAGCTGATCTGAATCCAATGATGAAGATGATGGCTGAAGAACCACTCAAAAAGTTTTTGGGGATGCTTGCCGATAGCATTGCAGGCCACGCTTATTAGAGAACGTATTCAACTTCTTTGAAAGCATAGCTGGAAATTTCGCCGTTATCGCGGAGCAGGAACAAATGGCCTGCCGGACCGATGCCTGAGAATCTGGCCATAAATTCGCCATTGGCATCTTTGTAACGGTACCGGCCTGAACTGCGGTAAAGACGGGCCAGGTATTTTTCTTCTATTGTTTGGGTGAATCCTTCGGAAAGAGTTGCATAATGATCTGTCAGGGATTCGAAGAGGTTCTGGAACAGTTCAGGCAGATTTTGCTCCAGGCCGGTTATTTGCAACAAAGATACAGGGTTGGGGAGGTTGTCCGGAAATTCAGGCTGGTTCACATTGATTCCGATGCCGGCAATACATTGATCGATCACCGGGCCTTTAAGGGCATTTTCAATAAGAATGCCCCCCAGTTTCCGGTCTTTATGATAAATGTCGTTGGGCCATTTGATGTATACCGGGGATATGATCTTTTCAAGAACTTCGGTTAGCGCCACCGACACTGTTTTCGACAAAATAAATTGTTCAGATGCGGTTATCATCGTGGGGTGAAGAACAATAGAAAAAGTGATGTTTTTACCGGGGAGGCTTTCCCATGTATTTCCCGGCTGGCCCCGGCCGGCGGTTTGATTTGAAGTGATCACAACGGAACATTCCGGCAGGTCCCGTTCTTTCAGTAATGCCTTAAGATATGAACTGGTAGAAGCGGTCTCTTCGATTTGGATGATCTGCGGTGTTGTCTCCATATGCTAAGTTTTTGCGACAGATTGTCATAACGCCTTTTCGGATGAAGCAAAAATAGGTATATATATCCTATTAAAGTGTTATCTTTGAGCGCAAATTTTATTGTGGCATTGTTTTTTCTGTATTAAAACAAAATACACGAAAGTTAAACGAAAAAAGTTTTTTTGAATGGGAGAAAATCATCGGGAAGTGATGACATCTGAAGAGCTTGTTGAAGCTGTTGTGACAGGTATTCAGGAAAAGAAAGGCACCAACATAACAGTTCTGGATCTTCGGAATATTGAAAATATGATCGCTGAATTTTTTGTGATATGTGAGGGAGAGAGCAATGTCCATGTCGATGCCGTTTCTGACGCTGTAGAGGATTTCGTTCGAAAGGATGCAGGTGAAAAACCTTTCCATGTTGAAGGTAAACAAAATGCTGAATGGATATTGCTGGACTATATGAATGTTGTGGTACATGTATTTCAGAAGCCGGTCCGTCGTTTTTACAGACTTGAGGACTTATGGGCCGATGCCGGGCGAACCGATATTGAAGAGCTGAATTAAATTTTTTCTAAACATAAAGTCCGTTAATACTCTCCATGTACTTGTGATACAATTGTTTGATCTTGAAGAATTGGTTTGTGTTAAAATACGGATTATGAATAATATATGAATCATCTTAACCTGAACTATTGACTTCGTCGAAATTCGTTTCATAAATTATTTTCCTTATGAAACGAGCATGACAAGGTTTGTCACAACAGAATGTGTATAAATCATTGCATGCGAGCCTGCCTGGCGGCTTATGAAGGATGAGACTTGATGTACAAACCAATGTTTGTTTCGAATAACAAGATTGTAATAAGAAAAACGGCAGACAGGCCTGCCTGCAGGCCTAATAAAACAAAGATCCTGATTTCTGAGGAAAATTCTTTGGAACACATGGATTCTTTTTCAGAAAACGTCAGGCAGGTTCCATCCGACCTTAAAAAACAAATTTTATACGGATGAATGAAGTTCAGGTTAACCCCGACTTAGATGAAGTTAAACTTTTGAAAGAAAGTTTTTACTGAATCTTAGTCGCTGTCGGAGACAGGGATTATTTATGAAACAAAGTTCGACGAAGTCAATAATCCGGGTTAGATCTTAAATCTGGAAATCTAACGATCTATTCTTAACAATTATATGACAGAAAGTAAAAAGAGACTTCAGAATAATCCATCAGAAGGACAGAACCCGGGAGACAGGAAAAAACCGGAGAAGCCATTTAAGCCCGAGGATGATCCGGGAGGAGGACAAAATTCCCAGGGTCCGAAAATGCCCAAATTCAATGCTTATTGGATATACGGATTGATTCTTCTTGCCCTTATTGTGGTTAGTACTTTTAATATGGGTCAGGGACCACAGAATTTATCTTATAGTGTATTCGAAGATGAATTGCTGCCCGGTGGAGATATTGAGAGGGTCATCGTTGTGACCAATGAAGAAGAAGCGGAGATTACAATTAATCCCGAATCTTTTGATAAATACAGCGACTTATTTAAGAATGATTACACACCATCGAAGGTGGGGCCTCATTTCATCGTGAAAATTCCTACCATTGACCGTTTTGAGGAGGCCCGTAAAGAGGCCGAGGACGAGAATGATATCCGGATCCCTGTGGAGTATGAAGAAAGGGTGAATTTTTTCCGTGATTTTCTTGGAATGATGTGGCCCCTTTTGTTGTTGATCATCATCTGGATATTTATTTTCCGTCGCATGAGCTCGCAGGGCGGTGGCGGTGGTGGTGCCGGTAATATTTTTAATGTCGGGAAGTCCAAAGCCAAAGTGTTTGATAAAGAATCAAACATCAATGTCAACTTTGAGGATGTTGCCGGTCTGGCCGAAGCAAAACAGGAGGTCGAAGAGATTGTGGAATTCCTGAAAAAACCTGAGAAGTTTACAGAGTTGGGAGGTAAAATCCCCAAAGGAGCTTTGTTGATCGGCCCTCCCGGTACCGGAAAGACCCTTCTTGCCAAAGCGGTAGCAGGAGAGGCTAATGTACCGTTCTTTAGCATGTCGGGTTCCGACTTTGTGGAGATGTTCGTGGGCGTGGGCGCCTCGCGGGTACGCGATCTGTTCCGTAAGGCCAAAGAAAAGGCTCCCTGCATAGTTTTTATCGACGAAATTGATGCCATCGGACGGGCGCGTGGTAAAAATGCCGGATTCAGCAGCAACGATGAGCGAGAGAACACACTGAATCAGTTGCTCACCGAGATGGATGGTTTTGCCTCTAACAGTGGGGTGATCATTCTTGCAGCCACCAACAGGGCCGATGTGCTTGACCGTGCTCTGCTGCGGGCCGGACGATTTGACCGTCAGATCGCTGTTGAGTTGCCCGACCGTAAGGAACGGAAGGAAATATTTGAGGTGCATCTGCGGCCGCTTCGACTGAAGGATGATGTGAATGCCGATTTCCTGGCTAAACAGACACCTGGTTTCTCGGGAGCTGATATTGCCAATGTGTGTAATGAAGCGGCCCTCATCGCGGCGCGGCACAGTAAAAAACTCATCGAAAAAGATGACTTTCTTGGAGCCGTCGACCGGATTGTAGGGGGGCTGGAGAAAAAGAGCAAGATCATCAGCAAGGAAGAAAAACGTGCCATCGCTTATCATGAAGCCGGGCATGCCGTAATTAGCTGGTTGCTGGAACATGCGCATCCACTTGTGAAGGTCACGATTGTCCCGCGGGGGAAAGCGCTTGGTGCGGCCTGGTATCTGCCCGAGGAACGGCAGCTGACCACATCATACCAGATCCTGGATGAAATGTGTTCCGCCCTCGGGGGACGAGCGGCAGAAGACCTGATCTTCAAACGCACTTCAACGGGTGCACTTAACGATCTGGAAAAAGTGACCCGTCAGGCTTATGCCATGGTAACTTATTTTGGCATGAGTGCCAAACTTGGGAATTTGAGTTTTTTCGACTCTACCGGACAGAATGAGTACTCATTCCACAAACCTTACAGTGAAAAAACAGCTGAAGTGATCGACCATGAAGTTGCCCTTATTGTCTCGGAACAGTATGAAAGGGCCAAAAAGATTCTTATTGAGAACAAAGAAAAACATGCCCATCTGGCTGAATTACTCCTCGAGAGAGAAGTGATCTTTGGCGAGGATCTGGAGAAAATATTTGGCAAACGTCCGGGACCTGAGCATGTTATCGAAGAAACGCCCAACGGGAACGGAGAGAAACAAGGCGATCATTCTTCCGGAGCAGAAGAGAAGGCGGAGAATAACAGCCGGAACACTGAAGAGGATCAGGATGCCAGTGACAAATCGGAACAAGAGAAACCGAAAAATACCGGGAGTCCCGGAGAATCCCCGGAAAAAAAGGATGATGATGACGGGGAGGAACAAAAATAACCATTCACGGGATCGTATTCTTTCGCGATTGGAGGGAAAAGAGTATCGTCCCTGGCATGAAAACTGGCCTTCAGAAGTGCCGGAAGGTGATGTCTTTCCCCCGGTGGACGACCCGCTTGCTATGTTTCGGGACGAGTTAACGTCTTTGGGAGGAGAGGTGTTTGTGGAAGAGGGCGAAGGTGCGTTGTATAAAAGATTGAAAGAGATCGTTTCCAAACGCGGATGGAAGGTGCTTTTCACCGGAGATAACCAGATCGAACGAAAACTGGATCAATGGGACATCCCTGTCAGGCAGTTTGTATCCACCAATGATGAGCCGGAAGCGGGTGTTACAGGTTGTGAAGCGCTGGTGGCCCGTACCGGTAGTGTCATGGTCAGCAGTGCCGGCGCATCCGGCCGGCAGATGAACATCTTTTTGCCGGTTCATATTGTTGTGGCTGGTTTGGATCAGGTGGTAAGTTCCATTGCCGATGGTTTCAGAATGGTCCGGGAGAATCATTCACATCTGCCGTCACAGATTTCCCTGATTTCTGGTCCCAGCCGAACGGCTGATATCGAAAAGACCCTCGTTATGGGGGCTCATGGGCCCGGAGAATTGATCGTGTTGATTGATGCAGGGCCCGAAAACTCCTAAGAACAGGAAGATTTTATAAATTTAATCAGAGTGGCCCCTGGATCTGAGTTGTGCTGTTTCCAGATTTGAGATGGTGATCTTTCCGGGCCTTAAAGACCAAATTATGAGTAATTTTTGGCAGAGAATTCTTACCGGACTTGTTTTCGTTTTAGCGATCATCATCGGTTTATGGTGGCATCCTTTGGCTTACATGACCATTTTTGCTGTTGTGGTTTTTCTCGGAATGGTTGAATTCATAAAGATGGTCAGGGGACTCGAGACCAGGGTTCGGATATTCTGGGCTCTGGCCATCGGCATGTTTGTTTATCTAAGCTCTTTTTTGATGTTTTATGCCGGGATTCATCCCCGTTGGTTTATTGTTATTGTGCCTTTGGTAGGCGGTATTTTTTTAACAGAATTGTATTATAAGGATAGTAATTCGTTACTTAATATTGCCACGACGCTGATTGTTCCTCTTTATGTGGCTCTTCCTTTTGCCTTTCTCCACCATATGGCTTTTTTCGGAGGTGAATATGGCTTTGAACTGTTATTTGGCTTCTTTTTAATGGTATGGATCAATGATTCCGGGGCATACCTGGTGGGCAATTGGTTGGGTCGTAAAAAGCTCTTCCCCAGTGTTTCACCCAAAAAGACGTGGGAGGGAGCTGTTGGAGGCTTTTTACTTACATTGATCGTGGCATGGGGAAATTATGAGTTTCTTGGCGTTGTTGGCCTGATTGATTGGTTTGTGATCGGCACATTTGTTTCTGTTCTTGGAACTTACGGAGATCTTACAGAGTCAATGCTGAAGCGCAGTGTGAACATTAAAGATTCCGGACATGTTTTGCCCGGCCACGGAGGCGTCCTTGACCGGTTCGATGCGGTTTTTTTCTCTGCTCCTGCAGTTAGTTGTTATCTTTTATTTTGTTAATTTTGCAAGCTGAATGTATTTTTTCCTGTATTAATTTTTAATATGACAATTCATAAAGAAGGTTTTGCCATACTGGCCGTTGTTTTTCTGGCTTTGACCGCGATCAATGCAGGGGTTTATTTCCTGTCTTCCTCGCCGGCTTCTGTTCTTGAGTGGACAGTGATTATTTCATTGATATTGTTCTTTTTTATCGTGAGTTTTTTCAGAAGTCCCCGGCGAGATACTTTTATTCAGGAAAAAGCAGTTATAGCTCCGGCTGACGGGAAAATTGTGGCCATAGAGGAAACTGAAGAAAATGAGGTACTGAAAGAGAAGTGTATTCAGATATCTATCTTTATGAACATTTTCAACGTTCACATCAACTGGTTCCCGGTAACCGGTGTTGTACGTTATTTAAAACATCATCACGGACGTTTTCATGCAGCATTTCTGCCCAAAGCTTCATTTGAAAATGAACGTACGACTGTGGCTCTGGAAACAGCCGGCGGGAAAAAGGTCGTCGTCAGACAGATTGCGGGAGCACTTGCCCGCCGAATTGTTTGTTATGCCCTTTTGGATGAGAAAAGCCGGCAGTGCAGCCAAATGGGATTTATTAAGTTTGGTTCACGCGTCGATTTGTTTATTCCCGTTGATAGCCGTATTGATGTCAAGCCCGGTCAGAAGGTGAAAGGCAAACAAACCATTCTGGGCTGGATTGAATAGACCCTTCGCCAATAAGCCTTTTTTTGTTTCAGATGATCTTCTTGTTTTTAATACTCCGTTAAACTTTTGTAACACCTTGTATTTCAATTGTTTAAAACATCGACGTTTCTCAGGTTAAATAGCTGTATATCAGCATTATACGAATTTTCTTACCTGTCTGCCGTTTTCTTATTACAATCCTGCTATATAAAACAAACTTTGGTTTGTACAGCAAGTCTCATTTTTCATAAACCGCCAGGCAGGCATCTTACATCTAATAATCTATTGTGTTTTAAGATGTTTTGATTATTCATTGATGCAGATGAATTCCTGAATATTACCCTCCTCTATTCAATCTTTACAAAATCAGATCGTTCCGGCGCAGGTTCATAATTGAATGCCGATAAAGATCACATCGTCGACTTGTTCCAGATCGCCTTTCCATGAATAGAACTGATCGCTTACTGCCTGGTGCTGATCCTCCATCTTGAGGGAGTGGATATTTTCCAGCATGTTTTTGACACCTACTTTCATGAATTTCTTTTCATTCGGTCCGCCAAACTGATCGGAATAACCATCGGAAAATAAGTATATCAAATCTTTGGGGCGGCATTGGTATTCCATGTTTACAAAAGGGGCATCATTATCCACAAGCGAATCGCCAATACTGCGGCGGTGACCCTTATAGAGGGTCAGTTCTCCGCTCAGGTACAGATATACTGGCCTTTTTGCCGAAGCCACCCGCACCCGCCTGGTACCAGGATCAATTTCAACCACAGATATATCCATCCCGTCACGTGTGTTGTCTTTGTTTTTGCTGTTCTGAAGCAGAACCTTTATTTCCAGATCAAGACGTTCGAGCAGGTCGGCCGGAGAATTCACATCCTTTCGTTTGACAATGTCGTTGAGCAGAGTGGTTCCGATCATGGACATAAAGGCTCCCGGTACACCGTGGCCTGTGCAGTCGGCACAGCATATAAGGAAATGGGTCTTTGTTTTGTAAAACCAGTAAAAATCACCGCTGACAATATCCCTTGGTACAAAAAACACAAATGATTCGGGGAAATAATTCTTCAGCACATTCAGTGGTGGCAGAATTGACGATTGTATGGTCTTGGCATAGTTAATACTGTCGGTTATATCGCGGTTTTTTCGTTCAATTTCGGCTTTTTGTTCTCTGAGCTGAATGGTCTGAAGGTCTACTTCCCGCTGCAATATTTCTTTTTGTTTTCTTAGTTTCCGTTCACGGAAGATGATGATCAAATAAACTGTGTATATGATCACGGCAAAAAGAACTATGTAAAACCATGGCTTTTTCCAAAAGGGTGTGGCAATGGTAAAGGAGACCGAAACCGGATCAGAAGCTATTCCATCGGCATTGAAGGCTCGCACCTTTAATTCATAATTTCCGCTGGGCAGAAAATCGTATTCTCTGAACCGGGTGTTTCCAAGATCAATCCATTTAGGCGATTCATCGTTATCTGTATTAACCAACTGATATTGGTACGTTACATCCCTGGGTTTTTCGAAACTGATGCCAATGAATTGGAAATAAAATTGATAATTTTTCCCGTAAGGATAGGGAAGGTCAATATCTTCCGAGGTTTGGTATTCTTCGTCTGATATACGGATATTGGTGAAGTGCAGGACTGGTGGCACCTCATTGATATCGTCCTTTTTGGGGAAATAATGAACTGCTCCCTGGGCTGCAGAAAACCACAGAGTCCCGTCAGTATCTTTGCGGAGTTGCCCAAAATCAGACCCCATGTTTTCTTCATGACCATATGTGAGAATATGGCCGTTTTGTGTGTTAATCATGCTGAGGCCAGGGTGATGAGCAACCCACAGACGGTCTTTGTGATCGGTTTCAATGCTGTAGCAAAAGTTCTTGGCCAGCCCGTCGTTGACATTGTAATGTTGGATGGTATCTTCCTCGTACTTTATAACCCCTTTGCCATGACTTGCCAACCATATGCTTCCATCCGAGGTTTGGGTCATGTCATAAATGTCAATCGGTTCTTCGGCTATTTTATGAACTTCTATGCGGTCATCTTTAAGTTTGCATATGCCATTGCTTTTGGGCCCTATCCATATATTTTCTTCATCGTCTGTGAATACAAAATTGATGTTGTTATGAGGCAGGCCCCTGTCTGTTGTGAGATGGTTGGTTTCCCGTGTTACAGTATTAAGCACAA
Organism: Marinilabilia sp.; assembly: GCA_046483585.1. GTDB lineage: Bacteria > Bacteroidota > Bacteroidia > Bacteroidales > Marinilabiliaceae > Marinilabilia. The sequence goes on from JAWOCV010000117.1 coordinate 56,380, forward strand.
AAAATCCTTCATACGTTGCCAAATAGATGGTGTCGTCACGGGCGACCATATCACGAATCTTAAGGCCCGGAAGGTGAGAGGTATATCTCCATTGCTGAAACTTTATTTCTCCCGGTTCCCGGAAATAAATGCCATTATTTCCGCTGGCCACAAAAATGGTTCCGTCCGGCGATCTGTGAATCCCGGTGATTTCGTCATTGGGAATGCCCAGATCACTGTCATAGTATTCGAAATCAGTAAAACAAAACGGATCTGTTTTAATCAATCCGTTTTCGAGGCCAAGCCACAAAGTGCTGTCGTGGCGGAATGACGAGAGAACTTTGTTGTTTTCAAAACCAATGCTTTTCAGGTTGTAATGAACCATGCTCTCATCGGTTAGCAGGGAGGTTCCGCCGCCATAAGTGGCAAACCAGTAATTGGATTCCCGGTCGAGGAGGATTTCACGAATGTGGTTGTTGCTGAGACCGTTTTCTTCGGTGAAATTGTATGAGTCTACATAAGTGTCTTTGTCAGGATCATAGAACAATTTGATAACTCCGTTACCCCATGTTCCGAGTAGAAGATTGCCGTTGGGCTCTTCCTCTATATGGCGAATGTTTTCTCTCTGGATATCGAATTTCAGACAGAGACTGTTGTCCACTATTTGACGGCTGCCTTTGCTGTTAGAGGAGTAGACGAAGAATCCGTTATCTTCGGTGCCAACCCAGTAGTCTCCTCTTATGCCCTTTCTTGAGGTAAGAGCTGTAATGTTGGTCATTGGAATTTCTTCAACACGGCTGACAGAAGATATGGAATCTTTATTTTGATCCATTTCAGCACGGAAAAGACCTTCAGAAGTCCCGATAAGGGTGTTGTCATGGTCTGTAATCAGGGAGTAGAAAAATTTATGTTCAAGTCCTGAATGATTCATTATTGAATATTCCAGCGTTTCTTTGTTTACGCGAATCAGCCCGGTGTTTTGGACCAGGGCCCAGATATATTCAGTGTTGTCTGTTTTTATGGCCTGAACCGGACTTTTTGTCTCCGGAATTCTGAGAGGAGTGAATTCGCCGTCTCTGAAAACCGTGAAATCGCCTTTGTTATGGCCAATCCAGAGATTGCCATCATCATCAAGATGCAGGGTATTCACAAAATCGCCGGCAAGGGAGTCGGATTCATTGAAACTTTCAAATTCAAGGCCGTTGTATCTTACAAGACCTTCTCCGGTCCCCATCCATATGTACCCCTTGTCATCCTGCTCAATGGCATAAACAAAGTTCTGGGGCAGCCCGACGTTTGAATCAAAATTTTGAAAGCGAAAGGTTTGACCTTTCAACTCCTGCTCACCGGAAAGAAGAAAAACAAAGACAATTGACAAGATAATGAGATATTGACGTCGGGGATGTTCCATATCACTCTTCTTTAGGTTCTATGCCGATGTCGTACTTGTATTCCGGGATACCGCCGATCGGAACACTGTAGAAAGGCATCAGTTCGCCATATTGGTTTTCGAGAAAGATGACCACATTGTTGTCTTTTATGAGCTTCGATTTTCTTTTGATCATTTGAATATCAAGTGAGCTGTTGTGGTCATCTTCACTTATTTCATGACGGCTTTCTTCCCATTCGTCTTCGCCTGATACGGCTACTTCTTCTCCGTTTTTGGCGGGTGAGATGATGCGTATGATCCCGTCATTGTCCCAGTCGAAATTGCTTTGCTTGATGGCTACCACATCGGATGTTATGTAAGGGTAAATATGAGATACTTCATCCACATCATTATGAAGGCGGAATTTGTATTTGAAATAAAAAGCAAAAGCTCCTTCTACTTCACGATTTTCGTCATTTTCAGTGCTGAGAAACAAGTTGTATAAGTTTCCGTCATCGCCTTCCAGCCCTTCTACTACCAATTTGAATATATAACCGCCATATTCAGGCAGAAGTTCTCCTTCTGTGGGATTGAAAGGGCCGAATGTATACCAGTTTTCATCGTAGCGGGAAGACTGATCAAATACTTTTGTCCCCAGTAAGTTGCCACTTAGGTAGTTGCCTTCAAGGTTTGTTCGGCGGGCATCTTCTTCCGAGCATGCTTCCTCTCCGCCGTAAACCGAAAAACGCATTAAGGTGTCCCAGTCGCTTTTTTGTTCATCTATGGCACCCCCGGTGTCGGGATCATAAACTCTGATAAATATGGGGTTTTCATGATCTTCCGGCACTGAAAAAAAGATGATCTGGGTAAAATCATCATCTCCCCAGCCCGTATCTCCCTCTCCGCCAAAGGTGACCAGATGAGGAATGTTCTCATCTACTGCAGGCACTGGCTGGGCCGATGCCGGGGGGATGAGGAAAAATAAACTGACAAATAAACATACCAAATAAACCGTTCTTCTCATTGTCTTTATTCTTGTTTTGGATCGATAACTGTTATTTCACGGAAAAAACAGACTTCCTGCCCGTCATCTAAAACAGAAGCACAGGTCACTTTATAGTCTCCCGGTTCTTGATAAATATAAGAAATATTTTGGCCGATCCTTGATTCCCCGTTATCAAAATCCCAAAAGAATACCGGATTTTCCGGAACTTCTTCATAGCCACTAAATTCTGCCATCATTTGGATCTTTTCCCCTGTGGTGATGGTATCCGGTAATTCGAACCAAATTTGTCTGGAAGGCTTTAGTTCAAGATCATATGATGCCACCGATGAAAGTTCTTCATTTGTAAGCGTATCAACAACATGCAGGGTCACTTCGTAGTTGCCGGGTCCGGGAAAGCAATGGTCCACTTTCAGGCCTGTAGCCGATTCTCCGTCACCAAAATCCCAACGGTAAATCTGAGGAAGGGTATCCGTGCGGGCTGGTCCGTCTTCGAAGAAGGTGAAGCATAAATTATCGGCTTTTACTTCAGAGGGTTCGCTGCATGCAATTTCGGGGAAGCGAAATTCATATATCTCATCATCTCCGGATCTGTCGGAAGCGAAATACCCCCATTTTTCGTTGTCGGCAATGAATGAAGAGAAGTCGTTTGAATTGGAATTGATAGGTGGAGGCAGTGGAACCGGTTTTGTTTCCGGGGTATCCCATTCGGTGTAATAGATGCAGAATTCGCCCGGACCTTCGTGTCCGTCTGAGGTAAAAAAAAGTTTCCCTGAAGGATGAATAAATGGAAAAAGTTCTTTGCCCGGTGTGTTTATCTGAGGTCCGAGATTTTCGGGGTCGCTCCATTCCCCACCCAGCCGGCGAGATACGTATATATCGGTGTTTCCGTGTCCGTCATCCATATCGGATACAAAAAAAAGGAAACGACCATCTTCTGATATCGATGGATGACCGGCAGAATACCCTTCCGGTATGTTCAGCGGCAACTTTTCGTATTGTCTCCAGCCTTTGTTCTCTTTTCTGGCAGAGAAGAGCCCCAGCAGGTTATTGTTGTCGGGTGGTTTGCTGCGACGATAACTGTCGCTAAGGTTGTGGGTCGCGATCAGGGTGGCTCCGTTGGAAGAAAAAGTCAGGGGACCGGCATTGAACCTTGGCTGACCCGGTGGCGAAAAAAGTTTCGGTTTTTTGAAAGTTCCATCCGGTTTCAGGGGAGCACGGAATATCCGGTAAAGCAACTCTTCATCCTGGTCCAGGTAGGTGACCAGGATGTTGGTCCGCCGGTTGGACAGGAAATAGAGTACCGAATCCTTGAGGACGGGCGCCATTTCACTGTTCCCGGGGGTGTTGATCTCCAGTTTACGCACCTCGATCTCCTGTCCCCGGAGCTGACCTCCGAGTAATGGTAAAAGTAAGATGAATATGAGGAGTGTATGTGTCCGGATCATGATCATCTGATTTAAAAGAATTTGGGGCTTGGTGTTTTTATTTGATATCCGAAATCGTATTGAAGAGATATTTCATGACTTCCGCGATTAAAACTTCCGATATCTCCCAGGGAGTAATCATAAGAATAGGCCATCCTGAGTTGCGGTAAAATCTGCCATCCGGTATGAAATATCAGTTCATCGCGTGTTCGGTAGGTGAGGCCCCCCCATATCATTTCATTGTAGATTACGGTGGCCGAAATATCTGACCACGAACCGGTGTTCTGATTGATCTTTACCAAAAAAGAAGGTTGCAGCATAATATCGGGGGAGAGATCAAACAGGTGTCCGCCGGTGATCAGGTAATCGATCTTTTGGAGGTCAAGATCGGTTCCGGACATGTGATTGAGATCATGGTAAAAAAACTCGGGAACGGAGATCCCTCCGAAAAACCGGTTGTTGTAAATGCTCCATCCGAAGCCGGCCTGGGGACCCATGGAAGATTCATTGCCGCCGAATATTTCATCGTTCTGGTTCTCCAGGGTGACGTTGTTCCAGTTAATGGCATAGTTGGAGAATCCCCCCGAAATGCTGAATCCCATCCATGCATAGGGAGTCACTCTCACCCGGTAGGTATAAGAGAGGGAAGCGCCGAAATTATTCTTGATGGCCAGGGATTCGTTGAACATTTGAAGACCAAGAGCCATGTTCTGATTCTTCAAGGGAGTATGTCCTGTGAAGTATTGTAATTGAGGGGACTGTGGCATGCCTGCCCATTGTTGCCTGAAAGATCCGAAAAGACTTAAAGCCTCTCTTGATCCGGCGAAAGAACTGTTAACGGCAAATCTGTTGTGCATGTACTGACTCAGAGTCATGGCCCGTTGACCTGAAGCCCAGGCTGTTGTTAGGAAAAGTATTAGTATGACGGATATACCGATTTTCATAGGCCCCTGATTAATTTCGTTTGATGACAAGATAATCTCTGACAGTATCAATTCCCTCTCCCTTGAAGATGAAATAATAAATGCCCTCTTTCACCTCAGAGCCATCCATCCTTTTGCCGTCCCATGCATTTTCTTCCCCGAGATTTTTCCGGCGATAGATCACTTGTCCGTTTTGGTCAAAGATGATCAGTTCATTGTTGGGGATGGTATGGGCTCCTTTTATCCTGAAGTGGTCATTGATACCGTCATTGTTGGGCGACATGCCTGTGTGATAAGTGAGATCATTAACTGTGATGGTTAAGGTGTCGGTCATGGGCGGGCAAACACCATTGATCACGGTCCATTCCAGAATGGTCTCACCGTGTTTCAATCCGCTTATTTCAGTGTTGGGATTAGTGGGGTCTGAAACCGATGCCTGGCCTGACTGCAGCCTCCAGTTTCCTTCCCCTGCCACGGGTTCTTTGGCATTCAGCGAAGCTTTATATTGATGATAAAGTGTTTTGTCATCACCGGCTTCGGGTTCGGGTAACCGGTCAAAGCGGATTGATACCTGGTCCTCGGCGGTACATAAACCATTGGTTTCTCTCCATGTGAGCATATATTCGCCGAAGACCGGAGAACTGTGGTCGGTGGCTTCAAAGTTGCTTTCGGGATTGGATGGGTCGGAGAAAACGCCGTTGTCTGACTGCCACTCACCACTTTCGGCGATGTCAGACATGACGGCTTCCAGGGTGATCTCATGATCGCAGACGGCTGTGTCCTTCCCTGCAAATGGTTCCGGCATTCTGTCTACCGTGAGCGATAGTTCTTCATTGTTTTCGCTGGAGCAGCCATGTTGGTCAATAATTGAGAAGTTGCTGTACAAGGTTGAGGTTTCCGGTGCCACAACCAGCGCTGAAGAAGCGCTTTCAAATTCAGAAGATCCGGGTTCTCCGTTGCTTTCATATTCGATGGTCCATGGTCCGTTGTTTTCAGTGATCTCAAATTCAAATGAGGTCTCATCTCCCTGGCAGATGGTATCCCTGTTTTTTTGAAAGGTTAATGTCGGGGGCGAAATAAAGGTGATCTCCACATCATCGGAATTTTCGCAACCGTTATTGTTTTCAGTCCATGTAAGCACATAATCGCCGGCGTTTTCGGCAGTGACCGGGCTTTCGGGATCAGCGGGATCAGAGATGGTCACGTCTTCTGCGGAAGTACTCCATTCACCGGTTCCTTTGTCGGGGACGGCTTCAAGATGAGCATCCATGCCGCAAATCGTTTGGTCCTCACCTGTGTATGTATCGGGTTCGTTGTCAACAACTGTTGCTTCCGCTGAGATGTCATCTTCCCGCGCAAGGCAACCGTTGTTATCCCGGAGCCACTCCAGGGAGAAGGTCGTCTCCCCGTTGACTTCAGTGGTTTCATTCGTTGTTTCTGATGATGAGCTGTTTTCAATGACCACGGAAGAGCCGTCGGATATGCCGTAATCCCATGGACCGTCCCCTGAGAGGGAAAGTTCGAGGGTTACTTCCTGGGATTCGGTGCCGCAAACTTCGGAAGAGGTGGTGATGTTACCGGACGGGGCTCCGATCAGATTCACTTCTGTTTGGTCCGAAGCCAGACAAGCTCCATTTTCCTGAGTAAAAACCAGCGAATATACACCAATGGATGATGCTTCAAATGTGGCATTGATGTCTTCTGTGTCAGAGATGGTTCCTTCGTCGGGTGTTTCCCAGTAAAAGTCGTCAGAAATGGGATCTGGTGAAGCATCAAGAACGGCGGCCAGGCCACATGAATCAATGGGATCTCCTGCGTCGGGTGAAGGCATGGCCCAGTTGGTAACAGTGGTTTCCTGGTCGGTAATATCCTCCCCGGTGCCCTGTACCCATTTTCCATCATTTAGGTCTCCGTGATTCTTGTCGAATACTTCAGTGAGCTCTATAGTGCCGGTGTTGCTTTGGGTGTCCTCAACATCGAGGGTAATGGTGAAGTTGTTTGTCCAGACATTATCCCCTGAAAGATCCTCAGTTTGAATGGGCTCATTTACAAGGGTGGTTCCTTTTGGTGTTTTATAGGTCAGGCCGAACGGAGCTTCCCCATAAAACCGGATTTCCAGTTCATAGGAAACGTCGCCTGTCTGTTCACAATAATCTTCGTGGGTATTGAGTATTTCGGCATAAGGCTCTTCTGTCTGGGCTACCAGCCCTGAGGGCATTAGCAAAATGATGAAAAAGAAATATTTCACGTTTGATCGACTCATTGGCTGGCAAATATTTCGATGAATATAAGGATATGTTGCTGATTTCAATCCTTTCCTTTACAAACCTAATAAAAACCCATTGTAAAATGTAATGGTTTTGATCTGTTAAATGTAAATTTAGTAAATAAAAACGGATGGTTCATCAAAAAATTGCCGGAAGTATTTGATTTTTGCCCTTTTGTGAGGTCTTGTCTGCAGGTAATGTTAAAATTTATCGATAAGGGGCAATATCTTGTTTAGTGCTTTCACGAGCCCGTGTGATGATAATGTGGCCCCGCTTATCCCGTCGACATGGTCCCCTATCTGTATGGGCTCAGCCGCGGTTAAACCTTTAAAGTCTCTCAGCCACCGTTTGGAAGTGATCTGATATCCGTGGGAAGAACGGTATTTGATTATTTCTATGTGTTTAATTTCCTTTTGCTTGTTGAAGAGTACCATGAAATCGAAGTATTCGCGCCTTCCTTTTGCTTTGGCAATGACTCCCCAGCCGGCCGGTTTGTTTTTTTCTTCTGACACTATTTTTACGATGCATATTTCCTTGTCCTCGTTGCCGGTCCGGGTTGTTTCCCAGGTTTCTCCGGGAGGTTGGTCAAAGTTTTTTTCAATGGCTTTGTCAAGCGCTTTCTTGTTTCTCTGTGTGAGCAGATCATTTTGTGAAGATATGTTGGTGACCGTGGTGAAGGTCGTTACCAACAGAAGAAGAATGCATTTATTTATCATAGTTTTGATCTTTTGTCACCAAATTGATGAGTTCCATCGGGAATTTCCTTGATGAAGGGTTGTATTGAGAATGAACTCATTTATAGTTGCTTGATTTAACTGAGAAAACGCTCAATCGGTTTGTCGTAACCGAGAGAGCGTTGGTTCATTTGTTTTTGGCGGCTTCAGAACCAAAATCCGATGCCCATATTGAATATTTTTTGATCGTTTCCTGAACTTTCGGGTCTTATCCATTGCATATCTGCCTTCCACACCACTCCTGGTGCAAGGGTGTATCCTATTCCTGCAAAAAATTCACTGACGTTGTAATCATCATTTTTTTCTATACCGCTGGTTTTGTGGTGCAGGTCATATTTTTCGTAACGGAGAAAAGGGGTGATTTTTTGTCCGCTGTTATTGATGTTGATATTGTAGGCACTTTCCAGATACCAGCCGAGGGTACCTTTTCCCAGATCGCTTCCGGTAAATGCATTGTATGCCCCTGTATTGCCTATTTTGTTGTAAATTAACTGCCCGCGTGACCTGAAGTTTCCTTTCGACAAGCGATAATCGACTCCGATCATGTTGATATTAACTCTGGAGGAGTCCGCCTGATCCTGAGCGTATTCATCGGAGGTATCCAGGTTATCGAAAAGGGTTGACTGGGTTTGGCCGAGATAGGTGGACAATCCCAGCTGAAGTCCGGGGATCCCGAAATAGTTGACCCTGGCTGATAAATTGGGAGTTGAGATAAATGAGGAGGCTCCTTTTTGGCGTCCGCTTCTTATGCCACTTCCGCCACCGAGGACTCCTTCCCCGTCGTAGCTGTTAAATCCGTTCATGATATAGGCCTGGTAATTGATTGAGGCACCTGTGAGCGTGCCCGTCAGGCCAGCTCCTATTTCGCGCCATGTGGTCGGAACCACTTTGCTGTCGATGGTTGGACGTTCAACACCGTTGAAAGTGGTGGGTTCATGAAATTCGTTGATGATTCCCATGGGTACCAGTACCAATCCTCCAACAAGATTCAGACCGGGGACCAGGCGGTGTTCGATGAAAGCTTGTTCAATATAAACCTCGGTGACGTGTTCGTATTCAATCTCGGTCACCATTGAAGTTTTGGGTGAGAAGCTGTAACCAAAAAGCATGACAAGCCTGTGTACATCGAGTTTTCCGTTTTGACGGAGACCACTGTTTAAAGGCTGGTTGTAATCTATCTGGCCATATCCTCCGATCACGAGATTTTGTTCCTGTAATTGCTCGAGCAGATTGCCTGCTGCATTGGCTGAGCTTTCGGTTTGGGCTGATGCTGTTTGAACAGAAAATGCCATTAAAATGGCCATAATTGATAATTGAAATTGTTTCATCACAAGTGTTTTTATTTGGTTGTCATTCAGAGGACAAAAATGTCCTTTTAGGTTGTGATGAACAATCGCCTATTATGGGGATTTTGGCATAATCTGTGCCCTTTATTAAGAGTCTGTAGCAGAGGGATTTGGTGGGTGTCTGATGTTAGGAGAAAACCGTTTCTCCCTTTTTATGGTGATAAAAGCCGGTTACTTGCCGAAGATCGATTCCTCTTCTCCGCTTTGTTGTTGCTGTTGTTTTCGTTCATATTTGCGGAATTGCTCCACAAAATTATCATGAAAATTCTCATCCGGTGTAGGGGCGGGTGACAAAACCAGATTTCCCTCGGGATTGATGAGGTAATAAAGCGGAACGGCTTCGACATTATAATTTTTCAATATGTTGGCATCCATACCAAAATAGAGGAAATCCCAGTCCATATTTCGTCTGTTCTCGACAAAGCGGGCTGCCTGGTCATAATCTTCATCGAGGATGATGGTGACAACTTCCAGGTCTTCCCCGAATTTATCCAGAATGCGGGGAATGCGGTTCAAATGGCTGCGACAGGCATGATTTTCGGTGTGAACGAAATTAAGATAAACGAATTTTCCTTCATAATCATCCAGGGAACGCGTCTCTCCTGAGAAAGAAAGCATATTAAAATCCGGAGCCTCTGTTCCCTGGCGAAGGGCGTTAAAGCGTTCGTGTATGGTGGAAGCCATTTCACGGACTTCCGGGGTAGCTGCCTCGGAAGAGGTTGCTTTAAGCCATTTCAGGACTTTTTTTCTCTCGATGAGCTTTTCATGATATGCTTCGTATAAACCCCATACAGCAAGGGATTCGGCAAGATCAACCGACTGGTAAAGGGTGTCTTGTTGAATGGCGTTGATCATTTTTTGGTAACTGACAGAGCTCCCCATTCCGTCTTTATTGAACAATTTTCGTCCAAAACCGCTGAATACATCTTTGAAAGCTTCCCAGTAGGCTGGCATTTTGAACATGACCGGTTTATCCGAGAAATACCGGCCGATGATGTCTTTGTTAATGTTCCGGCTTGGAAGCATAGCCAGTTTTGCAAACCGGAAATGTTGGTGGTCATGGAAAAAATCATGATCACTCGGAAAACCGGACTTGAGTGTGTCAATAATTTCAGAGGCAAGAGACTGATTGCGGGAAGTGATCAATTCGGCGGCATTTTTGTCTATTTGTTCATTAAAAGCCTCATCGAAATCCCGGATCAAAGGATTAAGGCTCTTTTGGCTTTCGTTGGCAATGCCCAGGAGAATGTCTTCCGGTTCAAAGAAAGGATTCAACCTTTCGGCCTGCGATAATTCTTCATTGGGTGGCAACTTCAGATGATATTCATGTCCCGGTTCCAGATATATAAAACCCCTGAAACGCCCCATATCAGCAAAAGCATAAGTGATATGGTCCAGCTTGCGGGAGATATCGAATGTCCCGTTTTCATCAAGTTCTATGGTGAAGAGCGGCTCCTGCTCGTAATTGATAAAATTCCGGTAATTTTCGAAAACGATCTCATAGTTGCTGTATTCTGAAGCCTGGCCAAATATGCGGACACTGTCTTCTTGTGAAAACAGCAACACCGGGTTGAGTGTAAGGGCTGACAGAAGAAAAAATATCCTTAAGAATGTTTTTTCGAAATTGTGGATCATTGGTGTCATCTTAGTGCATAGTATGAATTAATCAGGCTGGCATGAACCGTGCCAAATTATTTTTCACGACTAACGCGGGCCACCTGTATTTTGATCTGGTCGGGAATAAATCGTGAAGCATCGCCTCCATGCTTGAGGATATCTCTGACGATGGATGAATTGACCGGTGTGTGCTCCGGGGAAGTCAACAGGAATACTGTGTCAATACCCGACATGGCCTTATTCACCTGGGCAATGGCGCGCTCGTATTCAAAGTCGGCGGCGGTTCTTATGCCCCGCAGGATAAAGTTGGCTCCGGTCTCTTTGGCAAAGTCGACCGTCAGACCTTCATAGGTGACAACTTCAATGCGGGATTCTCCCGCAAAGACAGATCCTATCCATTCACTCCGCTGCTTTACGGGGAAAAAGTCCTTTTTATTGGTATTGAAACCAATGGCAATGTAAATTTTATCGAACAGATTCAGTCCCCGGCGCACAATATCTTCATGGCCAACGGTGAAAGGATCGAAAGATCCGGGAAATAGTGCTGTTTTCTGCATGCCTGCCCTTTTTTATGAAGATGTAAAAATCAAAAAAATTACCCAGACCACCAATCTGTGGTGTTTGTTTTTGTTCTCGGAAGTTACCAGAATTTTATTTTAACGGCTGCAAACGCTGCCATTTTTAATAAAATAAGACCGTGAGAAAAACGGCTGATGTTGGTGCTTCCATACTTCCGCTCCCGGTACCGGACGGGCAGGTCGATGATCTTGAGATTGATTTTATAGGCCCCGAAAAGCAGGTCGAAATCCCCGAAAGGATCAAACTCCCCGAAGAAAGGCCTGTTTTGGGCCAGTCGCTGATAATCGCAGCGGAACATGACTTTTGTTCCGCAAAGAGTGTCTTTTACCGGTTGTTCCAGAAGCCATGAAAAGAGAATGCTGAAGAAATAATTCCCCACAGTATTAAGTGGGCGCATAGCGTTTTTTTCCATGGGATAGACCAACCGGACCCCGTTGATGAAATCGCCCTTGTAAAAGGTGAGGGCCTGGTAAAAACGGGGGAGGTATTCAGGTGGAACGGTCAGGTCGGCGTCCAGAATCATTAAAACCTCCCCGTTGGCTGCATTGAAACCTGCCCTAACCGCGTCTCCCTTCCCTTTTCCCGGTTGCTGCAGGGCCTTGATGTCATGCCAATGACGGTATCTTTCCTTTATTTTCCGGATGACTTCCCATGTGTTGTCGTCTGAATTTCCCTCGACGAAAATGATCTCTACATGCTCTCCAAAGTGCGGAATTCGTCTGACGGCTTCTTCGATGTTCCCGGCTTCATTCCGTGCCGGGATGACCACCGATGTTGTGAACGGTTTTTCCATTTCCTGAAAATGGGGGGCAGGACGGGCAAAAATATAACTGTTGAGACTGAGATGACGGATGAGAGGGAGCCTGGAGATAATGTGATTAAAAAGCCATGAGATAACTGGAATCCTGACAGGGATCAATAAATTTTTGGTCATCCGGTAGGTTTCGAAACCTGTCAGATAGAGCAGGTTTTTCAGGTCATTGGTCGAAAGCCAGTTCTGAATAGGGGTTTTTCGTTTTATACCAAGCCATTCGGCCAGTTTGAGAAAGGGCTCCCAAAGTCTGTTGTAGTAGGTTATGATGATGCGGCTCCCCGGATGAACGATTTTGTTGAGTTGGTTAAAAGCGGATTCCACATCGGGTAATACCCCCACCAGGTTTGACATGATGATGGTATCGAATTGTTCGGTGAGGGTAATATTTTCAGCCGGCATTTCAGAAAAACGGATGCCCGGAAATTGAGTTTTGGCCCGGCTAATCATTTCAGCACTGAAATCTATGCCGGTTTTTTTGGTTGCATCCAGATCATTTAATAATTCACCTGTGGCACAGCCTATTTCCAGGACTTTATGATCTTTCGGGATAAAATAGTTGCAATAACGGGTGATGCTGTTCCAGTAATACGCATGTTTTTTCCGGTAACTGCACCAGCTGCTGGCGACCCTGTTGTAATAGTTGAGAATCTGCTCCATGATCGGTTATTGGTTTTCGGCTTCCGGGCGCTCAGGCCATTTGTCATAATTGATCCTGTAAAGCAGGGCAGGTTCGTCTTCTCCAAATTTCTTTACGGGTGAGAATATTTCAGGATAGGCATCTGCAATAATACTCATATATCTGTGAATGGTATTGATGACTTGTCCTGTGTTTTCTCTGGGATTTTTGCGGAGTGAAGCGACCATGATATGGGTTATATCCCGCTCGTAAAGTCTTGTGAGAAGCGAATCGGGATCGTTGCTTTCGAAACGGTAAATGCCGTAAAATTCCTTGCCGTCCGCATAGAGCCTGGCCATATTGGGTTTGCGACAGGCCACATAACTGTCATCAGGCAATTCGTCCCCGGCATATTCAGCCATTTGAAGATAATTTTGCCAATCGGGCGTATAACCATAATAACGGTCGCCTGAAAGATTCTTGAAGATGGCTGTAAAGTCATTTTGTTTAATGGTTTGGGCTGAAACCAACAATGTACTTATTAACATGACACCAATCAGTGCCTTCTGTTTCCATGCATGCCTGCTACCCGAAACAAAAGAGGCTATGGTTTCTCCCAGAAAAAGCACCATAAAAGGGAAGAAAGGAATGATCAGTCGCACCTGGTCCCATAAGGTCTGGAGTGAAAAAAAAGTAACCCCAAGCATAAATGCCAGATAAAGGCCTGTGAATAGAAGAGGATCGTTCCTTTTTTTCAGGAAACGGATGAAACCGGCCAGAAAAAAAATGTACAGAAGAATGGTGACCACCGGTTGTTTGGACAGGGACATAGCCGGTTTGAAACCTGTCAGAATGGGGAAATATTTCGAAAGGTATATGTTTGAATTGCCTGCAAACCGTTCCAGAAAACCACCAAAACTCTCTTTCCCCTCCGATTCGTCGTAAGGGTTCTCCCACATGAGCGTGCTCATCTGCTCACTCTCTAAAACTGCTCCTTCGCTCAGCCATGATTTAACGCCGGTAAACATTGCTGCAAAGAGAATGAGGAACAATGCCGTGGTAAGGGCAGACCGGTATTGACGTTTCAGGATCAGGAAAATGATCACTGACGGTAAAGCTGCAATGGCAACAGTTCTGGTAACGATCATACCGAAAAGCAGCAAGGCCAGAATCAATGAATGAATATGTTTTACCCGCCCCCCGTTAGTTATATCAATGGTATGGAACACATATAAGAAAAATATGCCTTGTAAGAGCATAAAAAAAGCTTCGGAATAAGTCTGGCTCCCGAAGTAAAGAAAATGATGATTTACGATAAGAATGAGTAATGTGCCCCACAGAACAATGTTTGAAACCCTTTTGTGAAACGTGCGGAAAAACAGTAAAAGGGCCAGCGTGAGAAACACCCATGAGGTGATTTTCAGGAGGATGATGCTGGTTCCGGACAGGGCAATGACCCCGGCCAGAATAATTGGATAAAAAGGCCCCTGATATTTGGGAAATTTTCCTTCTTCCAGCAAGTCCAGAGCTCTTATGATATAGGTGCTGTCGTCGCCCCCCTCGCTGATGCGGACATTAAATGTAAAAAAGCTGGTTATGACGTAAATGGCAAAAACCAATATCAAAAGAATGGTATGGTTTCGCTCCAGAAAATCACAGGCTCTTTCCCGGAATTCCGGATTTGTTGTCTGGTCTTTTTTTCTGCGTTTTTTCATGATCAGAATGGTAAGGGGTGTTGGATGATCAAAATTAATAACTTAATCAAAACAGGCGACAGGAGCGGCCATTTTTTTGCCATTCTGCCGAAATATGGATGTCCGGGCTTTGGTATGAACCTTTTCTTTTTCTGCATGTTTTAATATTTGTGTTTAAGGGTTTGAAGTGTTCTGTGCAACAAATTTGGAAAAACAGAGAAGGATGAATACATTTGTCCTTGATTTAAGCTGCCTGTGAAGGCAGAACATCCTTCCATATTTGTATGTTGCAGAAAAGAGATAAGCAGGAATTTTGATGGTTCAGTTTTAATACACATTGAGTTGGTCTGAGGAGTTTGGGGATTTTCGGCCGGTGGGATTGTCTGTGATTGATTTATAAACAAAAAACTGCTTGACATTAATGAGCCATATTGCTTAATTTTATTTCGGGTAATCAGAAAATTAACTTCTCAGGGCTGGAGAACATAAGTTTTACAGCAAAGCACATTTCGTTGCATTACTTGCAAATCTGGTATTGCAGCTTGTTTGTCCGAAATTTTTGTAATGCTTATTAAATTAACCAGATAATACGTTTAATTTTAAATTAAATTGATCATGAGAAAATTAATTTTTACATTTTTAGCTATTGCAGGTCTTCTGAGCCAGGGAATTGTAAATGCTCAGGAAGATGGAGAAGATTATGTGGATTTTGGAGGTGCCGTGAGGTACAACATCCTGAACCAAAGCTGGAGTGATGACAAGACCGATCCCCAGTTTACATGGGATACCTGGCGTCTGAACGTAGACGCCCGCACTGCCGGAGTGGATTTGAGTTTTGAGTATCGCTTTTATCCAACTTCCGGAAATTCTCACTTCCTTCATCATGGTTGGCTGGGATATGGCTTTAGTGATGACCTTTATATGAAACTCGGAGTGAGTCAGGTGCCTTTTGGCATTACGTCATTTGCTTCCAATTCATGGTGGTTTCAGATTCCATATTATGTAGGTCTTGAAGACGATTATGATATGGGAATTAAATTTGATTATACGGGAATTGATAATCTGGAACTCAATTTTGCCTATTTTCATCAAGCTGAACCCAATGGCGGTGTAAGTTCCGGATTAGACCCCAATGCATCGCGTTATTCGTATGACATTACGGGATTTGAAGATGGTGATGCAGTCATGCGGGAAGGACGGCAAATAAACCTCAGGGCAGCATATAATTTGACTGATGATGTTGAGGTTGGCTTATCAGGTCAGTTTGGAAAGAATTTTTACGGCGAAAATAATGAAGATTCTGAAAGTTCTAACGCACTTGCGGCCCATTTGGTAGCTGATTTTGGTGATGGATTTAATTTCAAAGGTGAATACATCTCCTATGATTATGGTGCCAAAGAGGGTGGAGATGATGTTGATGTTGTTCAAATGGGGGCTTACGGATATAATTACAACGTAGCTGCTAAAGCCGACATCTGGGTTGCCGGCCTCGCCTATTCCATTCCTGTGGAATGGGGGCCCATTTCTAATGTACAGCCCTATGTAGATTATTCGGTTATTTCAAAAGATGTTTCTAACTTTGAATCTAGTCAGCATCTTGTTCCTGGTATGCTTATCACAGCCGGCAGCATTTATACTTATGTCGACTATGCCATGGGTAAGAACAATGCCTGGTTAGGATCATGGACCAACGGCTTAGCTGCCGGAGATCCTGATGCTGAATGGGAAAGCCGATTCAATATTAACATCGGCTATTATTTCTAAAATGCACATAACTCAAAGCTAATGAGTAAAATTGAAGTTAAAGACCTGTACCTGATCTTTGGGAACAACGCCAAACGAGCTTTGGAACTCGTGAAAAAGGGGATGTCCAAAGACGAGGTTTTGCATAAGACCAAATGTACACTTGCGGTCAAGAACAATAACTTCTCCATTGAACAGGGTGAAATTTTTGTAGTGATGGGACTTTCCGGCAGCGGAAAGTCCTCACTCATTCGTTGTTTAAACCGTCTCAACGAACCGACAGCCGGTTCTGTTATTTTAAGTGGAAAGGATGTCACCAGGATGGATGAAAACGAACTGAGGGAACTTCGTCGCAGTGCGATGTCAATGGTGTTCCAGCATTTCGGATTGATGCCCCACCGGACGGTTCTTTCCAATACTGCATTTGGACTTGAGATACAGGGAAAGCCGGAAGAGGAGAGTTACGAAAAAGCTCGTGAGATGCTGAAGACCGTTGGGCTTGGTGGTTATGAAGATATGATGACCAGGGAGCTCAGTGGTGGTATGCAGCAGCGTGTTGGACTGGCCAGAGCATTGACCACCAATCCTGAGATATTGCTTATGGATGAGGCCTTCAGTGCTCTTGACCCGCTCATTCGTGTTCAGATGCAGGACGAACTGATCGAACTTCAGCGAAAGATGCAGAAAACCATTGTTTTCATCACCCACGATCTGGATGAAGCACTAAAGCTTGGTGACCGTATAGCCATTATGAAAGATGGTGAGATCGTACAGATCGGAACGCCGGAGGAAATTCTTGTGAAACCTGCTGATGATTACGTGAAAGCATTTGTTGAAAATGTTGACCGGGGTAAAATTGTTACCGCTTCCAGTATTATGTTTAAAGACACAGGCAAGCTTGTTTTGGAGAAAGACGGACCTGCCCTTGCTCTGCGCCGCATGAGAGAATTCGGTGTGAACCGTCTTCCGGTGGTCGACCGTAACAACGTGTTCCTTGGTTTTGTAATGGACCATGATGTGGTGGAATTAAAAAAGAAAGATGACCGCGATCTCAAAAAGATACTGATCTCAGATGTAATGCCCAAAGTGTCACCCGACACCCCGGCGGCCGATTTATTGCCCATGTTTATTGACAAACAGCTGCCATTGCCTGTTGTTGATGAAGAGGACCGGTTGCTGGGCGTTGCGGTACATTCCTCTGTCATTGCCGAAGTTACTGGCCGCGATTTGGATGAAGTTATTGAACTAAAAAACAAGGGAGGCATTTGATATGGAAAAACTTAATATTGGAAGATTCATAGAAGGAGCCATTGATACAATTACCGATCATGCCGGACCACTTCTTGACGGGATTGCTTACGTTATCAGGTTTTTGGTTGACAACTTTCAGGATTTGTTACTGGCACCACCGTCTTGGGTGATCATGATCATAATGGCCTTCATTGCCTATATTGTGCAGGGGGGAGGTTACAAACGTGCCTTTACCAAAAAGGGTTTCAACAAAGCCTTTGGGCTGGCCATATTTACCGTGGCAGGTTTGTTCCTGTTGTTGTGGATGGATTTTTGGGAGGAAACGATGCAAACACTTGCTTTGGTCATTGTTTCAGCATTTCTCGCCCTGTTGATCGGAATTCCGGTTGGGATCTGGGCCTCACGCAGCTCTAAAGTTGATCAGGTGGTTCGTCCCATTCTCGACTTCATGCAGACCATGCCGGCCTTTGTTTACCTTATCCCCGCCATTCTGTTCTTTTCGTTAGGGAATGTTCCGGGTGTCGTTGCCACACTGGTTTTTTCCCTGCCTCCCGGCGTGAGACTTACCAATCTCGGTATCAGGGGCGTTCAGCCCGATGTAGTAGAGGCTGCCAAAGCTTTTGGTAGTACCAAGCGACAGCTTCTGTACAAAGTGCAGATCCCTCTGGCCATGCCGACCATTCTTGCCGGTGTTAACCAGGTGATCATGCTGGCCCTTTCCATGGTGGTTATTGCTTCAATGGTTGGTGCTGCAGGCCTTGGAGAACGTGTTTATTCAGGAATTTTGCAGGCAAAAGTTGGCCTTGGCTTTGAAGCGGGGCTGGGAATTGTAATTCTGGCCATTATTCTGGACCGTGTGACCCAGGCATTGGGTGACCTCGGAAAAAAATAAAATATATAGCCCTATAAATTTGCCTTTTACAATATTTTTGTTGAATTTTATTCGACAAATCGAACCTTAAAAATGAAAATGCTTATGAAACGTAACATGAAAAGAATTATCAATCTGAGCCTTGCTGCTGCTGTAATGGTAGCTGTGGTTTCCTGTGCAGGCCCCAAAGAGGAAAAAGAAGTCTTTATTCCTTATCCCAACTGGGAAGAGGGCATTGCTATGACACACCTTGCGAAAGTGTTTCTTGACCAGAACGGGTATGATGTAGAGATCAAACCTATTGAGCCCGGGCCTATTTATGCTTCCCTTTCCAAAGGCGATGCAGATTTGTTCCTGGATGCATGGTTGCCTCATACCCATGAAGAGTACTGGGAACGTTACGGCGAAGATATTGATGAGATAGGCATCGCTTTTGACGACGGAACCACCGGTCTCGTTGTGCCGGATTATGTTGACATCGAGTCAATTGAAGATCTCAATGACCATGTGGATGAGTTTGATGGTGAGATCATCGGTATCGGAAGTGGTGCAGGTATTCACAAGAATACCCTGAAAGCCATTGAAGAGTATGAACTTGAGGAATTTAAGCAGGTGAGCTCTTCAGGACCGGCCATGGTTGCTGCACTTGAAAAAGCTGTCAAGGATGAAGAATGGATTGTTATTACAGGCTGGAAACCTCACTTTAAGTGGAACAATTTCGACCTGAAATATCTGGAAGATCCCAAGGAAATTTATCCTAAAGACGAAATGAGGATACTTTCGCGTAAAGGCTTTACCGAAGAATTTCCGGATCTGAAGGAATTTTTTGCCAACTTTCAGTTTGAAGAAGAAAAGCTTTATGAGCTGATGGAAGATGTGAGCGATGCGGATGATCCACTCGTTGGTGCCGAGAAATTCTACCAGGATAACAAAGAAATGGTTGACGGATGGTTCCCCAAAGAGGTGGAGTAATAACAGAGTCAATCTGGATACAAAAAAACCGGAGCTTCTCAGAAGCCTCCGGTTTTTTTGTGTTGTTTTTTTATTTCTTAGCGATACTCATTCCAGCTCTTAATGGAAATGTCGCTGATTTCCATTTTGCAAAAAGCATAAATGAAAGCGCTTGCCAACCTTGCATTTGTGATGAGGGGGATGTTGAAATCGATGGCATTTCGCCGGATTTTGTATCCGTTCCGTAATTCACCTTTGCTCAGGTTTTTGGGGATGTTTACTACCAGATCGATCTTCTTATCCCGGATATAATCAAGTGTATTTGGTTTTTGATCGGGTTCATCGGGCCAGTGCAGCCAGGTTGATTCTATGCCGTTTTCTTTCAGAAATTTGTGAGTGCCTGCCGTGGCATAAATATTATATCCTTTTTCTATCAGCATTTGTGCACTCTGGAGCATTTCTACTTTACTCCTGAGCGGACCCGAGGACAACAGAACATTCTTTTTGGGGATGGTGTATCCTACGGCCAGCATAGACTGCAACACTGCATCATAATAGTTGTCCCCGATGCATCCCACTTCCCCTGTTGAGGCCATGTCCACACCCAATACAGGGTCGGCATTCAAAAGCCTGGAGAAAGAGAATTGTGGGGCTTTTATGCCAACATAGTCTAACTCAAAAATGCTCTTTTCTGGTTTTTCGACCGGCAGACCAAGCATAACACGGGTGGCAATATCAATGAGGTTTACCTTCAGGACTTTCGAAACAAAGGGAAAACTTCTGGATGCTCTCAGGTTACATTCAATGACTTTGATGTCGTTGTCCTTGGCAAGCAACTGCATGTTGAAGGGTCCCGAAATGTTGAGGGCCCGGGCAATTTCACGCGCAATGCGTTTCACACGCCGGATGGTCTCGATGTAAAGTTTTTGTGGCGGAAATACAATGGTTGCATCGCCTGAGTGTACCCCTGCGAATTCAATGTGCTCTGATATGGCATAAGCGATCATTTCACCCTCTCTGGCCACGGCATCGATCTCGATCTCTTTGGCTTGTTGGATGAATTCGGAAACCACCACCGGATATTGTTTTGAAACATTGACAGCCAGTTCCAGGAAATGTTCCAGCTCTTCCTCGTTGGAGACAATGTTCATGGCAGCTCCTGAAAGCACATATGAAGGACGTACCAGTACGGGATAACCCACTTCATCGATGAATTTATATATCTCTTCTGTGGAAGTCAGCTCGCTCCAGCGGGGCTGGTCAACATTTAACGTGTCCAGAAGGGAAGAGAATTTCTGACGGTTCTCGGCACGGTCAATATTTTCGGGTGATGTCCCCAGGATGGGCACGTGGGTTTTGTGCAACCGCATGGCCAGATTGTTGGGAATCTGACCGCCGACCGATACGATCACCCCCTTGGGATTCTCCAGATCGGTTACATCAAGAACGCGTTCAAGGGTTAGCTCGTCGAAAAAGAGACGATCGCAGACATCGTAATCAGTACTGACCGTTTCGGGATTATAATTGATCATCACCGAACGGTAATTTTGCTGATTGATGGTGTCGATGGCATTGACACTGCACCAGTCGAATTCCACACTAGATCCGATCCGGTAAGCTCCCGAGCCTAATACAACCACAGAATTGCCGTCGTTCTCGAATGTCACATCGTGGTATTCCCCGTTATAGGTCATGTAGAGGTAGTTGATCTTCGCCGGAAATTCTCCGGCCATGGTATCGATCTGTTTCACGACGGGGAGAATACCTCTTTCTTTACGGTGTTGGCGTACCTTCATGAGGGCCTCTTCCATATCGGCATCATTGGGATCGGAAATGATGCGGGCCACCTGAAAGTCGCTGTATCCCATTTGCTTGGCCGAACGCAGAAGTTCGTCGGGAACTTCTCCGATGGTTTTGTACTCCGTGAGCTCGTTTTTAAGGTCGATGATGTTTTTCAGTTTTTCGAGAAACCACTTGTCGATTTTGGTGAGCTCATGTACTTCATCAACCGTAGTGCCGTTCTGAAGTGCCTCAGAAATGGCAAAGATGCGCTGATCGGTTGGTTCGGCCAGCTCCGTTTCCAGGACGATTTCTTTCAGGGCCTGATTGGCCACAAAACCGTGCATCCCTTGTCCTACCATTCGGAGTCCTTTTTGTATGGCCTCTTCAAAGGACCGCCCGATGGCCATAATCTCCCCAACGCTTTTCATGCTTGACCCGATCTGTTTGGAAACGCCGGTGAATTTGTTCAGATCCCAGCGCGGTATCTTACAGACAATATAGTCGAGGGCAGGTTCGAAAAAGGCGGGAGTCGTTTTGGTTACTGAGTTTTTCAGTTCGAAAAGTCCGTAGCCCAAACCCAGTTTAGCGGCAACAAAAGCCAGCGGATAACCGGTTGCCTTTGAGGCCAGGGCACTCGAGCGCGAAAGCCGCGCATTGACTTCAATTACACGATAATCTTCGGAGTAGGGATCCAGGGTGTACTGTACATTGCATTCACCCACCACACCGATGTGGCGGATGATTTTGATGGCCAGTTCGCGTAGCTTATGGTATTCGGTGTTGGTAAGCGTCTGCGATGGAGCGACTACGATGCTTTCCCCGGTATGAATGCCCAGGGGATCGAAGTTTTCCATGTTACAAACGGTGATGCAATTATCATAGGCGTCACGTACCACTTCATATTCCACCTCTTTCCAGCCTTTCAGGGATTCCTCGATCAAAAGCTGTTTGGAATACGAAAGGGCATTGTCGGCCCTCTTGATGAGTTCTTCTTCGTTGGAACAAAAACCGCTGCCCATACCACCGAGTGTGTAGGCAGCCCGGATAATGACAGGGTATCCCATCTTCCCGGCGGCTTTTACGGCATCCTTTACTGAGGTTACAGCCACACTTTTCGGGGTTTTGACATCAATCTCACCCAACTTCCCGGCAAAAATTTCGCGATCTTCGGTGTCTATGATAGCTTGTATGGGCGTTCCAAGAACTTCCAGATTGTATTTTTCGAGTATGCCCTGCTCAAATAGCTGAATGCCGCAATTAAGGGCCGTTTGTCCCCCAAATGCCAGAAGTATTCCCTCTGGTTTTTCTTTTTTGACGACCTGCTCCACAAAATAGGGGGTGACGGGTAAAAAATAAATCTTGTCAGCTATTTTTTCGGAGGTCTGTACGGTGGCGATATTGGGATTGATCAGAACCGTTTCAATGCCTTCCTCTTTCAGGGCCTTAAGGGCCTGCGACCCGGAGTAGTCAAATTCGCCTGCTTCACCTATTTTCAGGGCCCCCGAACCCAGAATGACCGCTTTTTTGATGTCCTTTTTCATTGATTGATTGTTTTTTAGTGCTTAATGGCTTTAACCTCTGTCCGGGGTGCAAAGGTAAGTTATTCTTTAATATTTTCCATATATATCACTTCTGTTTTTGTATATTTTTTGAATATTATTTTGTGGTATGTAAAGAAAGACTATGTTTGCAAAACTCACCCGAAGTACTAATTTTAAAGAAGTTTTTCCTTGCTTTGGCGAAAAATAAAAAATGCAAAAAAGATGAATGTTTTTTTGTTATTCGTATTTTTTGAATAATTTTGCAGTTGTAATTGAATAATTATTCCTGATTATCGGAAGGTGGTCTGTGAACTTTAATAATGGACTAAAACATTCCGCTTTGCTGTTTTGATAGCAGAGGGAGTGGTTTTGTTTTTGGATATGAAACGGGCATGATTTTCAAGTACTTAAAACAATAGATCGGTAGATTTTTATATTTGAGATGAATTGTACAATCCTGAGAACCTGTATTTTAACACAATGGGTTTTTGAAGCGTAAATATCTGGTTTTGAAATCCTTGCAAAAGTTTAACGAACTGTTGCAGAAGGCAATGAAAATAAATGATGATGCCTGCTTGTCGGGCTTAATAAAAGACAGCTCCTGATTTTGAGGAAAATTCTATTGAGATAATAGAATCTTTTCGGGAAAACGACAGGATGGTTCCATCCGACCAAATACTTAAGTTAATTATTTACGAATGAAAATAAAAACGCAAAGGCTGAATGTAATCCGGCAACTGATTGCCGACCATAAGGTGGGAAGTCAGGAAGAACTTCTGAACTTGCTTAATTCTGAGGGTTTTTCTACGACCCAGGCCACTTTGTCGCGTGATCTGAAGGCTTTGAAAGTGGCCAAGCGACCCGATATTGAAGGTGGATATGCTTATGTTTTGCCAGAAGATGATGATCAGCGGGATGATGATGAAAATGGTGAGGTGTTTCCGGTGAGTGGACTTGAATCCATCGAATTCTCCGGGAATATGGCGGTCATGAAGACCCGGCCGGGATTTGCCAACAGCATCGCATCTGTGATTGACAGTCAGGGCCCCTATGAGATCCTGGGGACCATTGCCGGTGATGACACCATCTTACTTATCAGCAGGGAAGGCGTTTCTCGTCCCGATGTGCTCAATGCTTTATCACTTTTTATGCCGGGACTCAAGAAGAAACTCGTGTAGAACCATATCGAAGGATTGTTGACATATATGATACAAAAACCAAATATTACCATACAGGTGGCCTCTAAAGAACATCTGCCCTTCGTGGACATCATACTTCAGACCATTGCGGAAGCAGCCAAGATCAGAGGTACCGGTATTGCAAAAAGAGATCCGGAATATATTCAGAATAAGATTGTTGAAGGTAAGGCTATAATTGCCCTTAACGGAGAAGATGAGTTTGCGGGTTTCTGTTATATAGAATCATGGGGGCATGAGAAATTCGTGGCCAACTCGGGCTTGATCGTGGTGGATAAGTTTCGTGGCCGTGGGCTTGCTAAAGATATTAAAAGGAAAGCTTTTGAGCTTTCACGTAAAAGGTATCCCAACGCTAAGATCTTTGGATTGACCACCGGACTGGCCGTGATGAAGATCAATTCGGAGCTGGGCTATAAGCCGGTCACCTTTTCGGAACTCACCGATGATGATGAGTTTTGGAAGGGATGTCAGAGTTGTGTGAATTACGATATTCTGATGCGGACCAACCGGAAACATTGCCTTTGTACAGGCATGCTTTTCGATCCGGCTAAACAGGCCGATCCCAATCCTTTACCTGAGAGGAAACTGACGGTTTATGGACGGTGGTTGAAGTTTAAACAATTCGTATTTCTGAAAGGCAATAAAAAGAGTAACGACAAGAAGCAAAAGAAACAGGGCGGACGGAGATCGCTTAAGTCACTTTTTGCAGCTTTATTTGCCTGACAGATTCCACTCCGGAACGGGTAATGTATTGGGGAATCTTAACAAATAAACAAACGAGTATAAGCTTATAAGATCAAAAGATATTCAAATAAGATGGACAAAAACAAAGTTGTACTGGCATTCAGTGGTGGACTGGACACATCATTCTGTGTGAAATACCTTAAAGAGGAAAAAGGGTTCGAGGTTTATTCTGCCATAGCCAATACGGGCGGGTTTTCTGATGAGGAACTGGAAAAAGTTGAAAAGAATGCGCGTGACCTGGGCGTAACCGATCATGTGACACTGGATGTCACCGGGCTTTATTACCGCAATTGTATTCGTTATATGGTGTATGGTAATGTGTTGAAGAACAATACCTATCCGCTGTCGGTGTCGTCTGAACGTATTTTTCAGGCCATGGCAATTGTGGATTATGCCCGTAAAACCGGAGCCGGATACATCGCTCATGGTAGTACAGGAGCCGGAAATGATCAGATTCGCTTCGATCTTACATTCCAGATACTGGCCCCTGAGATCGGGATCCTGACCCCCATTCGTGATATGACGCTGTCGCGCGACGAGGAAATCGACTACCTCCGGAAACATGGGGTTGAAAAGGACTGGAGCAAAATGGCCTACTCAGTCAATCAGGGCATTTGGGGAACCAGTGTGGGCGGAAAAGAAACATTGACCACCGATCAGGCCCTTCCGGAGGAGGCTTATCCCAGCCAGTTGAAGAAAGAGGGGAGTGAAGAGCTGGTTTTCGGATTCAATAAAGGTGAACTGACAACCGTCAATGGCGAGCATTTTAAGGATCCCGTGGCGGCTATCCGAAAGGTTGAGACCATCGGTTCGGCTTATGCCATCGGGCGTGATATACATGTGGGAGATACCATCATCGGCATAAAAGGGCGGGTGGCTTTTGAAGCTGCCGGTCCCCTGATGATCATTAAAGCCCATCATCTTCTGGAGAAGCACACCCTCACCAAATGGCAAATGTACTGGAAAGAGCAGCTCGGGAATTGGTATGGTATGTTGCTGCATGAAGCCCAGTATTTGGAACCGGTTATGCGGGACATCGAAGCTTTTCTGGAAAATTCACAGGCTAATGTGAACGGGGAAGTCATCCTCAAACTGCATCCTTACCGGTTTGAGCTGATGGGTGTCCGCTCACCCAATGACCTTATGAACTCCGGTTTTGGAGATTACGGAGAAGTTAACAAGGAGTGGACCGGTGAAGACGTCAAAGGATTCACTAAGCTTTTGAGCAATTATCTGAAGATCTACAACAATGTCAACGGCATTTCAGTTGGAATAGATGAGAACGACCAGACAAAATGAAGACATGATCAGGGGCTTTTTTTTCAGGGTAATATCAAAACAGAGAAATACAATAGATCATTAGATTTTTAGATTTAAGATCTAAGATGATTCATATGTTACTGGTAATCTGTGTTTTAACATAAACATCTCTTCAGATTTAAACAATTGAAGAACAGGCACTTAAAAAAGTTTAACGGACTATTGAAATAACAACACATGATAAAAGCAGGAATTGTAGGTGGAGCAGGTTATACAGCGGGCGAACTGGTACGCATTTTACTGGAGCACCCGGCCGTTTCTATTGAATGGATCAACAGCAGCAGTCATGCAGGAGAGCCGGTGACCAGTGTTCATAGCGACCTCCTGGGTGATACGGATCTTACTTTTTCCCCGGAGGTGGAACCGGCGACAGTGGATGTCATCTTTCTTTGTATGGGACACGGTCGTTCGGAGACTTTCATGAAAGAGCATAATTTGCCTGATGGGCTAAAGGTTATCGATCTGAGCAATGATTTCAGACTTGACCGTTCTGCCCATTCCTTTGTTTATGGTCTGCCTGAAATGAACCGGTCCCCGGTTGCAACTTGCCGATATCTGGCCAATCCGGGTTGTTTTGCAACTGCCATCCAATTGGCTCTGCTTCCGTTGGCGGCCGGTCATTTGCTGAATGAGGTACACGTACATGCTGTTACCGGGTCTACCGGCGCCGGACAAGCCCCTTCTGATACCACCCATTTCAGCTGGAGAGACGGAAATGCCTCTGTTTATAAAGCATTCCGGCATCAGCACCTGCACGAGATGAGAGAGACCATGCGTGAGTTGATGCCTGATTTTAACAAACCTTTCAATTTTGTCCCGATGCGGGGCAATTTTACGAGGGGAATTCTGGCTTCAGTGTATTTGGATTGCAAGCTTAGCCGGGAAGAGGCTGTAGAACTGTTTGAGGAATTTTACCAAAGCCATCCGTTTGTGACTGTTTCACAAAAGCCTGTGGATGTGAAACAGGTGGTGAATACCAATAAGTGCTTATTGCATATAGAAAAACACGACAGCAAACTGCATGTAACCAGTGTCATCGACAATCTGACCAAGGGAGCATCGGGGCAGGCTGTTCAGAATATGAATTTAATGTTTGGTTTGGACGAATCGGAGGGACTACGACTAAAGCCAGTGGCTTTTTGAGATAGATAAAGGGTTGTTTTTTACGGTTTAAATTTAGGTGTTCATTTTTTCAATCCCACACCCGCCGATTCTTTGCCGCTGCACTCAGGGATGTGCAGCGGCATTTCCAGACCTTGTCTTTACAGGGGAATATTTTATTATACCAGCAATTACACGAGAGTGCCTAACAGGAGCGGATCCGTTGTTAAGGGTCGGCCAGAAAGAAACAAATAATGGAGCTTTTTGACGTTTACCCATTGATGGACATTACGCCGGTATCGGCGCAAGGATGTTATATAACCGATAAAGGCGGAACGGAGTATCTCGATCTTTACGGAGGACATGCTGTTATTTCCATAGGTCATTCCCATCCCCATTACATCGGGCGTATTAAAGATCAGCTCGATCGAATCGGGTTTTATTCCAACTCGGTTGTCAATCCCTTGCAAGGCGAGCTGGCCCGAAAGTTGGGGGAAATGTCCGGTCTTGAGGATTACAGCCTGTTTTTGTGTAACAGCGGGGCCGAAGCTAATGAGAACGCTCTCAAACTTGCCTCTTTTGCCACCGGGAAAGGCAGGGTGATCGCTTTTAGTAAGGCTTTTCACGGGCGAACCTCGGCTGCTGTTGGGGTGACAGACAATGAAGACCTCCGTGCGGCGGTCAACCAGGGACAAAATGTTACCTTTTTGCCTCTCAACGATTCCGCTGCCGTGGAACGGGAACTTGCTGCCGGGGATGTTTGTGCCGTCATTATTGAAGGCATACAGGGCATCGCTGGTGTTCGTATCCCCGAAACATCGTTCCTGCGGGATCTGGAGAAATTATGTCAAAAGTACGATTGCAAATTTATTTTGGATGAAGTACAATCGGGATATGGGAGAAGTGGACATTTTTTCGCATTTCAGGAAGCTAATATTGAACCGGATTTAATAACAACTGCCAAAGGCATGGCCAATGGTTTTCCCGTTGGCGGCGTATTGATCAGACCCGGTATAGAGCCCCGTCATGGTATGCTCGGGGCCACTTTCGGGGGAAATTACCTGGCCTGTGCAGCTGCACTTGCCGTATTGGAGGTCATGGAAGAAGAACAACTGATCGAAAATGCTCAAAAGACGGGAAATTATTTGCTATCGGAGCTCAGGAAAATGGCTGGCATTAAGGAGGTGCGCGGCAAGGGCCTAATGATCGGTTTGGAATTTGATACTTCGGTAAATGCTTTGAGGTCAAAACTTTTGAGTGAAAAGCACATTTTCACCGGTGTTTCTGCCAGCAATATCATTCGGCTTTTACCACCTCTGTCGCTCACCACCCGGCAGGCCGGTGTTTTTCTTGAGGCTCTTAACAGCCTTTTGGCACCCTAAACCCCTTGAATTATGGTTAAATCATACTGGAATGAAGAATGGAGAGAAATTCCTTTTGAAAAAGACGCCCTCCGCAAACGCTATGCTGTTTCCAATTATGGGCGCGTAATCAGTTTCTGTGCCGATGATATGAATGATGCGTCATTTGTTAAAGGCGGCACGCTTAAAGGGTACAAAACATTGCCGTTGAGGCCTTTCGGAAGATCCACGACGTTCTATGTGCACAAACTCGTGGCTGAGTGTTTTCTTGAGAAAACCAGCAGCGAACAGCGGTTTGTCATTCACCTTGATTACAATAAGAACAATAACTTTGTGGAAAATTTGCGCTGGGCCAATAAAGAAGAGATGTTTGAGCATCAGCAGGGTAATCCTGAGGTTATCCGGGCCCGCAAAAAAATGAAGTCGAAAAAATCATGCGAAGGTGCCAAACTGACCGATACCCAGGTCATGCATCTTAAAAAACGTTTGAGTGATCCGGAACGGAAGACCCGGCTGAAGATCATAGCCCGGCAGTTCGGCATCAGCGAAATTCAGCTTCACCGGATCAAACGTGGAGAGAACTGGGGGCATGTTGATATCGACGATCAGAAAATTGTCAAAGACAAATAAAATATTATTCGAAAATGGTCGACAAAATAGCAATTATAGGGGGCGGAAATCTGGGAACCGCCATCGCCAAAGGGTTGGTCAATGCCAGTAAGCCCTTTCGGGGTGAAATGATGGTGACCCGGCGCCGTTTCCAGCTGATCCGACATCTCGAAAATGATGGCATTAAGATCGGACAGGATAATGTGGAAGCAGCCACCGGAGCCGGAATTGTAATTCTGGCTGTTAAGCCCTATCAGCTGGAAGAGGTTTTGACCGAAATCCAGCCCGTATTGAATAAGGACACCATTCTGATCTCACTCGCAGCTGGTGTTTCATCACAGGAGATATCTGAGATTACGGAGGGACGTAAAGGCATATTCCGGGCCATGCCCAATACAGCTGTTTCCATTGGCGAGTCCATGACCTGTGTGTCTTCCTATAAAGCAACAGAGCAGCAGGATGGTCTGGTCAGGGAACTTTTCGAGCCGGTGGGGGAAGTGCAATTTATCCCCGAAGAACTGATGGCATCAGCTACTGTTCTGGCTGCCTGTGGCATTGCGTTTGCCCTGCGATTTATCCGGGCTGCTACCCAGGGTGGCGTTGAAATTGGCTTTGGCTCGGATCTGGCTCTGAAAATTGCTTCTCAAACAGTGAAGGGAGCTGCCGAACTTCTCATACAGGATCAAACTCACCCCGAAGAGGAGATTGATAAAGTGACCACTCCCCGGGGCATTACCATTTCAGGACTTAATGAAATGGAGCACCAGGGATTCAGCTCTTCTTTGATCAAAGGATTGATCGCATCATTTGAGAAAATTGAAAACGGAAGTAAGAAGCGGTGAAAAATACTGATAATTTGTACTATAAGTCGGTAACCGTCAAAGTCGGCTCAAATGTGCTGACACGGTCCGATGGGATGCTGGACTATCAACGGATAGAACATCTTACAAACCAGATTGCCGATTTGCATAAACGCGGGGTTCGTGTTATCTTGGTATCTTCCGGAGCTGTGGCTGCAGGCCGCAGTATGGTAAAGGATTTACCATCGAAAGATCCCGTGTCGCAACGACAATTGCTTTCGTCTGTGGGACAGGTGAAACTGGTCAATCTTTATTCGGAACTGTTCGATAAACAGGGAATTACCTGCGCCCAGGTTTTGGTGACCAAGCAGGATTTCAGTACCCGGGAGCACTACCTTAATATGAAAAACTGCTTGTCGGTGTTGCTCGAAAACGATATTATTCCGGTGATCAATGAAAACGATGCCGTATCGGTGACCGCCCTGATGTTCACCGATAATGACGAGCTGGCCGGTATGGTATCCTCTATGATGAATACCGGGGCTTTGTTCGTATTAAGCAATGTTGATGGCATATATACAGGTATTCCCGGATCCGAAGGCGCCGAGTTGGTGCCGGTTATCGGGGAGGATCAGAAACAGTTGGAGGATTACATATCTGCAACACAGAGCAATTTTGGGAGAGGCGGCATGCTCACCAAGTGCCGGGTGGCTCAAAAAACTGCAGCATCGGGAACCGCGGTGCATATTGCCAACGGAACGCGGGAAAATGTAATTACCACCCTTGCTGAAGCCCCCGAAAGCCTTAATCACACCAGGTTTGTGACCAGTGGTCCCCGGCCTGCCATCAAAAAGTGGATGGCTTATTCTGAAGGATTTGCCAAAGCCGAGGTAGTGGTCAACAGTGGCGCCAAATCTGCATTGACCGGACCCAAAGCCAGAAGTTTATTGCTGGCAGGGGTGGTCAGGATAAAAGGCGATTTTAAAAAGGGTGATCTTCTTCGGATACGGGATGAGGAAGGACATCTTATCGGGATTGGACGGGCTCAGTACGAACGGTCTGTGGCTGACCGGCATTTGCATGATGCCCGTTACCGCCCGCTGATTCACTACGATTATTTGTTTATTTATCCCAATGCCGTTTAAAAAGGACGGAAAAGGATTAAAATATTTACCTATGACCAACCAGGATCAATTGAAACTTGCACAGGAAGCTGCTTCTGTTATGGTGCGGCTACGTGATGCACAGATCAGGAATGTTCTCATGGATTTGGCCGATGACATTATGGCCCAGGCCGATCTTTTGCTGAGCGCCAATAAAAAGGACCTGGAGCAAATGCCTGAAACCGACCCCCGTTATGACCGGCTTATGTTGACCCATGACCGTCTCGAAGGCATTGCTTCGGACATGCGCTCTGTGGCAGAAATGGAATCACCGCTGGGAAATCTTCTTGAAAAACGGTCGATGCCATCGGGTCTTCACCTGAGAAAGACAACCGTGCCTCTTGGCGTGGTAGGGGTGATATATGAAGCCAGGCCCAACGTCACTTTTGACGTGTTTTCCCTTTGTTTTAAGTCGGGTAACGTGTCGGTGCTCAAAGGGGGCCAGGATGCGTGGTACTCAAATCTTGCCGCCGTGGAGATCATCCGCGAATGTCTGGCGACTCATTCTATCTCGTCAGAGGTTGTACAGTTGCTGCCTCCCGACAGGGAAGCCGCCCATGATCTCATGCAGGCCGACGGTTACGTGGATATGCTCATTCCGAGAGGATCGCAGGGATTGATTGACTCCGTCCGGGAAGGATCTAAAGTACCTGTTATTGAAACGGGTGCCGGGATCGTGCATACTTATTATGATGCCTCCGGCGATATGGAAAAGGGCAAGCGGGTGGTTTTTAATGCCAAAACCCGCAGGGTGAGTGTCTGTAATGCGCTTGATTGTCTTGTGATCCATGCCCGCCGGTTGAATGACCTTCCTGAACTGGTGGCTGCCATGGCTGTTAAAAATGTGGTCATAGAAGCCGACAAGCCGGCCTACGGTAAACTGAAAGGGCATTATCCCGAAGGATTACTGAAAATGGCCGATGAGGGATCTTTCGGGACCGAGTTTTTATCCTACCGGATGGCTGTCAAAACCGTGGAGAGCCTGGAAGAGGCCCTGGCTCACATTGGGCGTTACAGCTCAAAACACAGTGAAGCCATCATCGCTGAGGATGACCATACCATTAGCCGGTTTTTCAATGAGGTGGATGCCGCCGCCGTTTATGCCAATACTTCTACCGCTTTCACCGACGGGGCCCAATTTGGTCTGGGGGCCGAGATCGGCATCAGCACCCAAAAGTTGCATGCCCGGGGACCTATGGGACTGAAAGAACTTACCAGCTATAAATGGCTGATTGAAAGTGACGGGGTGGCCCGTCCATAAAGATGAGGAAAAAGAGATGAGAGTCCTCCGGAAAGTTCTGCTCTGTTCAGACCGGGCAATTTGAATTAACGGGAAAATATTTATCTGGTCTGATACAGCAATAGTCCGTTAAACTTTTTCAAAAGACTGATTTTTAGTCATTAAAAAAATACGCTTGATTTTGCTAAAATGCAGGTTATTAATGTTATACGATTCATCTTAAATCTTACCTGCCTGCCGTTTTTAATATTAGTAACCAGTCATTTAAACGAATATTTTTTTAGATAATGCATTGAATTCTTCTTAAGCAGTTAGGCAGGTATCTAAAAATCTAACGGTCTATTGATACAGTTAACCATCAAAATAAAAACAATGAAGCAATTTCTGACACCTACCGATATCGGTGATATTCAGCAGGCCCTGAAAGACGCGGCCAATGTGAAGAAAGCCCCCTTTGCCGACCAGCAGCTGGGACGAAACAAAACCGCGGTGCTGGTTTTTTTCAATTCGAGCCTTCGGACGCGCCTCAGTACGCAGAAAGCGGCTGCCAATCTGGGAATGAATGTGATCGTTCTTGATGTGAACAAGGATAGCTGGAAGCTGGAAACCGAATTTGGTGTGGTCATGGACGGAGACAAGCCTGAACACATTCGGGAAGCGGTGCCTGTTATCGGACAATACTGCGACATTATAGCTGTTCGCTCTTTTGCTACTTTCGAGGATAAAGAAGCCGATTACAGTGAGAATATTCTTAACCAGTTCATTCAATTTTCCGGTCGTCCGGTTATTAGTATGGAGTCAGCCACCCGGCATCCGCTCCAGGCATTTGCCGATCTCATTACCATTGAGGAGCATCGCCCTGTTGCCCGTCCTAAGGTAGTCCTGACCTGGGCCCCCCATCCCAAAGCTTTGCCCCAGGCGGTTCCCAACTCTTTTGTGGAGTGGATGAAAGTGGCCGATGTGGAGTTGACCGTGACCCATCCTGAGGGATACGAACTGGCACCGGAATTCATGGAAGGGGTGCATGTGGAGTACGATCAAAGGAAAGCTTTTGAAGGAGCCGACTTTATTTACGCCAAAAGCTGGGCCAGTTTTTCAGACTATGGCAAAGTGCTTTCTACCGACCGCAGCTGGACGGTAGATGAAGAGAAGATGGCCCTGACCAATCAGGCCAAATTTATGCATTGCCTGCCTGTACGCCGTAATATGATCGTCAGTGACGGGGTTATCGATAGCCCCGAATCCCTGGTGATACCAGAAGCAGCCAATCGGGTTGTGTCGGCCCAGACTGTATTGAAACGGATGCTCGAGTCATTGGAAGAGTAAATTTTTGAACATGGATCAACAACTGACAATTGTAAAAGTTGGCGGGAAAGTGCTTGAGGACCCAGCCTCCCTTCAGAGTTTTCTGGATGATTTTTCGGTACTCCCCGGTGCCAAACTGCTTGTGCATGGTGGCGGACGTTCGGCCACGAGTATGGCTGACCGAATGGGAGTGGAAACCAAAATGGTTGACGGGCGTCGTATCACCAGTAGCGATATGCTTGAGGTGGTCACGATGGTTTATGGCGGCCTGGTCAACAAAAAGGTGGTGGCCGAGCTTCAAGCCAGGGATATCAATGCCTTAGGACTAACAGGTGCCGATCTGGACCTGGTGAGGGCACGGAAGCGTACCGGTACCGAAATTGATTACGGCTTCGTCGGAGATGTGGATGAGGTTCACCCCAAAGTGTTACTCAATCTGGTGAAGCAGGGAGTGGTTCCGGTTGTGGCTCCGCTGTCCCACGATGGTAAAGGACAGTTGCTGAATACCAATGCCGATACCATGGCTTCTTCCCTGGCAGTCGCTGTTGCCGGTACTTTCGACACAAAGCTGGTTTTCTGTTTCGACAAACCCGGTGTACTGATTAATCCCGATGATGACAATTCCGTCATTCCTTTTCTGAACCGGGAACTTTTCAATATGTACCGCGAGGAGGGCATTATTGGCGAGGGAATGATCCCCAAGTTGGACAATGGGTTTGATTCTTTGCAACAAGGGGTGCTTGAAGTGGTCATAACCAATGTGGAAGGACTTTCAATTCCCGGGCGGGGAACGACTCTGGGCGAGTAGATTCCTTTTAATCCCGTTTTTATTTTCCCACGACTCCTTATATCAATGGTCCGTTAAACTTTTGTAATGCCTTGTAATTCAATTGTTTAAAATTCCGGGGTTTCTCAGGTTAAATCACAGTATATCAGTGTTGTAAGAATTTTCTTACATCTTACATCTAATAATCTAACGTTTTATTGTAATCTCAATAGTCCGTTAAACTTTTGCAAGAACCTTTGATTCAATTGTTTATATTTCAATGGCTTTTTTGTCAAAATGCAGATTTTCAGCATTATATGATTTATCTTAAATCTTATATCTAAAAATCTAACGATCTATTGAATCTAATACGATCATTTTATGCCGGTACATCCATATATATCTGAATCCCTTGATCTTCTGAAGCAAATGATCCGCCTGCCTTCCTACAGCAGAGAGGAGCACGATGTTGCCAATCTTTTGGAAGCATTTCTGCAACAGAAAGGTTTTGCCCCATCCCGGCAGAGCAACAATTTATGGGTTAAATCGCACCGGTTTTCCGAAGAGAAACCCACCATTCTTTTAAATTCCCATATAGATACGGTTCGTCCTTCTACCGGTTGGACATACGATCCGTTTGAGGCGAAAGAGGAGGGAGACCGGCTCACAGGCCTGGGGAGCAATGATGCAGGGGCTTCTGTGGTTTCTTTGTTGGCCGCATTCCGTATGCTTATTGAAAAGGATCAGCCATTCAATCTTATTTTTTCCGCTACTGCTGAAGAAGAGGTCTCAGGTGACGGGGGCGTCGCCTCTATTCTTGATGAGATGGGGCCCGTTGCTTTGGGTGTGGTGGGGGAACCCACACGGATGCAAATGGCTGTGGCTGAGAAAGGCCTGATGGTCCTTGATGGACAAGTCAGGGGGAAAAGCGGACATGCGGCCCGGGATGAAGGGATCAATGCCATTTATAAAGCCCTTCCCGTTATCGAGTGGTTCAGACAATACCAATTTCCCCTTGCATCGGAGTTCCTTGGGCCCGTAAAAATGACAGTCACGGGAGTTGAAGCCGGATCTCAACACAATGTGGTCCCGGACGTATGTCGCTTTATGGTGGATGTCCGGGTTAATGAGCACTACCGCAATGAGGAACTGTTCCGGCTCATCAGGGAACAGGTCGATTGTGAATTGAAGGCTCGTTCGTTCCGTCTGAACAGCTCGTCCATACCTGTTGATCACCCGCTTGTAAGACGAGGCCAAAGGCTTGGCCTCGAAAAATTTGGTTCACCAACCACCTCCGACCAGGCCAGAATGCCTTTCCCAACCCTCAAAGCCGGGCCCGGTGATTCGGCCCGCTCTCATACCCCCGATGAATATGTAATGATCTCCGAAGTAGTGGAAGGCGTGGATATTTACCGGAAATTGTTGGATGAATTGCATGTTTATTCAGTTTAAAATGAACACAAATTGTCCCCCAATTTAATATTAGCTGTCGTAAAACATGATTTTTCTCAAATATTCGGTTATTTTTGTGATGCTTTTATTTATGCAGAAATGAATGCAGAAGTGGTTTTTTATGTGAAATATTCTTTTGCAGGGAGTGCATGTCCGGTTTATGCCAAATGTTATTCTTTAAAATATTCTGATTACTCTCTGTTTTTCTTCAGATCAGAAACAAAAAAAACGGGGGATCACTTTACAAATTGTAGCGTTTTTCGTTAAATAAGGCATAAGCCAGTGCAGTGGGGTACATGAAAAGAATTGTTGAGGTCTTATGTCCGGTCATGATTTTAATATAATATTATAATACAAATGAAGCTCTGGGACAAAGGAACAAGCACAGATAAAAAGATTGAATCGTTTACCATAGGGCGGGACAGAGAACTAGATCTGTACCTGGCCCCCTTTGATGTGATGGGGACCATGGCGCACTCCACTATGCTTAAAAAGGTAGGGCTTCTATCCGGAGATGAACTGAATGCCTTGCTTCCTGCTCTGAAATCTTTGTATCATAAAGCCCGGGCAGGAGAATTTGTCATTGAAGAAGGCGTGGAGGATGTGCATTCGCAGGTGGAGATGGAACTGACCCGTCAACTTGGCGATACCGGGAAGAAAGTTCACAGCGGCCGTTCCCGGAACGATCAGGTGTTGCTCGATCTGAAACTCTTTACACGGGAAAAGATCATGGAGATCACCCAATCGGTTGAAGGACTCTTTCATGTGCTCCAGCAAAAAAGTGAGGCGCACAAAGCCGATCTGTTACCTGGTTATACCCATCTTCAGGTGGCCATGCCTTCCTCTTTCGGATTATGGTTCGGGGCTTATGCAGAAAGCCTGGTCGATGATCTTCAGATGTTGCTGGCTTCCTGGCGTATCACCAACCAGAATCCTTTGGGAGCAGCCGCTGGTTACGGGAATTCTTTTCCTCTTGACCGGAGACTTACCACTCAATTGCTTGGATTTGAAGATTTGAGTTACAATGTGGTCTACGCCCAGATGGGACGGGGAAAGATGGAACGATCGGTGGGGATGGCCTTGTCATCTGTGGCCTCTACGCTGTCGAAACTGGCCATGGATGCCTGTTTGTACATGAGCCAGAATTTTGGCTTTATATCTCTGCCCGATGCCTTTACTACCGGTTCGAGCATTATGCCGCATAAGAAGAACCCCGACGTTTTTGAGCTTTTGCGGGCCCGTTGCAATAAATTGATTGATGTTCCTGCGCAAATCGCCATGATCACTGGAAATCTTCCCTCGGGATATTTTCGTGATATGCAGGTGATCAAAGAGATCTTTTTGCCCGCCTTTGATGAACTGATCGGTTGTCTTGACTTGATGAAACTGGCCATGGAAAATGTGAAAGTCAACCAAAATATCATGGACAATGATCTGTATAAATATGCTTTCAGTGTGGAAGAGGTCAACCGGCTTGTTCTTCAGGGGGTGCCTTTCAGAGAAGCTTACCGCCAGGTAGGAGCAGATATCGAGGAAGGAACGTTTTCTCCCGATATGTCGGCCGTTCGACATACGCACGAAGGGAGCATAGGAAATTTATGTAACCGCGAAATAAAAGAAAAGATGGACCGGATGATCGGGAAATTTTCTTTTGAGCAGGTGAATGAGGCCGCAAGAAAATTAACAGAGTGATAAAATAATAAAAAACCGAGTATATGGCTTTTTTAAAAAATCTGGCAAAATCATCCGTTCAATCGTGTGATATTGATAAGGATCTGTACCCTAAATACAACGTTAAGCGGGGACTTCGTAACGCCGATTTTTCCGGTGTGCTGGTGGGATTAACCAACATCGGCGACGTTGTGGGGTATGACAAAGATGAACAGGGAAATATTATTCCGGCCCATGGCCGGCTCTATTACCGGGGTATTGAACTGAAAGATCTTTGCCGTGGCTTTCAGCAGGATGGCCGGCATGGATATGAGGAGGCTGCGTATTTACTGCTTTCAGGTAAGCTCCCCGATAAGGATGAGTTGGCTGAACTTTCGGGGATGATCTCAGAAGAGCGGGAACTTCCGCCGTTTTTCTCCAAGAGTATGATCCTTTCGCTGCGCGGACGATCGGTCATGAACATGCTGGCGCGCTCGGTTCTGGGTCTTTATACGGCCGATGAAGATGCCGAGGATTATTCTCCTGAAAATCTGTTAAAACAATCGATCAGTCTGATCGCCAAATTCCCTGTGATTGTGGCTTACTCCTATTTCGGAATGCGGCACTCTTATCAACGGAAATCGCTTATCATACGTCACCCACAACCTGAGTTAAGTGCCGCCGAGAACTTCCTTTACATGTTGAAAGGGGAAGACTACACACAACTGGAAGCCGATCTTCTGGACCTTTCTCTGGTACTTCATGCCGAACATGGTGGTGGGAATAACTCATCCTTCACCACCCGGGTGGTGAGTTCGGCACAGACTGACACCTATTCGGCCATTGCGGCAGCCCTGGGATCACTCAAGGGGGGTTTGCATGGCGGAGCTAACCTGAAGGTGATTGATATGATGGAAAACATTAAGGAGAATGTACAGAACTGGGAAGATAAAGAAGAGGTGGCTGCATATCTCGAAAAGATATTGAAGAAAGAGGTCAATGACAAGACCGGTAAGATCTATGGCATCGGGCATGCCATTTACACCTTGTCGGACCCGCGTGCTGTACTGCTGAAAGAAAAAGCCGAGGAGTTGGCCAAAGAGAAAGACCGGCTGGCTGAATTCAATTTGTATGCACTCGTGGAACAACTGGCGCCGGAGGTTTTCTATAAATTCAAAGGAAGTAATTCCAAAGTAGTAAGTGCCAATGTTGATTTCTATTCCGGCTTTGTTTATCAATGCCTCGAAATTCCACAGGAGATCTATACCCCGATCTTTGCCGTGGCCCGTATAGCCGGATGGTGTGCCCACCGTATTGAAGAAGTAACCTGCTCCAGCCGCCGCATCATCCGGCCGGCATATAAAGCTGTGTGTCCAAGAATTCCCTATACCCCCCTCGGTAAACGATGAATATTAATATTGAAAATGAATATTTATACCGATAATTGTAATAAATATTCAAAATACATCCCATATGAGTGCAGATTTATGCAAATATTTTGCTAATTTTGTACCCGAAACAAACCCCGGAATGCATTTGCCGAGATCAGGTAAATGCATTTTTTACGGGATAGAAGGTGTCGGATTGTTTTAATGAAGAAGAGAAGTATGCCTGATTTTAAGCCGATTAAGTTGGTCCTGGAAGACGGGACCGTTTTCAAAGGAAAATCCTTTGGCCACCATGCTGCCATTGCAGGTGAAGTGGTATTCAATACCGCTATGACGGGTTATCCCGAGAGTTTGACCGATCCTTCCTACGAAGGTCAGATATTGGTGTCGACATACCCCCTGGTGGGAAATTACGGAGTTCCAAATGATGATAAGGAAAACGGGATTCCGAAATTTTTTGAATCGGACCGCATTCATGTTTCAGGATTTGTGATCTCCGATTATTCTTTCGAATACAGCCATTGGAATGCCCGTACCAGTCTGGGCGAATGGCTTAAACAGAATGAGGTGCCGGGCATTTTCGGAATTGATACACGGGCTCTGACCAAGATCCTGCGCGAGAAAGGCACCATGCTCGGAAAGATTGAGATCGATGAAGAGATCGATTTTTACGATCCCAATAAAGAGAATCTGGTGGCTCGTGTTAGCACAAAGGAAAAACGTACTTACGGGGACGGGAAATACAAAATCGGACTGGTTGATACCGGCGGAAAATACAACATCATCCGTTGTCTGCTTCAGCGTGATACGACTGTAACCCTTCTGCCATGGGATTATGATTTCAATAACGATGACTTTGATGGCATTATGCTTGCCAATGGTCCGGGAGATCCGCAAATGTGTGTGGCCACCATTGAAAATGTGCGGAAAGCACTGAATGGTAACAAACCTATTTTTGGTATCTGCCTGGGGAATCAACTCATGGGAACCGCCGCCGGAGGATCCACCCACAAGCTGAAATATGGTCACCGCGCTCACAATCATCCCGTCATCAAAGTAGGGACCGAAACATGCTACATCACAAGCCAGAACCACGGGTATGTTCTCGACACCGAATCGCTGGGAGAAGATTGGGAACCCTTGTTTGTGAACATTAATGACGAAACCAATGAAGGCCTGCGGCATAAATCGAAACCGTTCTTTTCAACCCAGTTTCACCCCGAAGCTAGTAGTGGTCCTACCGATACCGAATTCCTGTTCGATGATTTTGTGGATATGATCAAGCGTTCGAAAGGGGAAGAATAAAGAATTTGATTTTTAAGGTCGAATGGAACCTGCCTGACGTTTTCTCGAAAAAAATCAATTTTCTCAAAAGAACCTTTCTCAAAAAACAAGATTTGCCTTCTAATAAACCGCCAGGCAGGCCTGTCTGCCGTTTTTCTTATTAGAATCTTGCTATTCGAAACAAACATTGGTTTGTACATCAAGTCTCATCCTTCATAAGCCGCCAGGCAGGCTCGCATGCAAGGGGTTATGCATATTCTTGTTGCGGCAAACGTTGCCATGCTGGTTTCTTTTTGAAGTGAGGGTTTTACTTTCAGTGAAGCCCTCGATTAGCTTTTCCAGCACATGCTTTCTCAATCTTTTTGAGTTTTTCGGTTTTTTCCTGAGTGAAACCTTCAGGATATTATACTACCCGGGAAATCGTTCAGGTTTTCGTTTTTTGCAAGAATTCCGAAAATTGCCAAAGCACCTTCTTTTATTTCTGTTTGAAATAGATTACCATAAAAATTAATGGCTATGAACCTGCAATATATTTCGGGCTGGGACGGAAATCCTATAAGTGTGGTTATTTCTATTCAGTAATGGAAAGCTCTTAAAAAGAAATACCAGGGAATCGAGTCAGATTCTGACCAGGATGAGCCTGAAATTATTTTGAATTTATTGTGTATTTTTTTAAGTGAAAATCTTCAGGAGATAAGAGATGATTCCCCCTTTTTTGAGCCAAGCCCGCTTTGACTAATTCCGAAAATTCTTTATCAGCCTTAGAAAATTCCTGGAGTATACTATCATTTTTGTGTTTGCTTTCTTCAATCTCTAATACCTCACGAAGTTTTTTTTCTATAGCCATATCCAGTATTAAATAAATTTTCTTGTTTGTACAAATATTTGAAATCCATTTTTCAGTACATAATCTGAAAGTAATTCGGGTCTGCAGACTTGTTCAGCAGACCCGAATTTTTCAAATTTTTATGTCGCGGGGTTGCTTTCCTCTTCAGCCTCAGTTTGCTCTTTCCACTTCCGGTCGAACAATTTTACGGCATAAACCGATGCATAGTAACCGATGGCTACGGTTACCGGCCAGATCAGATACATCAGGATAACTTCGATATAACTCATAATTTCTTGTTTTTTAATAAAAGTGCGACTCTCCGGATTTTAATTCTTCCTTACTGATCTTCTTTTGTGTCATGGCCCGCCATGTATACCAGATGTAGGCTGCCACCACAGGTACCAGCAAGGATACATAGCTCATCACCGTCAGGGTGAAATGGCTGGACGAACCGTTCATAATGGTGATGGAGCTTTGTAAGTCATAACTTGACGGATAAAAAGCGGTATTGTTGAACCCGGCGACCAGAAACAATGAAAAAACGGCCAGGAATGTCCCGGGGCCGGTAAACCAGATTCCCCGTGAACTCCTGTTTTTCAGGCCTGTGTAGATCCCGTAAAGGACCAGAACCACGGCAGCCAGGAACAGGATCAGAACGACGGGCATTTCAATCAGGTTGAGGAAGTATTTGTTGGCCTGCATGAATACCTCTCCGGTTTCGGGGTTTAGAGCATATCCGTCACGGAGCATCAGCCAAAAGACAAAGGTCAGGAAGAATACCACGAACGGAATGGCATTGTACCACAGGTGTTTCTGAATGTTTTTCCCGATGTTTTCATCATCCACACTGTTCAGGAAATAGAGTAGTCCGAGTGTGCGTGCCAGGAAGAAAACCGCCAGTCCGAGGGACAGATTGTGCGCATTAAGCAGTAGTTCAAGACCCCGGTAAGGCGATTGCCATTGGGTTTCGTTCAGGTCGGTGAGGAGGAATTGTGAACCTGTGAAAAAACTGGCTACCACAATCCCAAGCAGGAATGTGCCGATCAGTCCGTTGATAAAAAGAAAAGTTTCATAAGTCCGGGAACCGAAAACATTGCCTGGACGGGAACGGAACTCATACGATACTGCCTGCAGGATAAAAGCGAACAGAAGGATCATCCAGGCCCAGTAGGCTCCACCGAAACTGGCACTGTAGAACAACGGAAAAGAAGCAAAAAAGGCACCCCCGAAAGTGACAAGGGTCGTAAATGTGTATTCCCACTTTCGCCCCAGGGCATTGATAAGCATGGTGCGCTCCTCTTTGGATTTACCCACCTGATAGAAGAGGGTTTGTCCACCCTGAACGAACATCAGGAAGACAAGGGCCCCACCCAAAACTGATATGATAATCCACCAATACTGTTGTAAGGCTAAATGTGATAGTGATTCAAACATGGTTTTGGTCCTCCTTCTTTTGGGGTCCGACTTTAATTTGTTTTATCATGATCTTGATCTCGGCAATGAAGAGTCCCACAAACGTCACCGCAAAAAGAATAAACGTGGTCATCACCGAGCCTGCGTCAATGTGAGTAA
Source organism: Marinilabilia sp. (assembly GCA_046483585.1). Classification (GTDB taxonomy): domain Bacteria; phylum Bacteroidota; class Bacteroidia; order Bacteroidales; family Marinilabiliaceae; genus Marinilabilia. Next base: position 98,667 of record JAWOCV010000117.1, read on the forward strand.
CGGCTTTCATAGTGGGCATCAGATCCTGTATAACCCAGGGCTGCCGGCCCACTTCGGCCACGATCCAACCGGCCTGAGAGGCTATGTAGGCCAGCGGAATGGTCCAAACACCGGCCCATAGCAACCATTTTTTGTTGTGAAGCTGGTTTTTCAGTACAAGATAGAGGAAAACCGCGAAAAGAAAGAGGAACAACCCGCCAAGGATCACCATTATGTGGAATGCATAGAAGGTCATCGAAATGGGGGGTACCATTTTAAAGGCATTGGCTTCAAGTACCTCGGGGTCGGGGTCGTAGAAGTTCCCATACCCGAAATATTGAACGTTTTCTTCGATGAATGCTTCGTCACGGAACTTCTCCGCGATCTGTTCAGCTTTTTCATCTTCGCCCGCTTTTTGTGCATCTTTTAGTTCCCGCAGCGATTTTTGGGCTTCATGCCCGCGTTTGATCTTTTCTTTGTAAGGTATGATGCCCTGGCCCGGATTACCCATGATAAGGTCCTTCATACCGGCCACGTAACTGTCGGTGTCGCCGTGTGCCATCCAGGAAAGCATGGAAGGGATCTCCATTTTTACCAGAAAATCTGCTTCGCTGTCGGGCCCCATATTTTCGTGGGTATTCTCACCGCCCAGAATGCCAAAAGCGACCAGTCCCGCATTGGTTTGTCCATCATACAGGGCTTCCATGGCGGCGAATTTCATGGGCTGGGTTTTGACAATCTCTTTGGCCGAGCTGTCACCTGTGCCAATGAGGACCACCGAACTGATAAGACCGAAAACAGAGGCGATCACGATGCTGCGTTTGGCCAGGAGTTGTTCACGGTGTTTAATGAGGAACCAACTGCTTACCCCGATGACGAAGATGGCGGCCAGCACAAAGCCGGAAGTGATGGTGTGAACGAATTTGTTGACAGCCGTTTCTGAAAGGATAACATCCCAGAAGTTGATCATCTCGTTCCTGGCCATTTCAGGGTTGAAAAGGGTACCGACGGGATTTTGCATCCAGGCATTGGCCACAAGAATCCACACGGCACTCAGGCTGGCGCCTATGGCTGTCAGCCATGTGGCTGTCAGATGGAAACGCTTGCTGACCTTGTCCCATCCAAAAAACATGACCGCGATGAAGGTGCTTTCAAGAAAAAAGGCCATGATGCCTTCAATGGCCAGTGGCGCCCCGAAGATATCACCCACAAACCAGGAGTAGTTGCTCCAGTTGGTCCCGAATTCGAATTCGAGAATGATACCCGTGGCCACACCAATGGCAAAGTTGATCCCGAAGAGCTTCATCCAGAACTTGGTGATTCTCTTCCATTCGGGATCGCC